>DASYNT010000286.1:0-6841 GCA_036008405.1 Xanthobacteraceae bacterium
CGACCCCGCGGGCGATGTCGCCGGCGAGCCGCACCGTAACACCGGGCGCTTCCACCTCGGCGCGCTCGGCGTCGGTGGCGCTGTCGAGGAACAGCTCGGCTGCCCCGTCAGCCGCGATCACCGCGATGCCATGACCTTCGAGTATGCCGAAATCCGCGACGTAGCGCAGGTAGTCGCCCTGCCAGGCATTGCCGTACACGACCATCTCGTCGATGCCGGCCGCCCGCATCGCGGCCAGCAGCCGCCGCCGGCGCGCGTCGGCGAGAGGAGCGACATTTGCCGGCATCCCCCTACTCCGCCGCGCTGTTTTGAGTGTCGTCGAAGTCGTAGTCGCGCCGGGCCGCCGGCGCCGACACATAGCCGTTGGCGACATCGGCGGCGACCTCGCGCCGGCTGCGCAGGCGCGGATCGCCCCAGCCGCCGCCGCCGGCGGTGCGGAAGATCAGGCGGTCGCCCGCCTCCATCGGCACGCTCGTCGCCTTGAGGAGCTTTTGCTCGGTGCCGTCGCGACGCACCAGCACCGCCTCGTTGACGGCGCCCGGGCCGCCGCCATTGAGCCCCCAGGGCGGGTCCTTGGTGCGCTCGCAATTCACGTTGGTGAGGGTCTTGCCGAGCGCCCGATAGGTCAATTCGACGCCGAGTCCGCCGCGATGGCGGCCGGGGCCGCCGGAGTCCTGGCGCAACGCGAATCGCTCGACGAGGAACGGATACTGGATCTCCTGCAGTTCCACCGGCGCATTGCGCACATCGCCCTGGCAAATCGACACCGAGGCCGATTCGCCGTCCTCGCGCGGACGCCCGCCCCAGCCGCCGCCGAAAATGTTCATCAGCAGGAACCGCCTGCCGTCGAGGCGAAAACCGGAGAACGAGCAGCCGCCCATGTCGCCCTTGTGCGCCGCCGGGATGCGGTCCGGCAGCGCCGGCGCCAGTGCCTTGAGGATGGTGTCGATCACGGTCGGCAGCGGAATGCTCCACAATCCGAGCGCGGCCGGCGGCCTCGCATTGAGCAGCTTGCCCTCCGGCAGGATGATTTCGAGCGGCCGGAAGCAGCCCTCGTTCACCGGCGCCTGCGGCAGGGTGAGACACTTGAAGGCGACGCGCGCCGCGGCGAGGCCGCCCGAATAGCCCGAATTGGTCGGCCCCGGCACCTGGTCATGCATGCCGGAAAAGTCCACCACCATGCGGGAGCCGTCGATGACCACCTTCACCTTGATGCGCAGCTTCACGTCGAGGGTGCGGCCGTCATTGTCGAGGAAGCTTTCGGCTTCATAGGTGCCGTCCGGCACCCTGGCGATGAAGGCGCGCGCCTCGCGCTCGGTGTTGTCCCAGATCACGTCGATCGCGGCCGCGACCGCGACGCGCCCATAGCGCGCCAGCAGCTCGCCGTAGCGACGGATGCCGAGCTGGCAGGCCGCGATCTGAGCACGCAGATCGCCGAGCGCCGCTTCGGCAAAGCGCACATTGTCGTGGATGATCTGCCACAGCGTCTCGTTGCGCTTGCCCGCCTCATAGATTTTGAGCGAGCGGAACTGCAGGCCTTCCTGGTAGATCTCCGTGGTTTCCACCGAACCGAAGCCGACCCGGCTGCCGCCAATGTCGACCCAGTGGGCGCGGCTCGCCGCAAAGGCCACCACCTCGCCGTCATGAAAGCACGGCGCGTAGATCACCACGTTGTTGAGATGCTGGCCGCAGACCTGCCCGTGGTTCATAATGATGACGTCGCCGGGCGCAAAGCCCCCGAGGCCGTAGCGCTCGATGCCGTCCTGCACGGCAATCCCGAGATCGGCCAGAAAGATCGGCAGGCCGCCCTTGTTCTGCGAGATCATGCGCGCCTGCGTGTCGATCAGCCCGCAGCAGAAGTCGCGCACCTCGTAGATCATCATGTTGTAGGCCGACTTGCACAGCGCCGTCGCCATCTCGTCCGCATAGGCGTTGACGGCGTTGCGCACGACCTCGACCGTGATGGGGTTGACGGGAGAGAGCGCGGACGCCTGCACAGCTTCCAAAGTTTCGTCGGTACTCATGGCTGTCATCGCCCGGCTCGACCGGGCGATCCAGTGCTCCCGGTCGCCAACGACGAGGCGCCGGGCGTCGCCAGCGCGGTCAGCGGATACTCGATCGCCCGGTCGAGCCGGGCGATGACAGTTCTGAGGTTTGCGACGGGTAACATTGAACGGCTCGCATTTCCTAATGGCACTGAACAATTGGCTTCGGTCAAGCCACCCGATCGCCCAGCGTGATCACGATATTGCCCCAGGAATCGATCATCGCATGATCGCCCGGCGGCACGAACGTCGTCGAGTTGCGCTCCTCGATCACGGCGGGGCCGGCGACCTGCGTGCCCGCCGCGAGCCCGGGCCTCCACAAGATGTTCGCTTCCACCGGCCTGGCCTGATCGTCATGAACGATGCGGCGCTCGGCCGGTGCCGCATCTTCCGGCGACCATGGCGTGCTGAGCCAGTGGCCGATGGCGTCGTCCATGCGCGGCAGCGTCACCACGAGGCGCAGATTGACGATCTCGATCGACTGGTCGGGCGCGGCGTGGCCGTGACGCCGGTCATGCTGCGCGTCGAAGCGTTTACGCGTCGCCGCGGTGTCGCCGGAGAGATTGCCGGGGCCGGCGACCGCAATGGCGATGGTGTGCTCCTGGCCGCGATAACGCAGGTCGGCGGCGAATGCGAAGGTTCCCCCAGACAGCCCGTCGCGCGCCAGCGCCGCCTCGCCCGCAGCGCGCAGATCGGCAAAGGCGCGCGCCGCGGCCGCCAGCGGCACGCGGCCGAGTTCGCCGATCAGCGTATGCACGAAGTCCTGCCGCCACTGCGCCATCAGCATGCCGAGCGCGGAGAAGTTTCCCGGCAGCTTCGGAACGATCACCTTCGGAATAGAAATCTCGCGCGCGATGGCGACCGCATGCACCGGCCCTGCCCCGCCGAACGCGATCACGGCGGTATCGCGGGGGTCGATGCCGCGATTGACCGACACCGCCCGCACCGCGAGCGACATGGCGCCGTCCGCTATCGTCGCTATCCCGTGCGCCGTCGTCACCGTATCGAGCCCGAGCCGGTCGCCGAGCTTCGCCTTGATCGCCGACTGTGCGCCGGCGCGATCGAGCCGCATGCCGCCGCCGAGAAAGCGCTCTCCGTTGAGGCGCCCCAGCACGAGGTCCGCATCGGTCACGGTCGGCAGCTCGCCGCCGCGCCCGTAGCAGACCGGTCCGGGATCGGCGCCGGCGCTGACCGGACCCACATGCAGGCCGCCATTGTCGTCGCACCAGGCAATCGAGCCGCCGCCGGCCCCGACCTCGACAATGTCGACGACGGGAAGCTGCATCGGCTGCCCGGTGAAGGCGTCGCCGATCACATAGCCTTCCTCGATGGCGAGCAGGCCGCCGGCGATCAGCGCGGTCTTCGCCGTGGTGCCGCCCATGTCGAAGCCGATCGCCTGCTCGATGCCGAGCAGACGCGCCAGATGGGCGGCGCCGATCATACCGGCCACCGGGCCCGATTCCATCATCGCCACCGGCTGGCGCCGCGCCTCGGAGATCGACATTGTGCCGCCGTTCGAGCGCATGATGGCGATCTGGCCGGCGAACTTCGCTTCGCGGGCAAAGCCCTCGAAGCGCGCGAGATAGCGGCTGACGCGCGGCCCGACGAAGGCGTTGAGCGCGGTGGTCGAGGTCCGCTCATATTCGCGAAACTCGCGCAGGATCTCGTGGCTGGTGGTGACGAAGATGTGCGGGCAGACGCGGCGCAGCACCTCGCCCGCCACCCTCTCATGGGCCGGGTTGGCATAGGAGTGCAGAAAGCAGATCGCCACCGCCTCGATGCCCAGCGCCGTGAGCCGGCGCCCCAGCGCCTCGACAGCAGCCGCGTCGATCGCCACCAGCACGTCGCCCGCGGCGTTCATCCGCTCGCGAACCTCGAAGGTGAGGTCGCGCGGCACCAGCGGCCGCGGCCGGTGGAAGTCGAGATTGAACGCGTCGGGCCGGTTGCCCCGTCCGAGCGCGTAGACGTCGCGAAAGCCTTCGGTGGTGACGAGCGCGGTGGCGGCCCCGCTGCGCTCCAGCACGGTGTTGATGGCGATGGTCGAGCCGTGCAGAAGCTCGCCGATAGCGGCGACGTCGCATCCGGCCTCGCGCAGCGCCGTGGCGGCCCCGACGGTCGGATCGGCCGGAACCGTCAGCGTCTTGGCGGTGATAATGGCGCCGTCCGTAAAGCCGACGAGATCGGTGAAGGTGCCTCCGATGTCGATGCCGACCATGCTCATGGCGTGCCGGCGTTCATTGCAGCGGCACCGGGACGAACTTGTCGTTGTAGAGCGCCTTGGCGTCGGGGACCGTGGGCAGGATGCCCAGCTCCTTGAGCGAAGACCGGATCACGTCGATGGCTTCGGGATCCCAGGCGCCGTCCGCGGAGAAGCCGGCCATCTGGGCATCGTAGATTTTCTCCACCACGCTCGGGCGCACCGCAAGCGTATGCTGCACCGATTTCACCGTGAACTCGCGGTTCGCCCGCATGAAGGCGACGGTCTTGAACCAGCCGCGCAGGAACCGCCGCAGCAGCTCCGGTCGCTTGTCGATCATGTCGTCGGTGGCGTAGATCACGTGGGTGTAGAAATGCTTCGCGATGTCGCCGAACAGGATCAGGTTGCGGCCCCGGCCGGTTTCCTCGAGCTCGTAGCCGTTGGCGGCCTCGACCACCATGCCGTCGAGCTCGCCGCGGTCGATGGCCGCGAGCCGTGCCTGAATTTGGCCGAGCGCCGCGATCGCGATGCCGTTCGAGCCCCAGCCCTGCTGCCGCGAGAGCTCGCGGACCAGCCAATCGGTGAGCGAGCCGCTGGTGGTGACGCCGATGCGCCTGCCCTTGAGGTCGGCCACTCTCTTGATCGGCGACTTCGCCGAAATCACCAGCGCGAGATTGGCCGGTGCGCCGTACATGGCCGCGACCCCGATCGACGGTGCGCCCTTGACCCGGAAGCCGAGCCCCGGCCCGGAGCCGAGCCCGATGTCGAGGCTGCCGGCCGCCAGCGCCTGCTGCATCTGGGCATCGCCGCGGAAGCTCGATACCGCGATTTGAAGTCCTTCGCGCTCGAAAATCTTGGCGTCGATGCCGACCTCGGTGGCGGCGAAGGCGAACGAGTTGGGCACCGCCTTGCCGAGGCGGACGGTATCGAGGGCAAGCGCGGGGGCGCCGCAGTGGATCAAGAGGCCAGCGAGCAGCACGATACGAGCAAGGGCCGACGCCAGGCGCGTCGCGGTGCCAACCCCCTGAAGTACGGACCAGTCGCACGCCGGGCGGCGCCTCTTTTCCCTCTCGCCGCCGGCGCGGAGAGGGTCGGGTTGAGCGGGCCGATCCACACGCTCAAACTCGTGGAGAGGCCCCCTCACCCGGCGCGCAAGCGCGCGCCAACCTCTCCCCGCAAGCGTGGAGAGGCACAGGCTGCGGCAAAACGCGGCCAATATTGCCGGTGCCACGCGCGGCCGCGACGACACGACTAAACGCCCCATCGCGGTCACGCTTTCCCGCCGTCCGGCACCGGCGGGCGGCCGGCATAGGAGTGGCTGTAGACCGGCACCGTCTTTTCCCGCAGCCCGTGGAGGTAGTGCAGGATCTGCTCGTTGCTCATGTATTTCGACATGTCGAACCTGTCGTGATGCACCATGTCTTCCAGCGGCCGGCGCACACCCTGCTTGGGGGGCACGGCCGGATATCCGATCGGCATGATCAGCGAGAAGGTGAGCAGATCCGGCACGCCGAGGATACGCTTGAACGGCTCCTGGATGTGGATGGTGACGTGCTGGCTGCCGAGGCCGAGGGCGCCGGCGGCGAGGTGCATCATCATGGCGGTGTTGGCCAGTCCGTCGGTGAGATGGGACTGATCGCGCCCGAAGGTATGGGCGCCCTGGACGGTCGCCCATTGGCGGCGGCCGTCGCCCAGAATGACGATCAGCACGGGCGCGATCGACCAGCCGACGCCGGTGCGGTGCTTCTGCAGCGCCTCGTCGTGGGTCATCTGGAATGAGGGATGGCGCAGCTTGAAGTCGCGCTGCTGCTCCATCCAGTAGATGAAGTCGTTGTTCTCCTCGATATAGACGCGGAACAGATCCTTCTTGATTTCCGGGTCCTTGACGACGACGAAATCCCACGGCTGGCCGTTGGCCCCGGACATCGCCCAGCGCCCGACTTCGAGGATCTGGGTGACGTATTCGTCGGGAATCGGATCGGGCTTGAGATTGCGCACGCTCACGCGCGTTTTGACGAGCTCCAGCAGAGTGTCGTAGTCGCCCGTGAAGTTGCGCTGGTCCATCGCCGGCCCCGTTGTTTTTGCAGGCTGATCCTGGTCGTTTCCGGCGGCAAGATACACCACGTGCTCGCGGATACGGAAGCGAAGATGTTCCCTTGAACCTCTTCGACGTGCCACCGTTTCATGCCGACGGCGGTGTGGCAACCGGTGGAAACCCGTCGCCCGGACGGAACGCCGCTTCACAAACCGTCCGAGGCTTTCGTGACGACGCTGCGCCTTCGATCTCGGCAACCGGCTGCGACGTCGCGCCTGGAGATTGATCGCGGAGGGGCATGCCAGTATGGTCCGCCCCGCGAGCGGCCGCGATCACTGCGCCGCGCGCAAGCCTGCGGCGGAGCGCCGCGAAATGGGGCGTAGCCAAGTGGTAAGGCAGCGGATTTTGATTCCGCCATTCCCAGGTTCGAATCCTGGCGCCCCAGCCAGCCACCGGGGTCTCTCCACGGGAATTTCGTGTGCCGACGGAAGTGCCGACATTTCCGGAGGTTAGAGGGAAAGGACCCGGTCTCTCGCCAAGAATTTTGGAGGAATCGCACGGAAA
>DASYNT010000287.1:0-20515 GCA_036008405.1 Xanthobacteraceae bacterium
CCGCGGTGGCCGGCATCTCCGCCGGCGCGGCATCGATGAAGCCGCCCGACTGGCGACGCCAGAGCGAGGCATAGTGGCCGCCGGCGCCCAGGAGTTCGTCGTGCGAGCCCTGCTCGACGATGTGGCCGTGATCGAGAATGACCAGCCGGTCCATCCGTGCGATGGTGGAGAGCCGGTGGGCGATGGCGATCACGGTCTTGCCGGCCATCAGGGTGTCGAGGCTCGCCTGGATCGCGCCCTCGACCTCGCTGTCCAGCGCCGAGGTCGCCTCGTCCAGCACCAGGATAGGCGCGTTCTTGAGGATGACCCGGGCGATGGCGACGCGCTGACGCTGGCCGCCCGACAGCTTGACGCCACGCTCGCCGACCTGGGCGTCGTAGCCGCGCCGTCCCCGCCAGTCCTCGAGATCCTCGATGAACTCGTGGGCATGGGCGAGCCTGGCGGCGGCAATGATCTCGGCGTCGCTCGCCTCGGGGCGGCCGTAGCGGATGTTCTCGCGGATCGAGCGGTGCAGCAGCGAGGTGTCCTGGGTCACCACCGAAATCTGGGTGCGCAGGCTTTCCTGGGTCGCCACCGCGATGTCCTGCCCGTCGATCAGGATGCGGCCGTCCTCGATGTCGAAGAAGCGCAGCAGCAAATTGACCAGCGTCGACTTGCCCGCGCCGGAGCGGCCGACCAGGCCGATCCGCTCGCCGGCGCGCACGGTGAGCGTGAGCCCTTCGATCAGGCCGCTCTCGCGGCCATAGCCGAACCGCACGTCGTCGAACACGATCTCGCCGCGCGTCACCGTCAGCGGCCTGGCGTCGGCACGGTCGGCGAGGCCGATCGGCTTGGCGATCGTCATCATGCCTTCCTGCACTACGCCGATGTTCTCGAAGATTTCGGTGATCCGCATCGCCACCCAGCCGGCGATATTGATGATCTGCCACGACAGCGGCAGCGCCATCGCCACGGTGCCGACCCCGACCTGGCCGTGCGTCCACAGCGCGATGGCGATGGCGGCGGTGCCGGTGACGAGCATGGCATTGAGCGTGGTCAGGCAGAAGCTGAACAGGGTGTTGAGCCGCAGCGAGGTGTGGAACAGCGCGGTGTGCTCATCGATGGCGTCGCGCACATAGGCGTCCTCGTTGCGGGCGCGGGCGAACAGCTTCACCGTCAGGATGTTGGTGTAGGTGTCTACCACCCGCCCGGTGAGCATCGAGCGCGCCTCCGACACCACCTTGGAGCGGTCGCGCATGCGCGGCACGAAGGCGCGCAGCAGCACAAGATAGCCGACGAACCAGATGCTGATCGGCAGCGCCAGCCAGCGGTCGGCGGAGGCCAGCAGGAACATCGCGCTCGAGCCATAGACGAGGATGTACCAGACGCCGGTGATGAGGGCGACCAACGACTCGCGCACCGACGGCCCGGTCTGCAGCACCCGCGACGCGATGCGCCCGGCGAAATCGTTCTGGAAGAACGCCCAGGATTGCCGCGCCACATGCCAATGGGCCTGCCACCGGATCATGTTGGAGACGTTGGCGGAGATCGCCTGGTGGGTGATGAGGTTCTGGCTGGTCAGCGCCAGCGGGCGCACCACCAGCAGCACCGCCGCCATGCCGAGCAGGGTGCGCCAGGATTGCTCCCACAGCAGGGCCGGATCGCTGCCGGTCACCAGGGCAACCACCCGCCCCATGAAGACCGGAATCATCGAATCGAGGATGGCGACGAGAAACCCGGTGGCGAACAGGCCGACGAACAGGCCCCTGGCCTGGCGGGCGAAATGCCAATAGAACGCCGCGAGCCCGGCGGGCGGCTCGGTCCGCGCGGGCTGGTAGGTCGGATTCAGAACCCTTTCGAACAGGCGGAACATGGTCTCAGCGATTCACAGTCTCGGCGATACACAGTCTCGGCGATGCTTAGTCAATGCAAAATGGCGCCGCGGCGTGCCAGAGCCGCCGGACGCGGGTCATCTCGGAGGTGATAGTGACATTTAGACCGGCATCGTGACCAGAGCAAGGCGCACGCGGCGAAGGGGGCGGCGAAGGGGGCGGCGGGAGCTCAACCAGGCCTCATGCCGCTGTCATAAAGCCGCAAGCGATTCGGCTCTATTGCGGTCCCATGAACGGCGTTCTCATCGAAACCATCGGCATGGCCGGGGCGGTTCTGACCACGGTGTGCTGGGTGCCCCAGGCGATCCAGATCGTGCGGTCACGGGACACCGCGGCCATTTCGCTGGCCGGCACCATCGCCTTCACCGTCGGAATCGCGTTCTGGCTGATCTATGGCCTCGCCCTGATGGACTGGCCGCTGATCACCTCGAACGTCGTGACGCTGGCGCTGATGTCGGTGATCGTCGCGCTCAAGCTGCTGCACGGGTGAAATCGGCCCTGCCGCCGCGACGTTGCGTGATCGGCTGCGGGACCATTTCCCGGCAATGCGGCAGCCCACAGCGCGGATAGCGGATTCCGCCGTGCCGCCGTGCCGCCGTGCCGCCGAGCGGCGGGCGAAAGAGCCCGCCCTGCGTTCTTGCTAATTGCAGACCTGGACCTGCGGCCGGACCCAGATGCCGCGCCACTGGTCCCACACCGGCGCGCCCGGCGCGAAATAGCAGGTGGGCGGCGCGACATAGACCGGCGGCGGAGCGGCGTAGACCGGCGCCGGCGCGTAATAGACGGGCGGCGGCGGCCGCACCATCGATCCGATGATCGCCCCAGCGGCGAGACCGCCGATGATGCCCGCCGCAATCTGCCCGCCGTCGGCGCGCGCCTGGATCGGCGCGGCGGCGAGCGACAGGGCCAGTCCGGCCGCTATGACTGTTTTCATGTGTCCCCCGGGATGGCTAAAATTTTCCGAGAGGTTATGGGGACATTATGTACGATCGGTAAACGACCGCCGGCTCATTCCAGGGGCGCTCATCTCAGGGCGCTCATTTCAGGAACGGATTGCTCGCCCGCTCGCGGCCGATGGTGCTCGCCGGCCCGTGGCCGCAGATGAAGCTCACGTCGTCGCCGAGCGGGATCAGCTTGTCTTTGATCGATCGGATGAGCGTCGCATGGTCGCCGCCCGGCAGGTCGCTGCGGCCGATCGAGCCGGAAAACAGCACGTCGCCGACGATGGCGAAGCGCTCTTGCGCGTTGAAGAAGGCGACGCTGCCGGGCGAGTGGCCGGGGCAACGCAGCACCGCGAATGTGAGCGCACCGACCGCGACCGCATCGCCGTCGTCGAGCCAGCGATCGGGCAGGACGTTGCGGGCGCTGAACATCCCGAATTTCAACCCGCTCGCCGCGATGTGCCCGAGCAGGAACTCCTCGGCGCGGTGCGGGCCTTCGATGGGCACGCCGAGCTCCTGGCGGAGTTCGGCGGCGGCGCCGGCATGGTCGATGTGGCCATGGGTGAGCCAGATCTTCTCCACGGTCACCTCGGCTTCGGCGATCGCCCGGCGGATGCGCGGCAGATCGCCGCCGGGATCGACGACCACCGCACGCATGGTCCGGGTGCACCACATGAGCGTGCAATTCTGCTCAAACTGGGTGACGGGGATGATGGCGGCGCGGACGTTCTGCATGATCACCTCACCGGCCGCCCGCCGCCGCCTTGGCGTCGGCGATCAGTTTCCACACCCGGTAGGAGGTCGCCGGCATCCGGATGTCGCGTATGCCGTAGTCGCGCAGCGCATCGACGATGCCGCTGACGATGACCGCGGGCGCCGCGGTGGTGCCGCCCTCGCCGCCGGCCTTGATGCCGAGCGGATTGGTCGGCGACAGCACCTCGGCGATGCGGGTGGTGAAGGACGGCAGCAGGTCGGCGCGCGGCATGCCGTAGTCCATCAGCGAGCCGGTCAAAGGCTGGCCGGAATCCGGATCGAGATAGACCAGTTCCCACATCGCCTGGCCGATGCCCTGCACGATGGCGCCGTGGGTCTGGCCGTCGACGATGAGCGGATTGATGCAGCGCCCGACATCGTCGATGCAGGCATAACGGGTGATCTCGACCGCGCCGGTGTCGGGGTCGACCTCGACCTCGCAGGTGGCGCAGCCGTTGGGAAACACCGGATCGTGCATCTCGTTGTCGGTGACGACGCAAAGCCCGTCGGCGAGGTCGCCGGGCTGCCGCAGGTTCGCCGCCTCGGCGGCGAGCTCGAACACGTCGAAGCTGCGGTTGGTCTCGCGGGCGACGAAGCGGCCGTCCGCGAACGCGACATGATCGACCGACGCCTCCAGCACCGCGGCGGCGATGCGCCGGCCCTTGTCGATCAGGTCGGCGGCGGCCTTGGAGAACACCGTCGCGGCGTGCCGCATCGAGCGGCCGGAATGCGACCCGCCGCCGACCCGCACCACATCGGTGTCGCCGAGAATGATGTCGACCTTCTCCACCGGCACGACGAGCAGGTCCGAGATCACCTGGGCGAAGCTCGTCTCATGGCCCTGCCCGGCCGGCTGGGTGCCGATCACCACATCGACGCGGCCGTCCGGGCGCACCCGGATCTGCGCCTGCTCCTTCGGCGCGCCGATGGAGGATTCCACGTAATTGGCGAGGCCGCGCCCGAGCAGCTTGCCGCGGCGCCTGGCGTCGCGGCGGCGTGCCGGAAACCCCTTCCAGTCGGCCGCCTCGATCGCCGCGTCCATGTTCTCCTCGTAACGTCCGCTGTCATAGAGCATGCCGACAGCGTTGCGGTAGGGCATGCGGTTCGGCCGCACCAGGTTCTTGCGCCGCAGCGCGATGCGGTCGAAGCCGAGCTGCGCCGCCGCGATGTCGATCAGGCGCTCGATGGCGAAGGTCACTTCGGGCCGCCCCGAGCTGCGATAGGCCTGGGTCGGCATGGTGTTGGTGAACACCGCGACCGCGCGCAGGCTCGCGGCGGCAATGTCGTAGGAGCCGGTGATCAGCCCGGCGCCCTTGGAGAGCGGCGACAGCGACACGCAGCGCGCGCCGACATTGCTGATGTTGGTCGCGCGCATGGCGAGGAAGCGGCCGTCCTTACGCAGGGCGAGTGCGACCCTGGTAACGAGGTCGCGGCCCTGGTAGTCGCTCAGGAACGCCTCGGAGCGCGTCGCGGTGTACTTCACCGGGCGGCGCAGCTTGGCCGCGGCCCACAAGGCGAGGCCGAACTCGACGAAGACGCGGTTGCGGGTGCCGAAATTGCCGCCGACATCGTAGGAGAGAACGCGCAGCCGGTCCGGCGCGACGCCGAGCACGGTTGCGAGCTCGTTCTTCTGCCGCACCGCGCCGCCGCTGCCGGCGTGCAGGGTGTAGCGGCCGCTCGCCGGGTCGTATTCGGCGAGCGCGGAACGCAGCTCGAGCGGCACCCCGGTGACGCGGTCGACATGGAAGTCCATGGCGACCACGTGATCGGCCGCGGCGAAGGCGCGCTCGGTCGCCTCGCGGTCGCCGAACGCCGTGTCGATGGGCACGTTGCCGGGCACCTCGCCCCAGACCGGCGGCGCGCCCGGCTTCATGGCGTCCTCGGAATGGAGCACGAACGGGAGCACTTCGTAGTCGACCGCGACGGCCTCGGCGGCGTCGAGCGCCTGCGCCTGCGTTGCCGCCACCACCATGGCGACGGCCTCGCCGACATGGCGGGCCTTGTCGGCGGGAAGCAGCAGATGTGGACCGATGAACACCTCGCCGCCGCCGGGCGCATGCAGCATCATGTCGTATTTGGTCTTGGGCAGGGGATCGTGGGGAATCGGCCGGAGCCCGTCGGCGAGGCAGTCGGCGCCGGTGAACGCGCCGAGCACGCCGGGCATGGCACGGGCGCGGGCGGCATCGACGCCGCGAATCCGGGCATGCGGATGGGGCGACCGCACCATCGCCACATAGCCCTGGCCGGGAGCGTTGAAATCATCGGTAAAACGGCCGGCGCCGGTCGTCAGCCGGGCGTCCTCCTTGCGGGGGAGCGGCCGGCCGATGAAGCGGAAATGCTTATCGTCTGTGTTCATGAATGTCGCGCAGACCGGATCGAGGGGCTCCTCGATAACGCGATCCGGCACGGCGCGACAGGGGGAATTTCTGGTTGCGGGGGCGGACCTTTGTCCGATCTTATCCGTCAATCAGGTAAGGCCGATAAGATTGGTTGAAATCAACCCGCCATGAGACTTCAGCCGGACTTCACCTACCCGGCCGTCACTCCGCGGCGACGTTCGCCGCCTTGATGATGGGCCACCATTTCGCCGCCTCCGCCCGCTGAAAGGCGCCGAGCGCCTCGGGCATCCGCTGGTCGGCGGGCGGCCCGTCGAGGCCGAGGCCTGCGAGCTTGTCGCGCACCGCCGGATCGGCGAGCGCGCCCACCACCGCGGCGTTGAGCTTGTCCACGATCGCGCGCGGTGTGCCGTGGGGCACCCACATGCCGCTCCAGACCTCCATTTGAAGCTCCGGCAGACCGGCTTCGACCACGGTCGGAATCTCCGGGGCGGAGGCCATCCGCTCGGTAGCGGTCACCGCCCAGGCCCTGATGCTGCCCTGCCGGATCTGCGGCAGGGAGTTCGAAGCCTGGTCGATGATCATGTCGATCTGGCCGGCGACCAGATCCTGCAAGGCGGGGCCGGTGCCGCGATACGGCACGAACGACAGCCGAGCACCGGTCAGGCTCTGCAGCAGCAGCCCGGCAATGTGGGAGCCCGAGCCCGCGCCCGCCGTACCGGCCGAAATCTTGCCGGGATTTGCCTTGAGGCGTTCGATAACCTCCTTGAGGCTGGCGGCGGGAAAATTCTTGCGCGTGACCACGATCATGGGATTGCTGGGCAGCCGGGCGACCGGGTCGAGGTCGTTGAGGAGATCGTATTTCAAGGGATAGATCGCGCCATTGGCGACATGGGTTCCGATATGGCCGATGCTGACGGTGTAGCCGTCCGGCGCCGCCGCGACGACCCGGCCGACCCCGATCGAGCCGCCGGCCCCGGTGACGTTCTCGATCAGCACCGGTTGGCCGAGCGCGGCGCGGATGCGCTCACCGAGCACGCGCGACAGCACGTCGGTCGGACCGCCGGCCGCGAACGGCACGATGATGGTGATGGGACGGGTCGGATAGGCTTGGGCGGCGGCACCCGACGCGCCCGCCAGCTCCGCGATCGCAATCAGGGCCATGGCCGCCACCGCTCTTGCCGGGCTCATTCGGACCTCTCCTCGTGCAACGACTGACTTGGTGCGACGACCGACTTGGTGCGACGACTGACTCGGGCGAACCGACGCGCCCGGCCGTCGGTTGAAGGGCGCGTCCCGGCCGCACGGAACAAAACCATCAGTTTGGCCCTGCACCATGTCAATATCACGCGCGGATCGGCAAAATCTACCGCCCCCTCGCAGGGTCGGTAAGATCGCAGCGGGACGCGCGACCCGTGGTGCATGATTGCGGCTGGACGAATTACCATAGCCCACGCTAATCTACTCGATGTCGAGCTGTTTGCAAGGCATTCAGATCGAGTACCAACAGCACGATGACCCTGATTTGAGTGCTCAAGGCCAGGAAGGGTGGTGCGCGAAACCAAATCGCGATACTGGCGAAGTCCAGCTTGGACACTTCAGAGGATCCGCGATGCCCTTATTTAATCAAGCGCAGGAAGCGCTCCAAAATGGACGCTTTAAGGAGGCAGAAACTCTTTTTCGGACTATCATTTCAAATGACGCACGCAATTTCGATGCGCTCCATATGCTTGGGATCGCATGTTCGGAGAATGGAAGACTATCAGAAGCCGAACAATTCTTTTTGGCGGCCTTGTCGATCGACTCTCATTTTCCGCCACTATTCCATAACTATGGATTGTTTCTTGTCAAACAAAAGAGATATCAGGAATCCATCGACCAGTTCGACAAGGCGCTGACACTTTTCAAGAACTATGGACCGGTGTATTGCGATCGCGGCATCAGCTTGATGCAACTCGGGCGATTGGAGGAATCGCTCGCGAGCCACGACACAGCGGTCGCTCTCGGCCCCAATATCCCGATTGCATTTTACAACCGCGCAAACACGCTATTTATGCAAAAAAGATTCGATTCCGCTCTTCGCGACTACGACAAGGCGATCGCACTTCATCCCAATTACGCGGGCGCATATTGTGGTCGCGGCAACGTTTTTATCGAACTCGCGCGCCACGACGACGCCTTGGCCGCTTATGACAAGGCGCTGGCGCTCGAGCCGGATTTGGAAAACGCATGGCTCGGTCGCGGCAATGTTTTCCTCGAACTCGGGCGCCATGACGACGCCCTGGCTGCCTATGACAAGGCGCTGGTCCTCGAGCCCGACTTGGAGAACGCTTGGCTCGGTCGCGCCAATGTTTTCGGTCACCTCAAACGCTACGGTGACGCCCTCGCAGCTTACGACAAGGCGCTGGCGCTCGACCCGGACTTGGAACACGCGTGGCTCGGTCGCGGCAATGTTTTCCTCGAACTCAAGCGCTACGACGACGCTTTGGCTGCTTACGACAAGGCGCTGGTCCTCGAGCCCGGCTTGGAAAACGCGTGGCTCGGTCGCGGCAATCTTTTCGGTGAACTCAAGCGCTACGATGACGCTTTTGCCGCTTATGACAAAGCGTTGGCCCTCGAGCCGAAGTTGGAAGCGGCTTGGTTCGGTCGCGGCACTCTCTTTGTCGAACTCGGACGCTACGACGACGCCCTGGCCGCTTATGATCAGGCGCTGGCGCTCAAACCCGATTTGATGAGCGCAGAAGGCGCGCGACTCCGTGCAAAAATGCATCTATGTGATTGGAGTAATTTCAAAACTGAATGCGAGCACTTGACTTCGTCGGTATTGGCAAAGAAGACGAATACCGACCCATTCACCTTTCTCGCAATTTCGTCGTCTCCTGGAGATCAGCTCCGATGCGCCAACTCGTGGGTCGCGGGGAAGTTTGCTCCGTCTCGAGAGCCTGTTTGGCTCGGCGAGCGCTACACGCACGAGAGAATTCGTGTCGCTTATCTGTCTGCCGACTTTCATCAACATGCAACCTCATGTCTCATGGCCGGCATGTTCGAAAGTCACGATAAGTCACGATTTGATATAACCGCGATATCGGTCGGACCCGACGACGACTCCGAGATGAGGCGGCGTCTGACACGCTGCTTTGAACATTTTGTCGATGCCAGAGCTCTGAGTGATGAAGAGATTGTTTCGCGCATAAGAGGGCTGGAAATCGATGTATTGATTGATTTGAAGGGTTTCACACAGGACGCGCGCACGGCCGTCTTTGCTCGGCGTCCTGCTCCAATTCAGGTAAATTATATCGGCTATCCAGGGACAATGGGTGCGAGTTATATAGATTACATTATTGCAGATCGCACGGTAATTCCCGATGAGTGTAGGAAATTTTATTCTGAGAAAGTCGTCGTCCTGCCTGATACTTATCAGGTAAACGACAGCCGACGCATTATATCGGAGACGGCGGTCGATCCGGCCGGCCTGGGCTTGCCGTCAAGAGGGTTCGTGTTTTGTTGTTTCAACAATAATTATAAAATCACGCCCGATGTGTTCGACTGCTGGATGAGAATACTTACCCGGGTCGAGGACAGCGTGTTGTGGCTTTTGCGAGACAATGCGACTGCCGCAGAAAACTTGAAGAAAGAGGCTTCGAGACGAGGTGTCGATGGAGAGCGCCTGGTTTTTTCGGGGCGGATACCGCTGTCCGAACACCTGGCACGTCACAAATTGGCGGATCTTTGTCTGGATACTGCGCCCTGTAATGCTCATACGACCGCGAGCGATGCGCTATGGGCGGGTGTACCCGTGTTGACCTGTGCCGGCGAAACGTTTGCGGGCAGAGTCGCTGCGAGTTTATTGAGGGCGGTCGGGTTACCGGAGCTCGTTACAACGACTTTGGATGCTTACCAGCAGATGGCGGTAGAGTTGGCGACCAGCCATGAAAGGCTGCGGATAATCAAAAGTGAGCTGGCAAAAAACCGTCTGACAGCGCCGTTGTTTGATACGGCTCTTTATACGAAACACATAGAAGCTGCATACCGGGCGATGTACGGGCGTTATCAGGCTGGTCTGCCGCCGGATCATATCGTAGTTCCGACCTGAAGAAGTGGTGCTCGTCATTTTGTGTAGAGTTCGGTCGGGTGTCTCGCCGCTCGATTGTCGCGCCTGCAGAGAGCGAGGGATCTCGGCGGCGAGATTGAGCCGCGGCAGCTTCACTCGAGGCGAAGCGGGGTAGCGATCGATTGCGCGCGAGGCGCCGAAAGACCATTTGGATCGAGCCTCGTTGCATCTTCGAGGCTCGCACTCGTGTGCGCTACGTCATGGTTTGCCAACCCCCAATTCAGCATCGCCCGCTGCATTTGGCGCGACCTCCACGTTTTGAAATTGCCGTACTACGACGTTCCAAGGTCGGTCGGTTGGTTCGCACGGAAATGCGACCTCTTATTTCCCGATAGAATCTCCAAACTTAGTGGGACATAAAAATCGGGAGGTTCATGCGGTCGAGCAGATCGCGGGTGACCCCGCCCAACAATTTCTCCCAAAGTCTCGGATGGCCAAACGCGCCGGCGACGAGAAGATCAGCCCCGATATCGTGGGCTTTGGCCTGCAGTGCATTGGCGATCGCCCGCGCCGGAACTTGGTCGAGGCGGACCATGTCAACGGACGCGCCGTGACGCCTGAGGTGTTCGACCATTCGATCCGCCGATAGAGCGCCACGGCGGTTGATGAAGACTTCCGGATTGACCGTGAGCACGGTCGTCCGCTCGGTCTGCTCGATCAGCGGCATCGCATCATTGACGGCGCGGGCCGCGGGACGGCTCGAATTCCAGGCCACCACAATGTGCCGGCCCAGCGTCTTGCCAAGTGGGACGGAAGGGATAAACAAAACCGGTCGACCGGTTACGAACAGAAGTTCTTCGGAAAACGTGTAATCGACGGAATTATCCTCCGCCCCTCCCCGGCCCAAGATACATAAATCCGCATAACGCGCATGCTGGGCGACGACGGTCGCCGCTGGCCCGTCCACTGACCGCCATTCGGTGGTCAGGCCTCTCTCTCGTCCCAGGGTGTCCAGCGTCGATCGAAGCCGCCCTGCTGTACCGCTGATCGACGCCTCGACATGCCGATGCAATCCATCAATTCCCTCGGCCGAAACAAGGCCTATTTCTGCCTTACTGCGTTCTTCCAACTGGGCCGCGTTCCATTCCCAGACAAAAAGAGCGATCAGCCGGCTACCATGCCGAGACGCGAGATCCGCAGCCAATCGTAAACGTAAGTCCGCGCCCTCCGTTTGATCGACGTATACCAGCAAATCTTTCAGCGCCATCGGTCGCCTCAGGTGAGTTATGGCCGCTGCATTTTCAATACGCCCCGGTCGGTCGTTTGTCACGCCGTCGCACCCGGCGTGCGCTTCGATGCGGCCGTCGACGTTACCGGAAGAACTCAAAACTCCTCATTGGCAGATGATGGTGAATGGCGTTGCCGTGAAATGCCGCTTACAGGGTTCACCGGCGCTATCTCTGTCATTTTTGCAGTGCAGTGCACAGGTCCTTGGCGTTTCACCTCGACTTGGTGCAGTAGAGCCGTTTGGTGCAGTACAGTAGTACAGCAGTGGGGCGTCATCACCGATCGAAACAGCCGCCGCCGCCGCAATCGAAGCAACGAAGCCGGCCGTGGCCGGCAAATCCGCCGACCATCAACCGCACCGTGTCGGCACTGCGGCTCTCCATGGCCTCCAGCGCCAAACCGGTGATTAATGCCTGCGGAGACCGCGCCGAGCCAAGCGCCGGTTCCTCCGAAGCGGCTCGCTGCTACGCCGCCGGGGCGCCCTCTTCCATGTCTGAAGCCGGCCTCGTCACGGCCGCCGCGTGCTCGGCGGCTTCAGAAGCCGTTGCTCCGCGCTTTCTCCGTCGGGACCCGTGATCTTGCCCCTTTGTTGGGTTACACTTTTGGTCAGGGATGGTGACCGGGCGAACGCGAATACATTCAGCCGGGCGCAAAGGTGGGGGCAATGGACGCGCTTCGTGCAACGATGATGGTTGATCCGCCGGACGGCCCGGAGCAACGCAGGAGCAACATCGTTGCTGCGGCGCGATGGGTTACGATCGACTATCGCTCCATCGTGGCGAATGCGGTCGCAGGGCTTGCCGACAACACCCCCGATGCCCGCCGCGATGTCTATGCCCAGGCCCGCGAGGTGGTGCACCGGCACCTCCAGCTGATGCGGCTGCCCGAGCCGATCATCGAGTTGGAGAAGCTCGCCCTCGACCGGACGATCAGAAAGATCGAGCGGCAAGCCCGCGCCGAGCGGGCCGCCCGCGAAGAGGAGCCCGCCGAGGTAGAAGAAGAGGCGGAGCCCACGGTCCGTGACGCCGCGCGCTCGTTCGGAACGGCGGTCGGCGAAGTCGCGCAGGCCTTCACCTCGCTGATGATCGTGCTGGGCCTGCGGCCGGTCTTCTATGCCCTGTGGAACGCCGCGTCTGCGCTTCGATTGATCGCCCGGGCAATCTTTTCCCCGGTCGGGCTCGCCGCCGGCCTGCCGATCACCGCGTTGCTGGTCACGACGTTCTACCTGCTCGACACCGACACCGGCTTCCAGAGCGCTGTGAGCGGGCGGACGGGGCGGTTCCTGGAGCAGGTCGACGGCTGGTTGAATGCAGCCCCGGTCGCAGGCAAGAACGAGGAGCGGGTGGCCGGCCTCATCGAGCCGCCGCCAACGGTGGGAAGCGCGCCTGCACGCGCGGTGCCGGCGCGAGCGCGGGTCACCGCATCATCGCGTAACCGCGACGGGGTGTACGCCCCGCCGTCGCGGGCCAATGCGATCGGGACGCTCGCCCCACCGCCTACGCCCACGGCCGCGTCATCGGCCGGCCCGGCCACGAGCAATCCCAACGCGCTTCCCAAATGGTTTCCGGGCTACGTGGACGTGCTCAAAGCCGCTCCGACGGCGTCGGCGGCGATCGATGGCGCGTCCGAGGCCCCGGCTGCGGAACCCAAGGCAGCGCCAAACACACTGGCCGCCGCCAATTCGCGCGCGGCGATCCCGGATGACCGGGCGGCGCTCGCGGTCGCCCTCCCTCCGCTCCGCACTCCTGCTCCGAAAGTCGCCGCGCTGATCGAGGCCGGCAAGAAGGCCGCAATCGCCGATGACCTTGAAAAGGCGGAGCGCGATTTTACCGAGGCGATCCGCATCGACCCGATCTATCCCGGCGGCTACACCGAACGCGGCCAGATACTGTTCAAGCTCGGGGAGACCGACCGTGCCATCGCCGATTTTTCGGCTGCGATCAAGCGTGACCCCAATTACGGCCCGGCGCTGCGCGGCCGCGCCATGGCCAATCTGTACCGCGGCGCGACCGAGCTCGCCCTGGCCGACCTCTCGAAGGCGATCCAGCTGGCGGAAATCGATCCGAACCGGCTGTCGCCGCTCGAATTGTTGTACGCCCGGCGCAGCCGCGCGAACATCTACCACAACAAGATGCAATATGACCGTGAGATCGCTGATTGTAGGGCGATCATGGAGGCCTATAAGCGGGAGAAGGTGCTGGGCACCGCGCCGGCGGGCGCCTATCAGACCGATTGCGGTCTGGGCGTCGGCAAATGATCGGACCGCTGGGGCCGCTGATCCTCAGCACCTTTGCCGGCCGCTCAGGGGGGCGAGGGCCCCGGATTGGCCAAGATAAGCGACGGCGCCGCGGGAAGCTGGTGCGGGGGCGCGAAAAGACCCCCGGAGGGAAGTTGATAGATGCTTTCCCTCCGGGGGCCATTTCCCGCCCTGCAGCCAGACGGGAAAGCCAAACGATATTACGGCGGCATAAACTTAAATGTCAATGAAATTAATTTCACATAAATATCCGTGAGGCGCCGACCGGTGAGCAGTTCGCGGGCCGCCGCTTCATATCGCCCATTGTTGTTGGCTTCGCCGAGCGGCAGCCGACCATCGGGATGGCGAGGATCATCGTTTCCGTCCTCCTCCTCCTCGACGATGATGGTGCCGACCAATCCCAGCGTATGGCCATCCGCGAGGGCGGAGACGGCACATTGAGCCAAGGCTCCATCGCGCTGCGGCGCGACCCGCTGGCGCTCACCGAGGACCTCAATCACCGGTGGTAGAACGCAACACCGGCAACGCCGCCAGGGACATACAATTCCGGGGGAGGCACCCGGGTCATCCTTTGGATGGCGGCCACCACCCTCGATGGCGTCGTCGCGGGGACCGGGGCGATCTACGAGGCCAAGTTCATATGCTGCCGTCTCCGAAGAGTTCGCGGCAGAGAAGCGTCGTTGCCGACGATGAGATCGCCGGACATCAGATGGACCTCCTCCCGGTGGTCATGGACGAAAGGCACGGTGGTGTAGTCACGGGATCGAACTTCAGCCGCGGCTGCCCATCTTTCCGGTCTCGTCGAGATCGCTCGCGAGAATCTCTTGCTCGATCCCGGCGGGATAACCGGCCGGGGTGTGCCAAACTTCGTTCATGTCGACGGGATGGAATTCGAGATGCCGCTTGTTCATCGGCATTTGTCACCTGAAAGCATTGGAGTTTTCATGACGATTACACAGTCGGCTGCAAATATGTATCTCGGCCCGTGACAATGGCGCGCCTCGCTCCGGACGGGGCCGTCGTTATCGGCAAGCCCTCGCATCGCGAGTACGGCCGTTGCATCGTTGCGCAGACGAGACACCCGCATTCTAATTCTGCCGGGGATTACCTCATTAATTTTGTCGGGGATCATCTCAAACGAGAGCTCACGTTGTCTTGACCGGGCGATTTCACGCATGAAACACTTTTGGCACATCGACTATGAACGCCAATGATTCGGACGGAGTTCGGGTCCTCGTCTTAATTCGGTCGGGGCGTAATCAAGAAGGTGGGTGACCGCGCGGATGGGCTGGCGCGGTATTTTTGCGTCTGCGTAGTCGATCCCCTCGGCCGATCCTCGCATCAGCACCTGCCAAACCTAATATCGCCTCCGATAGGCCGTCGGTTCGAACCTGCATTCAATGACCTGTGCGCAACCAAAGGAAAGAAGGTGCTCGATGAAACAGCTCGCAACCGGGGCGGCGGCGTTACTGATGGCTGCCCTCGCTTTGACTCTGGACCTTCCGATGAAGCCGAACGCGCTTCTCGGTGGCTCCTCCGCCAAGGCGGACACCTATCTGCCGACGAATCCATGTGCCGCGCCAAACGAAATCAGCCTCGATCCCAGTCAGACCGCATGGGAGCTGTGGGTTGCCGCCACTTGCCCGGTCAACCAGAGCCAATATCCCTACGTGGTGTGGGAGAACTGGATCGAACAGAATCAGATGTACCCATCCGATCCTTCCCAAGGTCTGACGGTGCCGAACTCGCAACAGACGATCGCCGGCGCGAGCCACCTGTTGCACGGCAGCCCATTGGCCTTGGCGAAGAACAAGGGATTGGCGCGGGTGGTGACGGGATTGCTCGGGGGCGCCGATCAGCATTGCAACCAGGCGAGCACGCCACCCGCCAGTCAGCCGAACCTGGTGATTTGCGAGGAGGTTCGGTTGAACGGCGCGACCGAGGATTACATCGCCGGCACCTATCTATGGAACCGTGTCGGCCAGGCAGGGGCGGCCGCCCGCAGCGCGAATATTCAATTTCCCCCGCCGGCAATCGAAATCAAGGCCGACTGGATCCAGTTGACCAGCATCGGCTTCAATTGCAGCAGTCTTCCTCCCAGTCTGACCCAGACCGTTCATGTGGAAGTGATCAATGGAAATTGCTTTGCCTTGGCCGGCATGCACCTGATCTCGAAGCTCCTGGGCCAGTGGCTGTGGGCCACCTTCGAGCCCCAGAATTTGACCACCAATCCCAACCGGTGCCTGGTGCTCGGCTGCACCGATACATTCGGCTCGATTCCGGCGACCACACACGGAGCAAATACTCTGTTGACGCCAAAGCTGACGGCGATGATGACGGCAGCAAATCTGGCGTCCGAATGGTACAATTACCGTCTCGACGGCGTGCAGGTCGGCTTTCTCCTGCCCAAGCTGATGGGGAATTCGATCATCGAAGCCGAGAATGCCGGTACCCCGCTCACGCAGTCATCGTGCATCTCCTGCCACGCGGTATCTTCGGTGAAAAGCGACGGCACTGACGGAATTACTTTGCTCAACTCCAACCCGGTCGGCTTTCCCGCGCCGCTGCCGTCGAACGCGTGGATCCGGCGGGACTTCATATGGTCGCTCTCCATGGCATGCCCGAACAGCCCGTTCCCATTCCAGGCCTGCGCCCATTGACCCTCGGATTCTGATCGGGAGGCGGCCGTGCGAGCGCTGCCGCCTCCCGGCCAAGACACGGCCAAGACAGAGCGGGACGCGGTGCGAGCTTTTTGGCCCATCAGGAGCTCCAAGGCCTGCACACGCATTTGCTCGAAGTCCCATGGAGGATGACGATGAACGGCTCGGCAGGCAAGCAGGATCCACAGACACTTCAAAAATCGATCGTTCCCGGATCAGTGGTCGTGGCTTCGACCGGTGCGGGTCCCTTCGAGCAAATTCTTCTCGACGGACGCCACTCGTTGCATGCCGACGAGCCGGTCGCAGCCGGCGGAGGCGATGCCGGTCCAAGTCCCTATGAACTGCTGTTGATGGCGCTCGGCAGCTGCACCTCGATGACGATCAACTTGTATGCGACGCGGAAAAAATGGCCGCTCGACCAGGTCGTGGTGCGGCTGCGACACGAACGAGTATACGCCGATGATTGCGTCGATTGCGAAGACCCGAAGTCGAAGATCGATCGCATCTGGTGCAGCATCGAATTGATCGGCACGTTGGACGAAGCACAGCGCAACAGATTGATCGAGATCGCAAAGCAGTGTCCCGTCCATCGCACGCTGACCAATAAGATCGAGATCCGCACCGACCTTGTCGGGCTCTAAGATGTCTTCACAGACGGTTCATTTGAAAAGTGTCACGACCCCGACGATTGCCAAGATCACCGTGAGCGCGATGAGAACCCATGCCGCCTTCTCCATTCACCCCATGATGGGAAGGATGCGCACCGAATAGGCGTGCGCGATGCGCCGCCCGAGCACAGGGTCTTCGATCTCGTATTCGAACCGCGGCGTCGGCCGCACTCCGCCGCGCGCGGCAAGCGTGCCGCAATACATGATGGTGTTTTCCGGCAGCCGGGCGCCGCCGAGGCAGCGACCGATCAGGTCGAGCGGCGCCAGCATCGCGGTGACACTTCCCTCCTGGTAGAGCTTGCGCTCGCCGTTCTCGACCACGTGGGAGCGCAACAACAGGCGGTCCCAGTGCGGCGCGACCTCGTCGAACGCCCAGAACACCGGCGCCAGCGGCTTGTCGCACATCTGCTTGGACACGGTGACGCCGTAGGTCTCGACCTCGCGGTCGGTGTGATCGGACCCGGTGCCGACCCACAGCCGGCCGTCATGCTGCAGCAGGACGAACTCGACCTCGCCGCCGGAATTGGCGCCGACCGCCTCGATCTCGGTGCCGGTGGTGAGCCGCGCCGCAGCGACGCGGTAGAAGATCGGGGTCGAAGCCGGGCGCTTCACGCCCAAGGCCTCCAATTCCCGGATGTGGTTTTCGACCGCGGCGGAGTCGCGGCCGGTCCAGCCGGCGATGATGGCATCGTCGACGGCGACCTCGGTCCGGCGCGTGCTCGCGCCGCTCGACAAGGTGAGGGAAAGGATTCGGCGAGGCACGGGAATTCCGGGGTTGCGGGCGATGACGGAGAAGACGCGGAGCGGTCTTACTCCAGGCGCGCCCGGCTTGCCACCGGCCTGCGTGCGACCGCCGCGGCTATTGATCGCCGGGCCGGCGTCGGGCATGTCTGCGGCGCGATTGGAGAAGACCCGATGCGGACGCTGGCAAAGTCGGCGCGCGAACTCGAAGCCGGGGCGTCGAGCCGGTCCCTGGTCGAGGAATGCCTCGCCCGGATCGCCGATCCCGCCGGCGAAGGCCGCCGCGTCTTCCTCAAGGTCCATGCCGATGGCGCGCGCGCCGCCGCCGACCATATGGACGGCCTGCGCCGCCATCGCGCCGCGCCGTCGCGCTTCGCCGGCATTCCGATCTCGGTCAAGGACCTGTTCGACGTTGCCGGCGACGTCACCATGTCGGGCTCGGTGGCGCTGCGCGATGCGCCGCCCGCGGCGGCCGATGCGGTGGCGGTGGCGCGCCTGCGCGCCGCCGGACTGATCCCGATCGGGCGCACCAACATGACCGAGTTCGCGTTTACCGGCCTCGGCATCAATCCGCACTACGACACTCCGCGCAATCCTTTTGACCGCGCCACCGGGCGGATTCCCGGCGGCTCGTCATCGGGTGCGGCCGTTTCGGTGACGGACGGGATGGCGGTCGGCGCGCTCGGCACCGACACCGGCGGCTCCTGCCGCATTCCGGCGGCGCTGTGCGGCATCGTCGGCTACAAGCCGACGGCGGAGCGCATTCCGCTCCGCGGCGTGCTGCCGTTGTCGTTCTCGCTCGATTCGGTCGGGCCCTTGGCGCCGACCGTCGCCTGCTGCGCCGTCCTCGACGCCATCATGGCGGGCGAGGACGCCGGCGACATCGAGCCCTTTCCGCTACGGGGCTTGCGGCTTGCGGCGCCCCAGGCCGTGGTGCTCGACGGCCTCGACCAAACGGTGGCGCGCACCTACGCGGCGGCGCTGTCGGCGCTGGGCGAGGCGGGCGCCGCGATCACCGATATTGCGCTGCGCGAACTCGCGGAGATCGCGACGCTCAATCGGCGCGGCGGCTTTGCGGCGTCGGAAGCCTATGCATGGCACCGCAGTCTGATCGAAGCCAAAGGCGGACTCTACGATCCCCGCGTGCTCATGCGCATCATGGGCGGCAGGGACATGGCGGCGGCCGATTACATCGAATTGAACCAAGGCCGCGCCGACCTGATCCGGAGGATCGCGGCGATCACGCAGCATTACGACGCGCTGGTGATGCCGACGGTCCCGGTGATCGCGCCGCCACTCGCGGCGCTCGCGGCCGAGGACCCCTATCGCAAGGTCAATCTCCAGGTGCTGCGCAACCCAACCGTCGCCAACATGCTCGACCGCTGCGCCATCTCGCTGCCGTGCCACCGCCGCGGCGAAGCGCCGGTCGGGCTGATGCTGATCGGCGAGCATGGCGGGGATCGCCGCCTGTTCGCGATCGCGGCCGGAATCGAGGCGATCGTGTCGCCGATTGTGAGGCGCCCATGATGGCCGATGTCCTGTTCAAGCTGGCGCGGCCGGCGCTGGCGGCTCTCGATCCCGAACGCGCCCACGGCCTGACCATCCGGGCGCTCGAGCTCGGGCGCAGCCTCGGCTTCGTGCGGACGCGCGGCGAGGCCGACGATCCGATCCTCGCGGCAACGGCGTGGAACCTCGCCTTTCCCAATCCGGTCGGCCTCGCCGCCGGCTTCGACAAGCATGCGGAGGTCTGCGACGCCATGCTGGCGCTCGGCTTCGGCTTCGTCGAGGCGGGCACGGTGACGCCGCGGCCGCAGCCCGGCAATGCCGGCCAGCGGCTCTACCGCCTTGCCGAGGACGAGGCGGTGATCAACCGATTCGGCTTCAACAGCTGCGGCATTGCGCCGTTCGCCGGGCGGCTGGCAAATCGCCGCGCCGCAAGCGCCGCAGGCAACAAGGGCGCCGCCGGCATCGTCGGCGCCAATCTCGGCAAGAACCGCGACACCGAAGACGGCGCCGCCGATTATATCGCCGGCATCGCCGCGGTGTCCGATCTCGCCGACTATCTCGTCGTCAACATCTCCTCGCCGAACACGCCGGGCCTGCGGGCGCTGCAGGCGCGCACCCAGATCGAGGACCTGCTCACCCGCGTGCGCGATGCGCGGCGCGCGGGCGCAGCCGCGCGCCAGCCGCCGCTGCTGGTCAAGGTCGGCCCCGATCTCGACGAGGGCGAGCTCGGTGACATCGCCGAGGTAGCGCTCGCCACCGGCGTTGACGGCCTCATCATCGGCAACACCACGCTGGCGCGGCCGCCGACCCTGAAAAGCCCGCACGCTTGCGCGCCGGGCGGGCTGTCCGGCAGGCCCTTGCTCGCTCCGTCGACGGCCTGCCTCGCCAGCATGTACCGGCTGACGCGGGGCAGGATTCCGCTCATCGGCTGCGGCGGCATCGCCAGCGGCGCCGACGCCTATGCCAAGATCCGCGCCGGCGCCTCCCTGGTGCAGCTCTATTCGGCGCTGGTGTTCCACGGGCCGGCACTGGTCGGCCGCATCAAGCGCGAGCTCGCGGCGAAGCTGCGCGCCGACGGGTTCGCATGCGTGGGCGATGCGGTGGGGGCGGATGGGAGATGATGCCGGGAGTTACATCCGCCATCGCCAGGCTTGTCCCAAAATCGTCATTCCGGGGCGCGCGTCTTCCTTCGCGCGAACCCGGAATGACCGCGCGGGTGGCGGCGTGCCAAGTACCTCACTTCACCGCGATAATCACCGCCTCGGTCAACATGAAATCGACGTCGCCCCCGTTTTCCTGCGGCCGCGCGAAGGCGCGGAACGCGGGCGAACCGGCGAGCAGCATCGACTTCAGGTCGGACTTGATCGCCTCGCCGACGCCCTGCTGATCGGCCCAAGGGCCCAGCACCATCGGCTTGTCGAGCAGTTCCACGTGGCGCTCGTGC
>DASYNT010000288.1:0-9222 GCA_036008405.1 Xanthobacteraceae bacterium
GCCGCCGAATGCCGTGGCATAGAGCGCGAGCGAGATGATGTAGCCCGCCCACATGAACAGGTTCAGGCCGCCGGAAAGAATTCCGTCGCCGAACCCCTTCACAAGGACGTGCACCGCTCCGCCCGCCGAGGGAAAGACCGCGCCGAGCCTCGCATAGGAATAGGTCGACAGCAGCGCCACCACGCCCCCGATCGCGAAGGCGAGCCACATGGCGTTGCCGGCCGCGTGTGCCACTACGCCCAGGATCGAGAAAATCCCGGCGCCGACCATTCCGCCGATGCCGATCGACACCGCGGCCAGCATGCCGATCTGGCCCGCCCCGGAACCGGTATTGGGGACGGTCGAAGGTGTGGTGATGCCTGTGGCCATGGAGCCGCTCAGTCGAAACCGCCGCCGCTGGAAACACCTTGTCACGAAATTCGGCAATGATGCCACAACTCGATGTTTCGGGTGCAGGACTTTAGTGGCGTGTCGGTTAAGAGATAACCATCCCACGCCGTCGAGCGTCGTGAGCGAAGGTTGGCGGCTCGCGCCAAGCCAGGCAGCTCCGGCAATGACCGGCGCAAATCATCGCAACGCGGCAGCGTCGCCCAAACGGCCCATCGACGCCGGCTCGCCGGGCCGGCGTTACGCGGCCGCCCTTTCCCCCGGATGAAACCTTCTCACGGCGAGGATGCCCAGCACGATGAAGATGGCCATCACCACGAGCTGCGCGACCAGGAACGGCGGCTCCGACTGGCTCGGCGCCAGCGGCTCCAGGAACGACAGCTTCCGGAACGCCTGCACGACCGCGACGAAGACGTTGAGATAGAGGGCCGCCACCGCGCCCACCACGTAGATCCATCGCCATGTGCCTGCCAAGCGATAGACGTAAAGCGCCACCAGCGCGGCCGCCAGGAAGACGAGCGATATGATGCCGACTGCGTGGGACGGCATGAAGCCCGCGACCGGGAAGAAGAATCCGGTGACGCTCGTCAGCACCGTGGTGGCGAGAAACAGCGCGGCCCAGCCATCAAGCCGCTTCGCGCCGATCATGCCGAACAGGACGATGAACCCGGAGGCGATCCCGACCAGGCTCAAGACGACGTGGGCCAACGTAAAGGTCTCGAGCGACATTCCCACTACCATGACACGCTCCCCATGAACTGCGCCGACACGATGCGGCCGCCCGTCGCCGCATCGATGCGCGCGCCTCACAACAGCCGGAGCGCGACCGGCCGGGTCGCGCCCGAGTCACGGAGTCTCCTCAGCGCGTCTCGACCCCGCGGCTCGCTTCGAACAGGAACCAGGTTCGTCGCTCGGCTTCGTCGATCCAGACTTCGAGCAGGCTCGCAGTCGCGACGTCACCATATTCGTCGCACAGGTCGTGGGTTTCGCGCATCGATGCGGTGAGCTGCAAATTGTCCTGGCGCAGTTCCGCCAGCATGTCGAGCGGCGTGACGTAGTCGGCATCGTTGTCGAGGATTCGCTGCTGACGGCTGATCTGCCCGATCGACCGCAGGGTCGTGCCGCCGATCTTGCGAACCCGCTCCGCAATCGCATCGGTGGCGGCGAAGATCTGGTCGCCCTGCTCGTCCAGCAGCAAATGGTAGTCGCGAAAGTGCGGGCCGGAGACGTGCCAGTGGAAATTCTTGGTCTTGAGGTAGAGCGCAAAAAAATCCGCCAGCAGGGCCGTCAGCGCGCCCCCGATGTCGCGGACGGCATCGGAATCCAGATTTGTCGGGGTGGCGAGCGGGGCTTTGCGGTGCGCTTTGGCGGTGGCGGTGGTCATTGTGTCACTCCTTGCAAATTGAGAGCAGCGAAAGCGGATGACGGATGGTGCCGGCCCGCGCCCTTTGGGGACTGGATTTCAATTTCTAGAGGATATGCAACGGCAGTTCCGGGCCCGAACTCCATGTGGTGTCGTGCGCGGGAATCGGCAATCAAACTATCGTGTTGACCGCGCCGGCGAGGCGTCGCCGCCTCGATGCAATCCGAAGAGAAATTCGACTAAAGTCGAAGCAAGGGCGGCGGCCGCCTCGATCCCCCCGGCGTCGGGGCGCATTGCTTCGCCGGTTCCTTGCGGCAGGTCGGGCCGCGCTCCCTCTGCTGCCGGCGGCACCGGGGCCGGATATATGGCCGCAGTCCCTGGACTTCGCACCCGCACCCCCGCCTGGATGGTTTCCTGCACCGACGAATGGGCGTAAGAGACATGCAAACAAGGAAACCGGCATGAGCAGACTGAAGTTCTTCGCAATCGCATTGGCGGCGTTCCTCATCACCGGGCTGTCGCCGGGCCGCGCGGCCGAATGGCCCACCAAGCCGATTCGCCTGGTGGTGCCGAGTTCCGCCGGCGGGGCCGCCGACCTGATGGGCCGGACCTTCGCGACGGCGCTGGGACAGGCATTGGGACAGCAGTTCGTGATCGACAACCGGCCCGGCGCCGGCGGGATGATCGCGACCGACTCGGTCGCCCATGCGCCGCCCGACGGCTACACGCTGATGGTTTCGGGCCTGCCCTACCAAGTGCTGGGGCCGGTGGTGAACGCCAACGCGACGTTCGATCCCATGCGCGACTTCACCCACATCGCATATTTCGGCGGCTCGCCGATCGTGCTCGCCGTGCATCCCTCGCTCGGGGTGAAGACCTATTCGGAGTTCGTCGCGCTCGCCGCCAAGAGCAAGACCGAACTCGACTACGTCTCGCCCGGGTTCGGCACCGTCGGCAATGTGGTGGCCGAATATCTGGCATCGCGCGCCAAGCTCAATCTGCGCCACGTCCCCTACAAGGGCGGCGGCGCCGCCATCATCGATCTGGTCGCCGGCCACGTGAAGATCGGCAGCATGACCTGGTCGACCACGCTCGAGCACATCCGGGCGGGAAAGCTCATTCCGCTCGCCATCTCGACGGCGGAGCGGCTGCCGGAGTTCCCGAATCTGCCGACGCTGGCCGAGTTGGGCTACGGCGACATCGTGCTGACCGCGTGGTTTTCGCTCTCCGGCCCGCCCCGGCTGCCGCCGGAGATCGTCGAGCGCCTCAACCATGCCGTCAACGCAGCCATGGCCAAGCCCGAGGTGCGCGCCGCCATGGAGCGCGACGCTTCGCTGACCCGGGCGATGACGCCCGCCGAATTCACCGCTTTCGTCCAGAGCGAAGTACAGAAATGGACGCCGGTGGTGCGGTCGTTCGCGGGGGGGAAATAGGGCTCCCGCCCGGACGAACCGGACGGGTCTTTCCATAAGCTCAGACTCGCGGATAGGTCCTCACCCGGCGCGCAAGGGCGCGCCGACCGCTCCCCGTACGCTGGTTTTGGGGTGTCACAGCGCGGCAATCTCCCGCAGCAGCGCGTCGCCGACCGCGAGCCCGTCGCGCTGCGCCCCGGCGCGGGCGGCAAGCCTCCGCGCGCCGGGCAGCCGCGCCCCCGGCTGCGCCTCGATCATCGCGGCGAGGCGGGCGAAATGCGCAAGTCCGCCATCGAAGGCGTCAGGATCGATCGCGATGATCAACTGCCCCGTCCCCGGCGGCGGTCCTTGCGCGTCGAGGAATGACGAGGCCTCGGCGGCATAATTGGCGCCGGTGAGGCCGGCGGCGAGCAGTTCCACCATCAGCGCTAGCGCGGTGCCCTTGGCGTCGCCGAGCGGCAGCATGGTGCCGGCGAGCGCCGCATCGGGATCGGAGGTGGGGGCACCGGAAGCATCGAGCGCCCAGCCCATAGGGATGCGCTCTCCTTTCTGCCGTGCCGCAAGGATGTTGCCGCGCGCGACCTTGGACAGCGACAGGTCGACCACGATGGGCGGCGCGCCCGGCAGCGGGCAGGCGAATGCGATCGGATTGGTGCCGAACGCCGGTTTGGCCCCGCCCCACGGCGCGATCGCGCCCGGCGTATTGGCGAACAGCATGGCGACGAGCCCCGCCTGGGCCAGGCGCTCGACCGGATGGCCGGCGGCCCCGCAGTGATGCGAGCGGGTGATCCCGGCGCAGGCGATGCCGGCGCTACGCGCCATCTCCGGCAGGATCGACTCGGCGAGCGCAATGGCAGGAAAGGCGAAGCCGTGGCCGGCGTCGATCATCGCAGCGCCGGGGCGCGGGCGGCGCGTCTGCGGCACCGCAAAGCCATCGACCTTGCCGGCCTTGGCCTGGGCGGCGTAGCTCGGCAGCCGCGACAGGCCGTGCCCCGTCAGGCCGTCGGCCTCCGCCGCCACCAAGGCGCGGGCGACACAGCGTGCATTGTCAGGCCCGGTGCGGCAACGCTCCAGGGTTTGCGCGACCATGTCCTGCGCCTGCGCGATGGTCAGCCTCGGCATCGCGCGGCGTCGCGCTCAGGCGCTGCGATAGAGCTTGGTGAGCACGAATTCGCGATGGCCGAGCGCTTCCGCGGCGGTGAGCCGGCCATTGGCGGTGCGCGCGATCATCTCGATCAAAGCATCGCCCGCCTGGGCAATCGTCATGTCGCGGCGCAGGATGCCGGACACGTCGAGATCGATGTGCTCGGACATGGTGCGCACGGTGCGCGGATTGCCGCTGATCTTGATCACCGGGAGGATCGGGTTGCCGATCACATTGCCCTGCCCGGTCGGGAAGGTGTGCACCACATAGCCGGCGGCTGCCATCAGCGTCACGCATTCCGCGGCGGCGGACGAGGTGTCCATGTAGTACAGGCCGGGTCCCTTGGCCGGCGCCTCCGCCGGTTCGAGCACGTCGATATAGGTGCAGTTGCGGCCGATCTTCTCGAGGTTGCCGAGCGCCTTTTCCTCGATGGTGGTGAGGCCGCCGGCGATGTTGCCCTTGGTCGGCTGGGATTCCGAGAGGTCGTCCTTCTTGTGCGGCTCGATGACCTCGTCCATGTAGGCCTTCCACACCTTGTACCACTTCTCGCCGATGGCGGGCGTCGCCGCCCGCGCCTTGGCGATGTGCTCGCCGCCGGTGATCTCCGAGGTCTCGCCGAAGATGCCGTAGACGCCCTGGGGAATCAGCTTGTCGTACATGTTGCCGACGGTCGGGCAGGAGGCGAGGCCGGTGGTGGTGTCGCTCTCGCCGCACTTGGTCGAGATCCACAGCTCGGAGAAGTCGCACTCCTCGCGCTTGAGTTCGGAGGCGCGCTGCAGGTAGTCCTTGGCCACCCGCGCGGCCTTGGCGACCGTCATGATGTCGCCGGAGCCCTCGATGCCGAAGCCGGTCACCGGCTTGCCGGTCTTTTTGATGCCGTCGACGACGCGGCTGGTCCAGCCGTCCTCGATGCCGATGACGACCACCGCTGCGACATTGGGATTGGCGCCGGTGCCGATGATGGTGCGGAAGAACACTTCGAGGTCCTCGCCGAACTGCAGGCGGCCATAGGCATGGGGGATCGCCAGCGTCCCCTTGATGTTGTTGGCGACGGCCTCGCAGGCCGCATTGGAGAGATCGTCGAGGGGCAGGATGACGACGTGGTTGCGCACGCCGACCCGGCCGTTCTCGCGCGGGTATCCCCAGAATTTCAGGTTGGACTTGCCGTTGGCCGCCATGGCGCTCACCACCGCTTGGTCTTGAGATTGTGGACGTGGACGTGATCGCCCTTGGCGATGTCGGCGACGGCCTTGCCGATGTCCTGGCCGTATTTCCACACGGTGTCGCCGCGCTTGATGTCGGTGAGGGCGACCTTGTGGCCGATCGGCACGTCCATCCTGCTCTCGAGATGGAAGGACGAATTGTCGGCAGTCACGACCCCGAGCATGTCGGTGCCGGCGGCGAGGCCTTCGACCACCACCACGCCGACCGTGTCCTTCTTGTCGTGCACCAGAAGATGCGGAACGCTCATGCTCCCTCCCGTCGGCCATCGAGGCTTTTGCGGTCTTATCGGGACATCGGGTGGGGAAGTCAACGCAGGCGCCACGGCGGGCAAGCGCGTTGGCCGGCATGATTGCGCGCGCGGTAGCGGCCTTGCCGCGCGAGGGTTGCGCGCGGGTGCGCGGCGATTCCGATTATCCGGCGCCGATGCCGTCGGCCGCCGTCGAAGCTTCGACCGCGGGCCGAGCCATGTCGAACGGAGGACTATCGGAAGCCGCGGCTTGCCGCGAGACGCTTCTGATCCGATGCGTGGTCATGATGCGCTGGTCGATGCGGGTCAGGAACTCTCTTCGCGCACAAAGCGACGTCTTGTTCCATGCCGATATCAGCGCCGCAATCTGCCGCTCGATGGTCTCCTCGTCGCTGACCGGTTTGACCGCTGTGGCCGACGCGGGGTCGCTTGGCGTCTTGTCCGGAGTAGCCGGTTCGGGGGCGCCTGCCGGTTCGGCCGCCGCGACCGGTTCCCCTGTCTGCTCGACCGCCACGACCCCGGTCGGCTCGACCACCGGGACCGGTCCCGGGTCATTTGCCGGTTGGACCGGGCCGGGCCAGGCGGCCGGCGGCCAGGGCATCGACGCAACCCCACCCCGGTTGCCATGTTTTCGTTCCACCTGTTCGCGCTGCGCGCTTCGATGGAACAAGCGGCTCAGGACGTTGGCCATGGAGGTTCTCCTGACCGGCTCGTGCTCCTCAGGCACTTCCCCCCGCGTCCGCGGAAAGAACTTCAAACCGCCAGTCGTCTGATTCTGCCGCCTGCATGGTGAAAAATCTCTTAATGCAGACGGCTTGGGTCGGGATTCACGCGCTCGGAGACCCGGTCGGCATCGGGCAGGCTGGCCCCGGATGCCGAGGCCCGCTTTGGCGCCATGGTGGAGGTGTCGTTCACCGCGGTGCAGCAATATGACGGGACTCGGGTTCGACTGCGCGCCTTGTTTCGCGATGGTCCGATGCCCGGTGCTTTACCGGCGCAATGGCGGCAAGGAGGCTTTTTGAGCGCGCTTTTGATACGCTGCGGACCATCCAGCCCCCCATGACAAGAGGCACTGCGTCGCACGATGTCGTCGCCGGTTTATGTTCCTGACCCGCGCAAGCCGCGGCGACCCTCGCGGCTTTCGGTGGCGGTCGCATGCGTGGTCGGGGTGGCCCTCCTCGGTTCGATTGGCGTTTGGCTGGCCGCAACGCAGCGGGCGCCGGCTCCGCCAGACATGGCCCCCGTGCAGCCTGCGCCTGTACAGGCACCGGCAAGTGCCGAGCCGGCACCCGTCGACGTCGGGCCGCTGTCGCCGGAACGCGAACGGGCGCTGCCGCCGCTGGCGCGCTTTCGCGAGTGCGCGAAGGGCTGTCCTGAGATGATCGCGATACCGGCGGGTGAATTCACGATGGGATCGCCGGCGACGGAAGCGGGCCGCCTGGACAATGAAGGCCCTCCGCACAAGGTGACCATCGCCGCCCCCTTCGCCGCGTCCAGGTTCGATGTGACGTTTGACGAGTGGGATGCCTGCGTCGCGGCGGGCGGCTGCCCCCAAATCGGCGACGCCGGATTTGGACGGGGCAACAAGCCCGTGATCAACGTCACCTGGAACGACGCAAGGCGGTTTGTGGCATGGTTGTCCGACGCGACCGGCCGGCCCTACCGCCTGCTCACCGAAGCCGAATGGGAATATGCGGCGCGCGCCGGCGCCGCGACCGCCTATGCCTGGGGCGACGCGATCGGCCAGGGCAACGCCAATTGCAACGGATGCGGCAGCGGCTGGGACAATCGCCAGACCTCGCCGGCCGGATCGTTCAAGCCCAATGCGTTCGGCCTCTACGACACGGCCGGCAACGTATGGCAATGGGTCGAGGATTGCTCCCATGGCGACTACGGCGGGGCGCCCGCCGACGGTTCGGCGTGGACCGGCGGAGATTGCAGCCGCCGTGTCGCCCGCGGCGGCTCCTGGGTCGACCCTCCGCAGTTCTCCCGCCCAGCCTTCCGGCTGAGATTCCCCGCCGGCTTCCGGATGATCAATCTCGGCTTCCGAGTCGGGCGAACGCTCGCGCCTTGAAGCTTTGCCCGGCGATGCCGCGGGCTTCGGCAAAATCGCCGGGGCAGCACGCCGTGTCCGCACGTTTCACGGGCGGTGCGGCCGGTGTATCGTGGGAGCAGTCGCGCGGGCGTCACGTTCGGCGCGATCAAGAAGGCAAACCAGAAACGCACGGAGGACAATCATGTTTGATCGAAGCTCGGCTGGCCTCGCCGCCGCTGCGCTGGCTGCAGCGCTGGTGCTGGCGGCCGGCGGCGTCAGAGCCGCCGATGACGGCAAATATCCCAATTGGAAAGGCCAGTGGGACACCATCAACCCGCGGTTCGGAGGCCAGGCGATAAAGTTCGATCCGACCAAGGCCTTCGGACCGGCGCAGCAGGCCCCGCTGACGCCGGAATATCAGAAAGTATTGGCCGACAGCATGGCCGACCAGGCCAAGGGTGGGCTCGGCAATTACCCGTCTGCCCGGTGTCTGCCGGGCGGCATGCCGCGCATGATGGCGTCACCGGTGCAGGAATACATCATCACGCCGGACATCACCTATATCGTGGCCGGCATCGAGTTGCGTCGCATCTTCACCGACGGCCGCGACTGGCCCGCGGGGCTGGAGCCGACCTATCAGGGCTATTCGATCGGCAAATGGATCGACGAGGACGGCGACGGCCGCTACGACGTGCTCGAGGTCGACACCCGCGGACCGTTCAAGGGACCCCGCGCTTACGACGCCAGCGGACTGCCGCTGCATTTCGACAATGAATCGACCTTCAAGGAACGGTTCCATCTCGACAAGAACAATCCGAACCTTCTCCATGACGAAATCACCGTGTTCGACCACGCCCTGACGCGTCCCTGGAGCGTCGACAAGACATTCGCGCGCAATCCGAACCCGCGGCCGAACTGGGGCCAGACGTTTTGCACCGAGGGCAACAACCAGATCGTCATCGGCACGGAAAACTATTTCCTGAGCGGGGAAGGCCTGCTGATGCCGGCCAAGAAAAACCAGAGCCCGCCCGATTTGCGATATTTCAAGCAAGCGGGGAAGTAACTGCGCGTCGGCGCAACGCAGTGGGACATGATAATTCGGTTCAGAGCCTCAGCTTGTAGGTGTGCATCGCCGTAGGGCACGCGAGCGCCTCTCCCCGCCTGCGGGGAGAGGGAAAAGAGGCGCCGGCCGAACGAAATACGCCAGTGCGCCCGCGGGGAGGGGAGATCGGCCATCGTTCAACGCCATCGATCCCGAAACCAAGGCGGCACGCCGCCGTCGCAACGCGTCAATTGCGCGGCTTGAAATAGCGCAGGTCCGGCGGCGCCTGGTCCTTGCGCGACGGCATCAGGTAGCCGTCTGCGCCGACGAAATAGTCCTCCTTGCCGACGACGACATGGTGATTGTCC
>DASYNT010000289.1:0-2724 GCA_036008405.1 Xanthobacteraceae bacterium
CCTACACCCGCACCGTCCACCGCGACGCCGCTGACCACTCCATTTTCGAGCAGCGGGTCATCCACGGTGCCGGTCATTCCTGGTCAGGCGGCAGTCCCGCCGGTTCCTACACCGATCCGCAGGGACCGGATGCGACGCGCGAAGTACTCAGGTTTTTTCATGAGCACCCATTCCGTTCCTGATCGGACCGGCAAGGCGCAAATCAGCTCTGCTCGCTCGGCATATCGGCGAAACCGCCGACCTGGCGCATTGTAAAGGTGCTTCTTGCTACGGGTAGTCGAGGGCGGATCCATGCACGACATCGTCATTCGGGGCGGCACGATCATCGACGGGACCGGCCGGGCGGCCTTTAGCGGCGACGTTGCAGTCGATGGCGGGCGCGTTACCGCGATCGGCGGCAAGGCGGGGCCGGCGCGGCGCGAGATCGCGGCCGACGGACTGTTGGTCACACCCGGCTGGGTCGATGTCCACACCCATTATGACGGGCAGGCGACCTGGGACCCGATCCTCGCGCCCTCCTCCTGGCATGGCGTCACGACCATTCTGTTCGGCAATTGCGGCGTCGGCTTCGCGCCTGTCCGGCCCTATCATCGCGACGCCCTCATCGATCTGATGGAAGGTGTCGAAGACATTCCCGGCCCGGTGCTCGCCGAAGGGTTGAAATGGGATTGGGAGAGCTTTCCCGACTTTCTCGATGCGCTCGAGCGGATGCCGCGGACGATCGATGTCGCCGCCCAGGTTCCGCATCACCCGCTGCGCGTCTACGTGATGGGCGACCGCGCGATCCGGCGCGAGCCGGCCACGGCCGAGGACATCGCCGAAATGCGCCGGCTGACCGAGGAAGCGGTGCTCGCCGGCGCTTTTGGTTTCACGACCTCACGCACCAACGCACACAAAACGACGCAGGGCGAGATGGTGCCGGGCCGCTTCGCCGAGATCGACGAGCTGACCGGCATCGGCGCGGGTCTGGGTGCCGCGCGCGCCGGCACCTTCGGGATGAACAGCGATTTCGAGGATGAGACAGCTGAGTTCGCCTGGATCACGCGGCTCGCGAAGGAGACCGGTCGGCCGGTGTGGTTTCTGCTTACTGACCGGCCGACCGACCCTGAGCGCTGGCGGCGCATCATGGCCGGCGTGCACCAGGCGCGTGCCGCGGGCGCTTCGGTGACGGCGCAGGTCGCCGGCCGCCCGGTGGGCGTAATTCTCGGGATCGCGACCTCGCTCAATCCGTTCGCCCTCCGCGAACGCTACAAACCATTCGAGGCCTTGCCGTTGTCGGAGCGCCTTTGCCGCCTCCGCGATCCGGCGGTACGCCGGGCGATCCTAGACGACCGGCCGTCACCGGCTCTGCTGAGTCGCTTCGGGCCGCTCGTGCAGTTCGCCGCCGGGCAATGGGACCGCATGTACGTGATGGGCGATCCGCCCGATTACGAGCCGCGGGCCGAGACCAGCGTTGCCGCAATCGCGGCGCGTGAAGGCCGCTCGCCGGACGAGGTTGCCTATGACTACCTGACCGGAGACGCCGGCAATTTCCTATTCTTCCCGGTGACCGGCTACGCTCGGGACGACCACGAGCCAATCCGCGAGATGCTGGCCGACCCAGGCACATTGCTCGGGCTCGGCGACGGCGGCGCGCATGTCGCGATGATCGTCGACGCGAGCGCGCCGACCTACATGCTGACCCATTGGGGCCGAGACCGGAAGCGTGGGCCGGGTCTGCCGCTCGAATACATGGTGAAGCGCCAGACGAGCGAGACCGCCGATTTCTTCGGCTTCCACGACCGCGGGCGCCTGCAGCCCGGGAAGCGCGCCGACATCAACCTAATCGATTTCGACCGCTTGCGCCTGCACACGCCCGAGGTCGTCAACGACCTCCCCGCCGGCGGTAAGCGCCTCGTACAGGGAGCCGAAGGCTACGAGGCGACCCTGGTCGCCGGCACCCCCGTCTTCGAGCGCGGCGAGCACACCGGTGCCAAACCCGGAAGGCTCGTGCGCCGCGGCCGGTAGACGCCCCCGACCTATCCTCACCCGCGAATGGGGCAGCGGGGATTCTTGCGCGGCACCCTGGGCGCCAACCGCGTCCGCCTTTTTGAATGGAAGCCGCGCCCGCCCGGGAGCAGCACCCCCCGAGCAACGCCTGCCGTTGACCGCGGTGCCGCCCTGAACGAGCCGACATTTTGGCCCCAGAGACCGAGTAATCGCCTGCGGCGCCAATCAGGGTGACCCTACCCCAATGGACGACGGAGGGCGGCGGTTTTAGCATGTGAGTCTCGCGCGTACTCGCGTTTGTTTCTGGCGGCCGAGCACCGGTAGTTCGAGAACGGATGGGGTCGTCGGCGCGTGCTGGACTGTGTTAGTGGCGACGCGAATGTCGACCTCGCGATCGCGCGCCAGCACGGGGTGGCCGCTATTGGTGTTGCGGGCACGGCGTGGGAAGTTGCTGCTGGTCACATCGATTTCGATCCGGCTCCCGGCGCGGAACGTGTGGTGAATGTCGCCTAGGGCGATAGTCACCCGGCAGACCTGTCCGAGCGCCATCGGCTGAGGCCCGGCCGACGGGTCGCGGTACATCGCACGCATCACCCCGTCCGTCAGCAGCATGGCATGCCCTTCAGGCGTGACCTCGATCAGCTTGGCGACAAAGTCGGTGTCTGGGCAGTCGGACTCGACATGCAGAGTAACGCGGACCGCGCCGGCGATCGTCAGGTCGGCGTCAAGCGGCTC
>DASYNT010000290.1:0-2887 GCA_036008405.1 Xanthobacteraceae bacterium
ATGCCGTGCTCGTCCGCTTGCTCGTGACGGCTGCCGCACGTCACCCAGCAGCCGAGCGAGGCGGTCTGCAGATGCGGCATCGCGTCGGTGACCACGACCAGTCCGGAGGGGAGACGGGTGACTTCGACGCTCATGCAGGTACTCCTTCGCGGGCAGCGCGGCTGTGGGACAGGATATGGTGTTCGACGGCGGACTGGTCCGCCGGCAGCACGGTGACGTGTTCGCGCCTGGTGGCGAGGTCCGAAAGCCAGTCGGGCAGGCCCGGGCGGACCCCGCAGGCGGCTTCGACCGCATCGGGAAACTTCGCCGGATGCGCGGTCGACAGCACCACCATGGGGATGGCGGGATCGCGGCTTTCCTTCTCGGCGACGGCGACCGCGACGGCGGTGTGCGGGTCGAGGAGGTAGCCGGTCTCGCGCAGGGTCGAGCGGATCGCGGCCGCGGTCTCGTTCTCCAGCGCACGGTCGGCGGTGAAGAGGGCGCGCATCTCGCCGAGCGCATGCCCCGCGACCTGGAACCGGCGTGACTGGGCCAGCGCCGCCATGGCGCCGCGGACCGGCTGCGGATCGCGCCCATAGGCATCGAACATCAGCCGCTCGAAGTTCGACGACACCTGGATATCCATCGAGGGCGAGGTGGTCGGCGTGACGTCGCGCGGCTCGTAGGCGCCGGTCGCGAGCGTGCGCGCCAGGATGTCGTTGACGTTGGTCGCGATCGTGAGCCGCGCGACCGGCAGGCCCATGCGGGCCGCCACGTATCCGGCGAACACGTCGCCGAAGTTGCCGGTCGGCACCGTGAAGGCGACCTTGCGACCGGGCGCGCCGAGCGCGACGGCGGCGACGAAGTAGTAGACCACCTGGGCGACGATGCGGGCGAAGTTGATGGAGTTGACGCCCGACAGCCGCACCCGGTCGCGGAAGGCCTGGTGATTGAACATCGCCTTCACCAGCGCCTGGCAATCGTCGAAAGTGCCCTCGACCGCGATGGCATGGACATTGTCGTGGCCCGACGCCGTCATCATGCGACGCTGCACGTCGGACACCCGGCCGTCCGGGAACAGCACGATGACGTCGACCTGGGCGCGGCCGCCGAACGCCTCGACGGCGGCGCCGCCGGTGTCGCCGGACGTCGCCACCACGATGGTGGTGCGCTCGGCCCTGGCCCGCAACGCATGGTCCATCAGGCGCGCCAGGAGCTGCATCGCCAGATCCTTGAAGGCGAGCGTCGGCCCGTGGAACAGCTCCAGCACGAAGGTGTTCGGAGCAAGTTGCACCAGCGGTACCACCGCCGGATGGCGAAACGCGTCATAGGCTTCGCGCGCCATGCGGGCGAGCACGCCGGCTTCGAGCTCGCCGACGGCGAATCGCGAGATGATGTCGCAAGCCACTTCCGCATAGGGACGGCCGGCGAATCCCGCGATGGTGGCGGCATCGAGCGCCGGCCACGCCTCCGGCACATAGAGCCCGCCATCGCGCGCGAGACCCGCGAGGGTCACGTCGATGAAGCCAAGCGATGGGGCCTCGCCTCGGGTCGAGATGTAGCGCACCGAACCGTCCCTGAAGTTCGATCAGCGGCATCAACGGGGCTTTGCGGGGCTGCGCGGCGCAGTCCCGGCTCGCCACGCAAGCCATTGATTTCCCGGTAATCCCAGGCTGCCGGCGGGAATAGCCGCCGCACCCGGAGAGTAGTCGCAAGCGCCCGCCGGCACAAGGAATCCGACGCCGCACGAGCAATGCCGGAGGTGTCCCCGACGGGCGTTGTGGGGGGGCGGCCGAAGCTATTGTTCGAACGCAATTTTCTAGGGTAGTTCGTTTCGGGCGATTATCCCCTACTTGACTTACGGGGCCGTTCCTTCTACAGCCATGCGCAGACAGGCTAGCGCGCGATTTTATTGCCCGACGTGAGGTGGCCCTCTGGCCGCCCTTGACAGAGGCAGGAATAGTCCTATATCAGATTTAAAATAGGGAGCGCGCCAACCGGCGCGGCGCCGTTCAATGTGCACAGCCAATCTTCGGTGGCCGCGACAGGTTAGTGAGGTGCTGCTAAGCGCCCTCGGTGGGATCGCGTTCGGTGCGATCGTAGTTGTAGGTGCCGCCGCCGGTGACAAGCCAAATCTTTTCGATGCTATCGAACTTGAGGCCGAATCCTGTGGTGTGGCGGGAGCCGAAAATGTCGGCGTATTTCATGCGTCCGAAAAAGAAGACATCCACTCCACCGTCACCGGGCTTTTCCAAATACGCGGAAATGCTGCCATCCGAGATGCCGCGCGGCAGCATGTCGATGATCAGTTCTTGGGGGACTGTCAACAGCAGCCTGAAATTGGCCTAAAACCAGCGGTTTGAAATTGTCCGTTTTCTTGCTCTCTTGGTGTCCATTCTTTGGTTCGACCCGCGCCGCGAGCATTCTTCCATCCCGACCGCCAAATCCCGCAGCCGCCGCGCGCAGGGCCTGTCAAGGCTGGCCGCGTCTTTCGCGGCCACCCGCAGGGCTTGGCCTTGATTGGCCCGAGCACGGTGGCATTCTTGCTCGGATCGGGGCTGAAGGCGCTCGCCGCATCATAGGGAAATTCAAACCGGTGGCTTTAGGTGAAATTCGCGCCGCTGGTGACACTTCTGCACGATCCATCACCTAATCAACTTCACGCTGGCGCGTGGAGAGCGTTCCAGTCGTGCGTGCGGTGCTTGACAAAGGACATCAGAGAAAGCCGCCGCCACGGCCGCCGGCCGTCATCTCCGCTGTGGGCCACGGAACGAACCCGCTCGCGCGGGAGGGAGCCGTTCGGCGGCTTGGCCGTGGACCTTGAGGCCGGTAACCAAATTGATTGAGTAAGGATGACAGGGCGGGCGCTCCGTCTTGAGGATCGAGGGGTCAAGCACTCCAACCTCAA
>DASYNT010000291.1:0-22111 GCA_036008405.1 Xanthobacteraceae bacterium
AATTCAAGGGGAGGACTATGCCCTTTTGGTCGAAGCGGGCGGCGCTCCACTGACCAACATTGTTCGCATCGTGCAAAAGTTCAGGCCTCCGGATCAGGTATTTGGCTTGGTCTTCGATCCCCATTTTTCACTACGCACACAAGACACTTATAAGCCAATCGACGCGACGCAAGCCGTTCTGTGGAAGGGTTTGCTGGAGCGCGGTATCAACAGGGCGAAGACCGCCCGAGAAAATTGGCGCGGTTGGTCCGATGCGCAATCGGCCAATTCGTAGGCGCAATGCTGTGCTCGCTGTCATCCTTAGAGGCGCGCCCCTCAGGCACTCCTTCAGATGAGGTCGCGAAGGGCACCGCGCTGGCCAACGCCGTCTCCTCACGCCCACAGGCGTTCGCCTTTGATGTCCTTGTAGAGGTCGGCGACGAACTCGCCATAGCCGTTGAACAGGAGGGTGGGGCGGCGATCATTGGTGCCGATCACCTGCTCGGAGGCCTGGCTCCAGCGCGGATGGGAGACCTCCGGATTGACGTTGGCCCAGAAGCCGTATTCGGAGGCCTGCAGGGCCTCCCAGAACGTCTTCGGCCGCTTGTCGGTGAAGGTGATCTTGTTGATCGATTTGATCGACTTAAAGCCGTATTTCCACGGCAGCGCCAGCCGCAGCGGTGCGCCCTGGGATTTCGCCACCGGCTTGCCATAGGCCCCGGTGACCAGGAAGGCGAGATCGTTGTGCGCCTCGGCCATCGTCACGCCTTCCACATAGGGCCAGGGATACCAGCTCGCGCGCTGGCCGACCGCCATGGCGGGATCCTGGAAGGTCTGCATCTGCACATATTTCGCCGACGACAGCGGCCGCGCCATTTCCACCAACTTGGCGAGGGGAAAGCCGGTCCATGGGATCGCCATGCCCCAGGCTTCGACGCAGCGGTGGCGGTACAGTCGCTCTTCCAGAGACATCTTGCGGATGAGGTCGTCGATGGCAATCTCCTGCGGCTTCTCCACCATGCCATCGATCTTGATCGACCACGGCCGCAGCTTCAGCGCCTGGGCGGCGCGGGAAATCGATTTCGACGAGCCGAACTCGTAGAAGTTGTTGTAGGTGGTGTTGATCGCCTCCGGGGTGACGGCGCGGTCGAGCTTGAACTTGTCGTTGCGCTTGGCGGGATAGAGGTCCTGGGTCGGGTCGGGAACCTCGCTCGCCCGCTGGGCCACGGCGACAGCGGGCGACAGCGCGATGGCCGCGGCTCCCGTCGCCACCAGGAAGGCGCGACGATCGAAGAAGTGCTCGGGAGTGGCTTGATGCTCAGGTATCTCCCATCCGTGGCGGCGAATGATGTGCATGGGACCTTCTCCGGGGATTCTATTCTTGACAGGTAACATTGGCACAGAGGTACGAGCGAAAGCCTTCACCGGCAAGTCACACTTCCGGCAACGGATGCGATCCGATCATACCACCTTCCACACTGGGAAGGCTGGCGCGGGTGGCCCGTCCGGGCGGTATGAAGCTCACCGTGCCGGCTGCAGGTACTTCTTCTCCAGCATGACGTGGATGCCCTTGTGCTCGTTGACCACCTGGGTGACCCGCAGGTCGGCGGCGAGGCTCGCCAGCATGTAGGCCTCGTGGCGCTCGAGGGTGGTGCGGCGCTCGATGAGATCGAGCATCTGGCGCAGCGCGATGACGACGCAGTCGTCGAGGTCGGGATCGAATGCCATGGTGATGACATGGGTCGGGGTCTCCGCCATCGGCCAGGCGAGGCTCATGTCGTCGCGGACGGTCAGACGGAAGCGGCCGATCAGGCCGGTCTCGATGGCGTTGACGCAGACCTCGCCGTCGCCTTGGGCGGCGTGGCCGTCGCCGACCGAGAACAGGGCATTGTCCGCGAACACCGGCAGATAGAGCGTAGCGCCGGCGGTGAGTTCCTTGTTGTCCATGTTGCCGCCGAACTGGCGGGGCTGGATGCTCGACACCGTGCCCCAGGCGCGCGGCGGTGCGTTCGCCATCACGCCGAAGAACGGGCGCAGCGCAATCTCGGTGCCCCAGGGCAGCCGGCCCACCATACGGTTGCGCTCCAGCGCCACATGGATCATCCGCGGCTCAGGAAAATCGAGGGGCAGGGCGCCCTTGAGCGGCCGGATCGCGGTGTAGCCCCAGTCGTAATGGAGCGCGATGTCCTCGATGTCGACCTGGAGCACCTGGCCCGGGCGGGCGCCGCGCACCGCCACCGGCCCGGTGCACATATGGCCCGGCAGCATGCGCCGCGTCCTGGCATTATGGATGTCGTAGAGCGCCTGGGGAACCACGGCCGGCGGTGGCGGCAGCATGTCGGGCGGCCCCGACACGGTCGAGATCGTGACGGTGTCGCCGCTGTCGATCGACAATGCCGGCGCCAATGCGGCGTCGAGATAGCCCCAATGCACCGTGCCGGCGCCTGCTTCCAATCGCACCGTCATCGCGCTCTCGCCTCAGTGGACCCAACCGCTTCGACCCAAGGGCTTCCACCCAGGGACTTCGCTGGCCCCCGAGCCCATGATGGGAGGGGCCGGCACGCGGCACAAGTGCAACAGGCGCAGCTGCGTGAAGAGCAAAAAAGCCGGGCCAGCAGGGCCCGGCGAAGTTCGGCCGATCGCTGATGATCGGACCATCACCTTCCAGAGGAAACGCCGGCGGCAGGTACCACCGGCCCAAAGAGATATTGCAACCGCGGAGCAGTCGCAGCACCCTGGAAGGCGCATGTCTGCCATGCCGCGCGGACGCCGGCCTGTTCGTGCGCTAATAGCTCCAGCGCTGCGCCTTGCTGACCAGAAAGTCACGAAAGGCCTGCACGCGGGCCACCGACTTGAGTTCCTCAGGGTAGACGAAATAGGCGTCGAGCGCGAGGGTTTCCTCTTCCCCGAACAATTGCACCAGCCCGCCATCCTCCTCGACGATGTAATCCGGCAGCATGGCGATGCCGAGGCCGGCCTGGCATGCCCGCAATATGCCGATGATGTTGTTGATGACGAGATGCGGCGTGCGCGGGCCCTTGCCATTGCGGCCGACATCGACCAGCCAGCGGGTGTTCTGCAGGAACGAGGGCACATGGCCTCCGAGCACCAGCAAGTGATGATTGTCGAGTTCGTCGTGCGCGCGCGGCGTGCCCAAGCGTTTGAGATATTCCGGCGAGGCATAGGCGTGGAAGTGCACCGAGAACAGCTTGCGCTGGATCAGGTCGGGCTGCGTCGGCAGGCGCAGGCGGATCGCCACGTCGGCCTCGCGCATCGCGAGGTCGAGTTCCTCGTCGGTGGTGATCAGGGTGATGCGGATGTCGGGATAGAGTTCGCCGAACTCGCCGAGCCGCGGCGTGAGCCAGTGGACGCCGATCCCCACCGTGGTGGTGATCTTGAGGTCGCCATTGGGGCGCTCGCGGCTGTCGGTCAGCTTGGCGCGTGCCGATTCGAGCTTCATGAACACGTCGTGGGCGGTGCGATAGAGCAATTCGCCCTGCTCGGTGAGAATGAGCCCGCGCGCATGCCGATGAAACAGGGAGACCGTGAGTTCCTGCTCCAACGCGCTCACTTGGCGCGAAACCGCCGATTGCGACAGCCCGAGCTGCTCGCCCGCATGGGTGAAACTGCCCGCTTCTGCGGCGGCGTGGAAGACCTTCAGCTTGTCCCAGTCCATGATCGATCAAATCGCGGGTGCGAAATTCCCTGGATGGCTGCGGCGCGGCACTCCACCGCGCGCCCGGAACGTTCCGGCGTTGCAATCCGATCCCGCCCGTGCGGAACCGGCATTCCGCGACGGCCTATTCGGCGGCGGCGCGGTTGATCTCGTGGGCGGCGAGGAAGCGCTCGGCTTCCAGCGCCGCCATGCATCCCATTCCGGCCGCGGTCACCGCCTGGCGGTAGACCTCGTCGGCGACGTCGCCCGCCGCGAACACGCCGGGCACCGAAGTGGCGGTCGAGGGCGCCGTCTTGATGTAGCCGGACGGTTTCATCTCGAGCTGGCCGACGAACAATTCGGTGGCCGGGGTGTGGCCGATGGCGATGAATACGCCGTCGGCGGAAAGCGTGGCGGGTGCGCCGGTCTTGACGTGGCGCAGCCTCACCTCCGCGACCTTGCGTGGATGTTCCGGGCCGCCGATCTCGGCCACCTCGTGATCCCAGACCACTTCGATCTTGGGATTCTTGAACAGGCGGTCCTGCAGGATGCGCTCGGCGCGGAACGCGTCGCGGCGATGCACCACCGTCACCTTGTCGGCGAAGTTGGTGAGGAACAGCGCCTCCTCGACGGCGGTGTTGCCGCCGCCGACCACGACGACCTTCTTGCCCTTGTAGAAAAAACCGTCGCAGGTGGCGCAGGCGGAAACCCCATGGCCGCGAAAGGCCTGCTCGGACGGCAGTTCCAGCCAGCGCGCCTGGGCTCCGGTGGCGATGATGAGGGTTTCGGTGAGGTAGGCGTCGCCGGAATCGCAGAAAATACGGAACGGCCGGCGGCCGAGATCGACCGTGGTGACGTGATCGGCGATGAGCCTTGTTCCCACATGGGCCGCCTGCTTTTCCATCTGCTCCATCAGCCAGGGGCCCTGGATGACATCGGCAAAGCCCGGATAGTTCTCGACATCGGTGGTGACCGTGAGCTGGCCGCCCGGCTGGATCCCCTGGATCAGGATCGGCTCCAGCATGGCACGGGCGGCATAGATGGCGGCTGTATAGCCTGCCGGCCCCGAACCGATGATGACGACCTTGGCATGGATCGATGTCGGCATGCTGCGTTCTCTGAGACGGGGGCCTGCTCTCGCCCGCACGACGCCCGGACGGTCGGAAGAGCAAGAGCGGACCGGCGCCTTTCATGTAGGCCTTTGCCAAAGCTATGCAAGAAACGCAACCCTGAAATCTCACTTTTTACCGGCGTCAGGATCCGGTAACGCGGCCGTGAGCGGGAGTTGCGTAATAAAGTTTCAATGATGCCCCCTCGCAGGTTAAAATCCGTTCGGTTCGCCCCCGCGCGGATGCCGCGGCCTATTTTTCAATCAGAATCTTCGGCGCGGCGTTGCCCTTGCCGGCTGATGGGGAGACGCTATCGGTGCGACGCCTCGATGCCATCGATCGCCATATCCTGCGCGAGCTTCAGGAGGATGGCCGCATGACGAATGTGGAGCTGGCGAAGCGCGTCGGGATTTCGGCGCCGCCTTGCCTGCGCCGGGTCCGCGCCCTCGAGGACGCCGGCTACATCCGCGGCTACCGCGCTCTTCTCAACGAGAAGGAGCTCGGCTGCGAGGTGACCGCCTTCGCGATGGTCCATCTGTCGAGCCAATCCGAGACCGATCTGCAGGCGTTCGAAAGCTTCGTGCGCGGCCAGCCGCTGGTGCGGGAGTGCTGGATGCTGTCGGGCGAGATCGATTTCATCCTCAAATGCGTGGCGCCGAACCTGCCCAAGTTCCAGGCTTTCGTGACCGATCTGACCGCGGTGCCCCACGTGCTCAACGTCAAGACCACGCTCACGCTGCGCAATTCCAAGGATGCGCCGATCGTGCCGATGGAGCTGCTGCGCTCGCCGCCGGCGTGAAGCCGCCGGCCGCCTTCAGCCTCGAGCGTCCGGCGGCGCCGGGGCCGGGCTGTCACCCGCAGTCACCGCGGCGTCCGCAGCGGTGGTGGCATCTGTAGGCGCAGGAGCATCCACAGGCGCACCCACAGGAGCGTCCACAGAAGGTGCGGTCGCCGCTGACTCGGCCTGCGCGGTCGGGGTCGGCGCAGGCGGTGGTGGTGCGACGACCTCCGCACGGGCCTCGACTGCGAAGCTCGCCGGCTTGTCGCCGGCCTGCCGGCGCGCCCACATGACGGTGTAGGCTTCCTCGAGGTTTCGTCGCATGAGATCGGTGTCGAACAGCGGACAGGTCAGCCGGTTCTCGGCTAGCCGCTTTTTGATCTCGGCGAGAATGTCGCGGTCTTCGGCGAGCCACTGGGCGAGCGCGGCATAGTCGGCAAGGCTCGACGTCACCAGCTCGGAGAGCCCGATGGAACGGAGCTGGCTCGCCGCTACCCTTCCGGCGAAGCTGCTGCCGCGGCAGGTCAGCACCGGCAGGCCCGCCCACAAGGCGTCGCTGGCGGCGGCCTGAACGCTGCAGGGCAGCGTATCCAGGAACAGGTCGGCGAGGCGATGGCGTGCCAGGTGGTCGGCCTGCTCGATACGCGGAGCAAAGATCAGGCGGGCCGGGTCGACGCCGCGCGCGCCGGCACGCTGATGCAGGTTGAACTTGGTGCCCTCGCTGAGCTCCGACAGCCACAATACGCTGCCTTCGATCCGGGCCAGCAGTCCCATCCAGACTTCGAACAGCGGCGCGGAAATGATTCCGTCGTCGAAGCTCGCGAACACGAATCCCTTCTCGGGCAGTCCGCAATCCTTGCGGGTCGGCGTCTGCTCGGCGATCGCCCGGTTGGCGTCGTTGACTTGATAACAATCCGGCAGGCGCACCACCTTTTCGGTGTAGAACGGTTCTTCGCCCGGCGGCACCACGGTGGAATCGGCGATGATGTAGTCGATGAAATCCGCCCCCATGGTGCCGGGATGGCCGAGATACCTCACCTGGATCGGAACCGGGCGCGAGGCGAGGATGCCGCAACGGGCATCGGGCCCGTGACCCATGAGGTCGACGGCGATGTCGATTTCGAGGTCGCGCAGGCGCTGGGCGATGTCGCGGTCGCCCAGCGCGTGCATATCGTGAAACGCGTCGAGAGCGGAAACCGCGCGCGTGCGGGCGGCGGCGTTCTCGTCGGCGCCGAACGAGATGCCGGTGATTTCGAACTTCGAACGGTCGTGCCGCTCGAACAGGCCGGCGACGAGGGAAGACAATGCGCGCCGGTTGAAGTTCGCCGCCAGATAGGCGACGCGCAGCTTGTCGCGCGTGCGCGCCGGGGCGACCAGGAGCGGCGTCGAAACGGACGGGACGCGATCGTGGACATAATGGCGCGCGCAGGCGAGTTGCTGCGCCAGCGTGCCGTCATAGTGCAGCAGCGTGAGCGGGGAGATGGCCGCGGCGCCGTCGCGCAGATGGATTTCGATCTGGTGCGCGATCTCCGGAGTCCGCGCCCAGTCGCACAGCCTGGCCACGCACATCGCGAGGCGATCGAGGATGGTCGCCAGCGGCGTGCGCAGCACGAGCGTCCTCTCGTAGCTCTGCAGCGCGGCGGCGAAGTCGCCGATCGCCATCAGCGCATCGGCGCGGTGACAATGCGCGCCGGCATCGTTGGGGGCGAGCGCGAGCGCCGCATCGAAGCACTCGAGCGCCTCCTTGTGCATCCTGATCGCGTGGAACGCGATGCCGCGGTTGATGAGGACGCGCGCGCCGGCGGGCGCGAATGCCAGCGCGCGGTCGTAGCTTTCCAGCGCTTCGGCATGGCGCTCGAGCGCCAGCAGCGCGTCGCCCCGGTTGTTGAGGGCGCGGGGATTGGCAGGCCTGAGCGCGAGCGCGCGGTCGTGGCAGGTCAGCGCTTCGGCGGGGCGGCCGAGCCCCTGCAGCGCGACGCCGCGACTGTCGAGCGCCGCCGCGTCGTCGGGGCGAAGCGATATGGCGCGCGCCAGGGCGACCTCGGCCTCCGGGTAGCGCCCGAGTTCGGCCAGGGCAATGCCGCGCTGGGCGAGCGCGGCGCCGTTGTCGGGCTGTTGCGCCAGCACCCTGTCGAGTTCGCCGAGCGCCTCGCGGTGGCGGCCGAGCCCGTTGAGCGCGAAGCCGCGATCGAACCGGACGTCGGGATGGTCCGGCCGCAGGATGATCGCGCGGGCATAGCTCAACAGCGCCGCCTCGGGCTTCTGCTGGGCCAGCAGCGCGCGCCCGCGGCCGCGATGGGCCTCGAAATTTTCCGGGCGTGCCGCGATCAGCTGGTCGTAGCTCGCCACCGCTTCGTCGAAGCGGCCGAGCGCGGTCAGCAGGGCCGCCCGGTTGAACAGGGCCTCCTCGTAATCGGGCCGGATGGCCAGTGCCCGATCGAAGCTCATGATGGCCGCGGCCGGCCGGTTGAGCGCGCGCAGCGCGGTGCCGCGGTTGTTCAGGGCTTCGGGGTGGCGCGGATCGATCGCGAGCGCGCGGTCATAGACGGCGACTGCCTCGCCATGGCGGCCGACCTCCTGCAGCACGATGCCCAGATTGCACAGCGCATCCACCGATTTCGGATTGACGGAGATCGCCGACATGATCAGCGTGCGCGCCTCCTCGTGGCGGCCCTGCTGATGGCGCAGCACGCCCATGAGATGCAAGGCGTCGAAATGGTTGGGGGCGTCGGCGAGGATCTCCGCGTAGATCGCCTGGGCCTCCTCGAGGTCGCCCGCCTGATGGGAATCGACCGCCTTGGTGAGCAGCGGCGCAAGGTCGATGGAATGCCGGATCAGGCGCATTGCGGGATGATAGTTGAACCGGTTGCCGACTCAACAGCGGCGACATTGCCTGCCGGCCGGGCGCGCTTTCCTCGCGACATGCGACTCCCCGCCGAGACCATTCAGGCTCGGACGATGACGCCTCCGCGCGAAAGCCGGGCCTGCGCGCTCAGCGCCACTCGACCTTCACCACTTCGTAGGCCTTGGCGCCGCCGGGGGTGACGACCTCGACATTGGCGCCCTTCTTCTTGCCGACCAGCGCGCGCGCCAGCGGCGAAGTGATGGAGATGCGCCCCGCCTTGGCGTCGGCTTCCGGCTCGCCGACGATCTGCCAGACCGCTTTCTTGTCGGTATCCTCGTCGATCAGGGTGACGGTCGCGCCGAATTTCACGGTGTCGCCCGACAGCTTGGACACGTCGATCACCTCGGCGCGCGCCAGCTTGTCCTCGAGCTCCGCGATGCGGCCCTCGTTGTGCGACTGCTGCTCCTTGGCGGCGTGATATTCCGCATTCTCCGAGAGATCACCGTGTGAACGTGCATCCGTGATCTGCTGGATGATGCGCGGGCGCTCGACTTGCTGGCGGTGCTTGAGCTCGTTTTCGAGAACGGAATACCCCGCCGCAGTCATCGGTATCTTATCCATCGATCCTCGATCCTCGATCCTCCGGCAAAAAATCGCCGATCGCGGTCCGGATCGATTCCGGAAACGCGATCCCGCTCGATTTCCATGCCTAGCCTGGCAGCGTGCTGGCCCGGTTTTCCATGTGGGCTCAGCTCACAAAATAGCTTTGCAGCGCACGCACCTCGAAGTCGCCTCCGAGATAGGCTTTTATACCTAGCGCCGCTGCAATCGCCCCCGAAAGAGTGGTGTAGTACGGGACTTTATGCAAGAGGGCGGCGCGCCTGAGCGCGCGGGAATCGGCAAGCGCCTGAGCTCCCTCGGTGGTGTTGAAGACGAGCTGCACCTCGCCGTTCTTGATGGCATCGACGATGTGCGGGCGGCCTTCGAGCTGCTTGTTGATCTTGGTCGCCTGTACGCCGCGCTCGGAGAGATAACGCTGGGTGCCGGAGGTCGCGATCACCTTGAAGCCGAGTTCGGCCAGCAACCTGACGGCGGGGAGGATGCGTTCCTTGTCGCCGTCGCGCATCGACACGAACACCGTGCCGGCGCGCGGCAGCCGGGCGCCGCCGCCGATCTGGCTCTTGGCGAAGGCGATCTCGAAGGTCCGGTCGATGCCCATGACTTCGCCGGTGGAGCGCATTTCCGGGCCCAGCACGGTATCGACGCCCGGAAAACGGGCGAACGGAAACACCGCCTCCTTGACGCCCACATGGGCGGGTCGCGGCGGCTTGAGCCCGAAGCCGGCGAGCGGCTCGCCCGCCATCACCCTTGCCGCGATCTTGGCGACCGGCAGGCCGATCACCTTGGCGACGAACGGCACCGTGCGGGAGGCGCGCGGATTGACCTCGAGCACGTGGATGTGGCCGTCCTTGATGGCGTATTGCACGTTCATGAGGCCGACGACGTCGAGCGCCAGCGCCAAGGCCCGGGTCTGGCGCTCGAGCTCCGCGATGGTCTCGGGGGGAAGCGAATGCGGCGGCAGGGCGCAGGCCGAATCGCCGGAATGGACGCCGGCCTCCTCGATATGCTCCATGATGCCGGCGATGAAGGTGTCGCGGCCGTCGGCGATGCAGTCGACGTCGATCTCGATGGCGTCGGAGAGATAGCGGTCGATCAGGAGCGGCCTTTTATCCGACACCGCGAGTTCCGACGGCCGGTCGAGGGCGGTGGCGAGACGCGCCACGTAGCGATCGAGCTGGGCGCCGTCATGGATGATCTCCATGGCCCGCCCGCCCAGCACATAGGACGGCCGGATCATGATGGGATAGCCGACCTCGTCGGCGATGGCGCGGGCGCGCTCCGGGCTGGTCGCGATGCCGCTGCGCGGCTGGCGGATCTTCAAGGTGTCGAGCAGCTTCTTGAAGCGGTCGCGATCCTCGGCGAGATCGATGGCGTCGGGCGAGGTGCCGAGGATCGGCACCTCGGCGTCCTCCAGGGCCTGGGCGAGCTTGAGCGGGGTCTGCCCGCCGAACTGCACGATGACGCCGTGAAGCGTGCCGTTGGCGCGCTCGGCCATAATGATCTCGAGCACGTCCTCTTGCGTCAGCGGCTCGAAATAGAGCCGATCCGAGGTGTCGTAGTCGGTCGACACCGTCTCCGGATTGCAATTGATCATGATGGTTTCGTAGCCGGCCTCGTCCAGCGCGTAGCAGGCATGGCAGCAGCAATAGTCGAATTCGATGCCCTGGCCGATGCGGTTGGGGCCGCCGCCGAGAATGACGACCTTGTTGCGGTCCGAGGGTGCCGCCTCGTCGGCGGGAGCGCCGGCGAAGGGCGGCTGGTAGGTCGAATACATGTAGGCGGTCGGCGAGGCGAACTCGGCCGCACAGGTGTCGATGCGCTTGAACACCGGGCGGACGCCGAGGCGGTGGCGCCGCTCGGTGACCTCCGCCGCGGCGAGCCCGGTCAGCTTGGCGAGGCGCGCATCGGAGAAGCCCATGGATTTGAGCCGGCGCATGGTGCTCGCGGTGCCCGGCAGGCCCTTGATGCCGATCTCCGCTTCGGTCTCGACGATGCCGCGCATTTCGGCGAGAAACCAGGGGTCGATCCGGCAGGCTGCGTTGATGGTCTCGTCGGAGATGCCGAGCCGCATCGCCTGCGCGATCACCAGAATGCGGTCGGGGGTCGGCACCCCCAGCGCGGCGCGCACGGCGTTCTTGTCGTCGCCTTCGCCGAGGCCCTTGATGTTGATTTCGTCGAGCCCGCTCAGGCCGGTCTCCAGGGATCGGAGCGCCTTCTGCAGCGATTCCTGGAACGTGCGCCCGATCGCCATCACCTCGCCCACCGACTTCATCGACGTCGTGAGCACCGGCTCGGCGCCGGGGAATTTCTCGAAGGCGAAGCGCGGAATCTTGGTGACGACGTAGTCGATGGTGGGTTCGAACGAGGCCGGCGTGGCGCCGCCGGTGATGTCGTTGGCGATCTCGTCGAGGGTGTAGCCGACCGCGAGCTTGGCGGCGACCTTGGCGATCGGGAAGCCGGTCGCCTTGGACGCCAGCGCCGAGGAGCGCGACACCCGCGGGTTCATCTCGATGACGACGAGGCGGCCGTCGTCGGGGTTGACCGCGAACTGCACGTTGGAGCCGCCGGTTTCGACGCCGATCTCGCGCAGCACCGCGATCGAGGCGTCGCGCATGACCTGGAATTCCTTATCGGTCAACGTCAGCGCCGGGGCGACGGTGATGGAATCGCCGGTATGCACGCCCATCGGATCGAAATTCTCGATCGAGCAGACGATGATGCAATTGTCGGCCTTGTCGCGCACCACCTCCATCTCGAATTCCTTCCAGCCGAGCACGCTTTCTTCGATCAGCACCTCGGTGGTGGGCGAGGCGTCGAGCCCGCGCTCGACGATCTCGAGGAACTCCTGCTTGTTGAAGGCGATGCCGCCGCCGGTGCCGGCGAGGGTAAAGGAGGGACGGATGATGGCGGGGATGCCGATGTGTTCCAGCGCGTCCAGCGCCTCGACCAGGCCCTTGGCGATGTAGCGGCGCTTGCGCTCGGCCTCGCCGGCCGCCCAGGCGCCCTCATAGGCGTCGATGGCATGGCGCTGCGCCTCGGCGGCAAGGCCCGCCGCCGCGATCCTGGCGAGACCGCCCTGATGCAGGTCGCGATCGGCCTTCTTGAGATCGGAGGCGTTGGCGAGCGAGGATTTCGGCGTCTCGAGGCCGATCCTCTTCATTGCCTCGCGAAACAATTCGCGGTCCTCGGCCTTGTCGATCGCCTCGGCGGTGGCGCCGATCATGGTGACGCCGAACTTCTCCAGCACCCCCATCCGCCGCAGCGACAGGGCGCAGTTCAGTGCGGTCTGGCCGCCCATGGTCGGCAGCAGCGCGTCGGGGCGTTCCTTCTCGATGATCTTGGCGACGATCTCCGGCGTGATCGGCTCGATATAGGTGGCGTCGGCGACATCGGGATCGGTCATGATCGTCGCCGGGTTGGAATTGACCAGCACGATCCGGTAGCCCTCTTCCTTGAGGGCCTTGCAGGCCTGGGTGCCGGAATAGTCGAACTCGCAGGCCTGGCCGATGACGATCGGACCGGCGCCGATGACGAGGATGGCTGAGATGTCGGTGCGTCGCGGCATGGATTCCCGGCAAAGCCTTGATCGGGCATAAAAAAAGGCGTCGTCGCCAGCGCCGCCCGCAACCCCGCCCGGCCCCGCGGCGCAACGGCGCCGCGCGGCGGCCGGAGGCTTAGCCCATTATCATCCGCGAGGGAAGAGTGCACTGCGCAATGCGGGCAGGACCGGGGCGCGGTGCACGGGAAGTCGCCCCGCCCCGCGCCTGACAGCGCTCCCGGTCGGCCCACCGGGCTTGTATTGCCATGTCTGAGTATCGCGCAGTGTCCCGATTGAGCCGGAACGGAACATCCGGATTGACGCATTGCTCAGTGCGGCAAAAGATCTAATCTACCCGAACTTTCGAGCCAGCAAGGCAATGCGTACAGCTCTGGATGCCGATCCTGCGCAACTCGATAGGCACGAACAGAACTTCGTCGAAAACGTCCGCAAGCATGGCTGGTTCGGCACGTATGTAGGAGCCGACGGCGATGGACCTGGATTCGGCTACACGACCGGCATTTGGTTGAAGTTCGGGTTTCCGGAACTGGTCGTGTTCTCGCTCAGCCGACAGGTCGCACACAATACGTTTTGGTACATGTATCGCGGGCTCGAGGCGGGAAAACACTTCGCCATCGGTGAACCAGAGGACGACATTTTCAAAAATGTTGCGGCGGTGCTGCTTCCTGTGTCGCCGCAGGAATATCCGGCCCATCTCGGATGGAGCAGATGGTTCTATGGGGGCGACCAGTTTCAATGTCTTCAATTGGTCTTTCCCGATCCGAGCGGATGCTTCCCCTGGTCGGATAGGGCCTCCGACAGTTTCCGAGCAGGTCAGCCAGACCTGACCGCAGGCAATTGGTTCGGGCTCCGCAATCGCTGACTTCTGCGTTCGGGCCGAGACCGCCCCGCGCCATCTATCCGGCGCGCTCGCGTTGCTCACGGCTCCATCAGATGCAGCAACCCGTCGGCATCGGGAACGGTACGGGGTTCGCGACCCGGTTCGGAAAGACCCGGGGCGAGCGCCTTCACTCTCCGCACCCCGAAATAGAGGTCGTCTGCGACGCTCAGCGTGCTCGGGGAACTCGGGTCAACCCGCCCGAACGCGGCGCCCGCGACCGCGAGCTTGGCTCCGTCTCTATCGACAAGGCGGTAATCGGCCTTGCTGATCCGAAATGCCTCGGTGATGAGATAGCTGTCTTCCTGGGCCAGGAAATCGCTGCAGACTCGCGGCAGTCGTCGCGCCGCGTTCGGCTGGGCCAACCAGATCATCAAAGCCCGGTAATCGACGGCATCGCCGCCTGAAGCCTCGATTTGCATGACCGCCGCATCGGCCTTGTCCAGGTCAGCCGTACCTTCGAGCTTGGCGATATAGCCGGCGGCGACGGAAGCTCGCACCCGGAAGCTCATCCCGATACCGATCGCGGGATACTTTCCGCGGACGAAGCGAAATTCCCGGTCGGTGATTCCGCACCTGCGCAAATCTCCGAGCCATTGGACGCTGACCGTGCCATCCTTCCTCGTTACCTTTATGACGCTTCCGGCCCCCATCCTCTTGTCCGGTGTCGGCAGAGAGACCCAACCATTTTCCTCGAGGAATTGTTTGAGGGGCCGCGGCTGATCGATCGTCTGAGCGGCGGAAAAGGAGATGGCGGCCGCCACCAAAATCCCCGTGAGGATGGTCCCAAAGGTGTACCGGGTTGGTATATGGCCTGTCATGCCGCACCTGCGCGTTGCCGTCTACGATGGCATTTCCAAGCTTGACACCCGCGTCGATCCAACTCCCTGCCGCACTGTCTGTCCGCCAACAATCGTTCAACCCTGCTCCCTCCCCCGCTCGTGGCCGCTCGTGGGGGAGGGCGTAACAAGGATCTTCGATCACGCGATTTGAAGCGATGATTCGCCGACCGGCCCTATGCAGTCGCAGGCCGATGCGCCCGCAGGAAGGAACGGATTTGGCGGACCGCCAGGGGAATCCGCTCCTTGGGCTCTTTCCAGGGGAACATGCTCACTTCGGCCTTCGGGGCGAGCATGGCGGCCTCCATGGCGACCGCGTAGGGATGCGCCGGAATGTCGTCCGGCAGGATCAGCACCGGCGTCTGGCAATTGCGCACGAAATCGCGGGTCACGGTAAAAACGAAATCGGGGTTGGTGCGGTACATCCTGGTCAGGAACTTGTCGACCGTCTCCATCGTGATGTCGGGCCGGCGTGCGACCAGCGCCGGACCCCAGGTCTTCATATTGCCTTCGTAGAAAAGATCGCGCATCTCCGGACGCGACCCGCTGGGCTGCGCCAGCACCGCCGCGACGATGCGATCTGGTGCCCGCCGCAACAGGTTCCAGACGAGGGGGCCGCCGATGCAGAAGCCCATCACCATGAACTTGTCGATGCCCAAATGATCCATCAGCCCGAGATGGTCATCGGTGTACGAATCCCACGGCCGGTCGATCTCGATCGGGCCGGAGGACTGGCCGCCCATGGCGTTGCGCAGGTCCGACGCGACGCAGCGGTACTCTCCCTTGAACTCCTCGACCGCGTCGAAGGGTCCGCGGGCGAGGCCGGCCATCGTCGAGTTCAATCCCCCGCCGGCAATGAGCAGCAACGGGAAGCCGGAACCGGCCACCTGATAGTGGATGCGAACGGGGCCTTTTTCGAAGAAGGACCCTTGCCCGGCCTGCTGGGCAAACACGCCCTGCGTCGCGGCCAGCGCCGTCGCCGCGGCGCCCGTTGCCAGAATGTTGCGTCTGATCGGATCTATCATCGGGCGCCCTCCTTGATCATTGTTGTCTCGGCGAAGGTTGTCTCGGCGAACGTTGTCCTGGCGAAGATTGTCGTGGCGAAGATCGTGTTGGCCGGTAAGTGCGGCTCCAAGCGCCAGAGTAGTGCGCGGGTCACAGCTTGCTCGCGCGCGGCAGCACAGTCAAGTTGCCACAGGCGCCACCCGAACGGCTCCGTCCGCAGTCGGTCGCCGCAACCGTGAGCGGCCGTCAGCCGGCCGTCGGTCGCGCCAGGAAGGTCATGCGCGAGACGATATGGCCGATGTTGCGCGGTGCGCGGGTGGCGGTGAAGCCGAGTGCGGCGAGCCGCGCGATGATTTCCGCCTCGCTGTAGCGGGTCAGGCCGATCCGGCTGCGCAGCCGCCAATAATCGGAGAAGAAGGTCCGCACCAGGCCGGCGAGGGCGGCGAGCAGAAAGCCGTTCGCCTTGGCGAGCCGCAGCAGCGCCCAGGCGTCGGAAACCGCAGGCACCTCGTGGGGCACCACGTCGCCCAGCACGAACAATCCGCTCGGCTTGAGCAGGCGGCGGAACAGCGCCACGACGCGATCGAACTCTGCGCCGGAGAGATATTGCGAAACCGAATGGAGCACCACCAGATCGAACGACCGCTCCGGCATGGTGGCGGCCCGCTCCGGGGACACGACGATGATCTTCGGGTTCGGCTTGAAGCGGGCGATCAGGCGGCCGCGGACGCTGGGCGCGGCCTCCACCAGCATCAGCCGGCCCGCGGCCGCGGCGATCCGGTCGGCATGGAGCGCTTCGCCGCAGCCATAGTCGAGCACCGCGGCAGCGGGAGAGGGGACATAGCGGGCGATCTCGCCGGCGATGGTCGCATAATGCACGTCGCTGTGGAGCGCACTGACGTAGATCGAATGCGGGGAATCGTAATAGGCGACCCAGTCTTTCGATTTCGACGTCATTTCGGGACTCGCACCACCGGCTGGGCCGGAACCAGCAGGAAGAAAAATCGCCCCGGCCGGCCGGGCGTGCCCTGGTAGAGGTTCCTGGTCTGGAAATTGACGAACTGGGTGCCGGTCTTGCCGGTGGCGCGACGTCGCGCCTCGTCGACGCAGGCGGTATCCTCGGCCCGGCAGACCGCCATCCAGCCCTCGCCGTCGAGACGGTCCTCAGTGATCCCCGGAGTTTGCGCCACGGCGAAGTCCGGCACGATATCGGGGTGATCGGGGCTGTAGAATGCGATTGCCGTCACGAGGTGCGGGTCGCCCATGACGATCCTGAGCAGCCGCCCGATCGAAGTTTGCCAGTTGTGGGTGGCCTCGGAGCTGACCTGCCGGTCATATTCGCGGCCGTCCACGGTGCCTTCCCGATGATAGCGCGAGGCGAGCAACGGCCCCGCGACGAGCGCGGCGATCATCAGCGCGATTCCGAGGGCGGCGACGCGTATGGTGGCGATGCGGGACGCTCGCGCGGCCGCCGGCCGCAACAGCAGGATCGGCAGCAGGAACCATGCGGGCGCCGTGGCGTCCGCGGTCAGCACCGTGCCGGCGAGCAGCGCGAGCACCGCCCGAAGCGCCAGCGGCACGACGAATACGAGGGCGAGCAGGCGTCCATCGGGGTCCGACGGCCACAATGTTTCGCGCAGCGTAGCCCGATCCGGCCGCACCGCCAGCCAGTAGAGAGCGACCGGCGCCGCGATACCGGCCAGCCCCGCTCCGGCATAGGACGCAAGCCCGCTCAGTACCTCGCCGGGCGGGGCGCCGGTATGCTGCGCGACGACCGCGGCGAGCGGCGCAAAGTCGTGCTGAGAGAGCCAGTAGACATGGGGCGCGACGACGAGTGCGCCTGCCGCCGCCGAGATCCATGGCGAGGGCGAACGCAGGTAGGCCCACCGCGCCGGGTGCACCAGCGCTCCCGCGACGAATCCGGCCAGCAGGAAAATGGACTGATATCCGCCGAGGATCGCAAGTCCCGCGGCAACGCCGGCGAATGCAGCCCATAGGCTTGCTTGCGACGCCGGACTCCGGGTCTCGAACGCGCGCAGGAAGCCCAATGTCGCGAGCGGCCAGGCCCACAGCAGGGTCCGATCGGAATTGAAATACTGGCCGTAGACGCAGTAGAACGGCGTCAGCAGCAGAAGCAACAGCACCAGGATCCGGTTATCGCCGGCGACCTCGCGCCGCGCTACGAGATCGACGGCGAACAGGGCGAATCCAGCATTGACCGCCGCCAGCAGATAGATTGCCCAGTCGACCGGCGGCACCAGCAGGAACCAGACCGAAGCCATGAGCGCGGCCAGCGGCGCCGCACCGTAATAGCCGGGCGCCGGATGCAGGGTCCTGGCGTAAGTGTCCAGAAGTTCCGACGGCGCCCCGACCGAGGCGTTGGAACTGATCTGGAAACTGGTCAGGGCCGTGACGAACACGAATAGCAGGAGCCGGGTCGCGCGCCCGCTCGACTCGTTGTCGAGCCAGGCGGTCAGCACCTTGCCGACCGGACCGTTTTCCGGCTTCAGATAGCGCAGGACATCCATGGCGTCGGCAGACCCTACCGCATGATCTCGAAAGCTGCAGACTTTTCGGCTTAGATCACACGTGAAATCAATGAAAATCGAAGCGCGATCCGAACCGATTCCATTCGCGCGGATCGCGCTCCGATGCGGTGTCGCGGATTTCCATCACGCGCTCCGTTTCTCGCGCATGAGGGCGACGAAGCGGTCGAACAAGTAATGGCTGTCGCGCGGGCCGGGGGACGCTTCCGGGTGGTACTGCACCGAGAACACCGGCCGGTCCTTGACGGCGATGCCGCAGTTCGAGCCGTCGAACAGCGAGACATGGGTTTCCTCGACATTGCGCGGCAGCGTCGCCCGGTCGACCGCGAAGCCGTGGTTCATGGAGGTGATCTCGACCTTGCCGGTGGTGAGGTCCTTCACCGGGTGATTGGCGCCGTGGTGGCCTTGGTGCATCTTCATGGTGGCGCCGCCGAGCGCGATGCCGAGCATCTGGTGGCCGAGGCAGATGCCGAAGGTGGGCAGGCCGGCATCGATCAGCGCACGGATGACCGGCACCGCATAGGCACCGGTGGCGGCGGGATCGCCGGGGCCGTTGGAAAGGAAAATGCCGTCCGGCACGAGGTCGATTATGTCCCCCGCCGAGGTGGTGGCCGGCACCACCGTGACCGCGCAACCGGCGCCGGCGAGCAGCCGCAGGATGTTGCGCTTGATGCCGTAGTCGATGGCGACCACCTTGAACAGCGGCGCCGATCCCGCGTTCTGCCGGCCGTGGCCGACATTCCACTGCCACGGCGTCTCGTTCCAGGTGAAGCGCTGTCCCGCGGTCACCATCGGCACGAGGTCCATGCCGACCAGGCCCGGCCATTCCCGCGCCTCCCGGCGCAGCGCATCGAGATCGAACCTGCCGTCGCGGGCATGCGCGATCACCGCATTGGGCATGCCCTTGGTGCGGATCAGGCCGGTCAGGGCGCGGGTGTCGATCCCGGCGAGGCCGATGATGCCGCGCGCCTCGAGCCAGCGATCGAGATGACGCCGGGAGCGATAGTTCGACGGATTGGTGACGGCGGAATGCAGGATCGCGCCGCGCGCCCCCGGCGTCGCCGCGAGGTTCACCGTTTCGATGTCCTCGTCATTGGTGCCGACATTGCCGATATGGGGAAACGTGAAGGTGATGATCTGCCCGGCATAGGAGGGGTCGGTCAGAATCTCCTGGTAGCCGGTCATGGCGGTGTTGAAGCAGACCTCGCCGACCGCATGGCCGGTGGCGCCGAAGCCGAAGCCTTCGAGCACAGTGCCGTCGGCGAGCACCAGGACGGCGGTGGCCGCAGGCTCCGACCAGGTGGAATCGTCTTGTTTAGGGATCATGGGGAGACTACATAGCCATCGCCCGCGCGGCCGTCAAAGCGGCACGCACGCGCGAATTTCGAGGACCCCATGCTTCGCGACGACATCAATTCCGCGCTCAAGGAGGCCATGAAGGCGGGGGACGCGCGCCGGGTCTCGACGTTGCGCCTCGTCAACGCCGCGCTCAAGAACGCCGATATCGAAGCGCGCGGGCAGGGCAGGGCGCCGCTGGGCGATGACGACATGCTGGGCCTGCTCCAGAAGATGATCAAGCAGCGCCACGAATCGGTCGAGCTCTACGACCAGGGCGGGCGCGCCGAGCTCGCCCAGCAGGAGCGCGAGGAGATCGCGATCATCTCGGCCTATCTGCCGAAGCAGATGTCGGAGGACGAGGTCGAGGCGGCGATCTCCGATGCCATCAAGGACACCGGCGCGGCCGGCATGAAGGACATGGGCAAGGTCATCGCCGCGCTGAAGGGAAAATTCGCCGGCAAGATGGATTTCGCCAAGGCGTCGGGGCTGGTGAAGGCCATGCTGGCGGGATAGTGCAGTGACGCCGCCGAATCCGCCCGGCAAGGGGAGGGAGCCGGCGGTTCGAATTCCACCCGAGGAGCCTGCCATGGCGACGCCGTCAGCATCAGCCCGTCCCGGTCGCGGACGCATCTATGAGTCGATCACCGCGACCATCGGCGATACGCCGCTGGTGCGGCTCAACCGGCTGCCGCAGATGCAGGGGATCAAGGCGCAGATCCTCGCCAAGCTCGAATTCTTCAATCCGATCTCGAGCGTCAAGGACCGCATCGGCGTGTCGATGATCGAAGCCATGGAGGCCGACGGCCGGGTCGACCCCGACACCGTCCTCATCGAGCCGACCTCCGGCAATACCGGCATCGCGCTCGCCTTCGTCGCCGCCGCGCGCGGCTACCGGCTGATCCTGGTGATGCCGGACTCGATGTCGGTGGAGCGGCGCAAGATGCTGGCGCTGCTCGGCGCCGAACTGGTGCTGACGCCGGCTGCAGTGGGCATGACCGGCGCAGTCGACCGCGCCGAGGAACTGGCGCGCGAGATCAGGAACGCCGTTATACCGCAGCAGTTCAAGAACCCGGCCAATCCGGAAATCCACCGCCGCACCACCGCGGAGGAGATCTGGAACGACACCGACGGCGGCGTCGATGCCTTCGTCGCCGGGATCGGCACCGGCGGCACCATCACCGGGGTCGGCCAGGTGCTCAAGCAGCGCAAGCCCGCGGTGAAGATCGTCGCGGTCGAGCCCGAGGACAGCCCTCTGCTGTCGCAGGGGCGCGCCGGCCCCCACAAGATCCAGGGCATCGGCGCCAATTTCGTGCCGGAAATCCTCGATCGCTCGGTGATCGACGAGGTGATGACTGCGAGCAACCAGGCGGCGTTCGACACCGCACGGGCGCTGGCACGCTACGAGGGCATCCCGGGCGGCATCTCGTCCGGCGCCGCCGTCGCCGTGGCGCTGCGGCTGGGCGCGCGGCCGGAAATGGACGGCAAGATGATCGTGGTGGTGGTGCCCGATTTCGCCGAGCGCTACCTGTCGACACCGCTGTTCGAGGGTCTTTGATGAAGGGCGCAGGGTGGCAGCGACGGCGTCGATCCGAAGCACGGTTCGAGCGTGCCATAACCTCCCGTGAAGGCGCTGGGCAGCACTCCCGGCCTGGCGGTGGAGCATGCACTTGATCTGGCCGTGGCAGGACAGGAAACACCGCTTTTCCTGGCTGAAGGCGAGCACGCTCGCGCTCATGTTCGTGCCGGCGATCTGGATCGTCTACCAGGTCGGCACCGGGCAATTCGGGCCCGTTCCGCTCGGAGGCATGACCTACTGGTCGGGGCTGTGGGCGACCGCGCTGCTGCTGCTGGCCTTGGCGATCACGCCGGCCTCGACGATATTCGGCTGGCGCCAGCTCATCATCGTGCGACGCATGATCGGGGTGACGGCGCTCGCCTATACGTTCGCCCACATCGTCATTTACTTCGCATTGCGGTTTTGGAACTTTGCCTCGATCGCCCATGAGATGGCGACCAGATTCAGCCTGATCCTGGCAAGCGTCGCGACCATCGGCCTGATCGCCTTGGGTGCGACCTCCCTGGACGCAGCCATCCGCCAGATGGGGGCGAAAGGGTGGCAACGACTCCACAACGCGATCTACGTGATCACGGCCTTGGCGCTGGTTCACTACCTGCTGTCGCCGGACGTCTATCCCGAGCAGTACCTGACGAGCGGAATGTTCTTCTGGCTCATGGTCTGGAGAGTGCAAGACCGCCACGGGTATGGCACCGACGTGAGGGCGCTGGCGATGCTCGCCGTGGCATCGTGCCTGTTCACGGCGCTATTGCAGATCGGCTGGCTCTGGGCCTACCAGGATTACGAGCCGTCATGGACGCTCGGCGCCAATTTCAACCTGGAGCTCGGCGTTTCGCCGGCGTGGCAGATTCTCGCGCTCGGACTTCTGATCGCCGTCGCCGCTTTCGTCCAGCAGGCTCTCCGTCCCGAAGCCTACGGTGCCGGCAAGATCGGATAGTCCAGGCACCGCGAATCCGCGCTTGCCACACCCATTTGGGATCGGCAGCGCAAGCTATCTCGCCGGTTTGGGTGCTGATTTTCGCGACGATCCCCGGTTCTGCGGCGTCGGCCGCTGCGCCGCCTTTCGCTGTTCGGGCGCGGCGCGCAGGTGCATCAGCGGCAGGCGGGCGGTCTTCCTGAGGCGATCGAGCGCAATCGCGGAGTGGACATGGGCGACGCTGCCATGCGCCAGGAACACCTCGCTGAGAATGCGCGACAGCGCCCTGAGGTCCGGAACCGCGATCTTGACCAGATAGTCGGCGTCGCCGGTCAGCGAATAGGCTTCCTGCACCTCCTCGGTCCGCGCGACCAGTTCCTGGAAGCGCCTGGCGTTGTCGGGCGAATGCGCCGCCAGGGTGACGTGGACGAACGCGAGTATCCCGAGCCCGAGCGCCTCCGACGACAG
>DASYNT010000292.1:0-7276 GCA_036008405.1 Xanthobacteraceae bacterium
CCACGCTTACCGCCTATGCGATCTTTCCCTCCTGGCCCGTCTTCCTCAAAGCCCTCGCCACCTTCACCATCCCCCCAGACCTGCTGAAAACCCAAAAAATCGAATGAGACCAGCCCAAATCCCCTACATTTAGAATTGCTGGATTTGCATATCGGAGTTGACGCTCGGCCTGCCGCGCATGAGGCTGGGCAACTGATTCGGCGTCGGAGCTTTCGCGCTCGGCGCGAACCCACAGCTTTTTTATGCGCGCAAACATGCTCTGGATAATCGCCCCTACCCTGTTGCCGTCCCGCGGCGCCGTGGCCATTGTCCCCTCGCCGTGGTTTCCGGCCTTTGATTCTCGCGCCATCGGGCCGCAGTCCGGGTCGCGTTCAAAGCCGCCGGGTGGGTGTTTGCGCACAACGCGCGGGGAAACGGGTCGATGAAGCTCACGCGGTTGCGCCTGATCGGTTTCAAGTCGTTCGTCGAGCCCACCGATTTCCTGATCGAGCCGGGCTTGACCGGCGTTGTCGGACCGAACGGCTGCGGCAAGTCGAACCTCGTCGAAGCGCTGCGCTGGGTGATGGGCGAGGCTTCCCACAAGGCGATGCGCGCGGCCGGGATGGACGACGTCATCTTCTCCGGCAACAACGGCCGCGCGCCGCGCAACACCGCCGAAGTGGCGATGACGATCGACAACGCGGCGCGCACGGCGCCCGCCCAGTTCAACGGCGACGACGTGCTCGAAGTGTCGCGCCGCATCGAGCGCGACGAGGGCTCGACCTATCGGCTCAACGGCCGCGAAGTGCGCGCACGCGACATCCAGATCCTGTTCGCGGACGCCTCCACCGGGGCGCGCTCTCCGGCGCTGGTGCACCAGGGACGCATCGGCGAGATCATCCAGGCCAAGCCCGAGCAGCGGCGGCGGGTGCTGGAAGAGGCCGCAGGCATTTCCGGGCTGCATGCGAGGCGCCATGAGGCCGAGCTGCGGCTGCGCGCGGCGGAGCAGAATCTGGCGCGGCTGGAAGACGTGATCGGCCAGCTCGCCGGCCAGATCGACGCGCTGAAGCGCCAAGCCCGGCAGGCGGTGCGGTACCGCGCGCTGTCGCAGAACATCCGCAAGGCCGAAGCGGCACTGTTTCACCTGCGCTTGGTCCAGGCCAGAACCGAGGTGACCCAGGCAGAAGCCGCCCACGCCGCAGGCGTGCGCGAGGTGGCCGACCGCACCGGCGCCGAAGCCGAGGCCACGACCCGGCAGGCCAATGCGGCGGCCGGACTGCCGGCATTGCGCGAGGGCGAGGCCAAGGCCGCCGCCGTGCTGGCGCGCCTCATGGTCGCCCGCGAGGCCCTGGAGCGCGAGGCGGCGCTGGCCAAGGAGCGCATCGCCGAATTGGCGCGGCGGCTGGTACAGCTCGGCGAGGACTGCGAGCGCGAGCAGCGGCTCGGCGCCGATGCCGAGGCGGCGCTGATGCGCCTGCAGACGGAGCGGGAAGCGCTCTTGCGCGAGACTGCGGCGAGCGCCGAACGTCGCGCCGGCGTCGAGGCGCGGGTCGGCGCGGCAGGCGGGGCACTCGCCGCCAGCGAGACCCGCTTCGGCGAATTGACCGCGGCGCTCGCCGACCTGACGGCAAAGCGCACCCAGCTCGAAACCACCATCCGCGGCTGCGACGAGCGCCGCACCCGGCTGGAGCGCGAGCACGGCCAGGTCACCGCCGAGCTCGACGCCCTCATTGCCGCTGCCGCCCGCGCCGTCGATCTCGAAGGCCTCGCCGCCGCGGTAGCCGCGGCACAAGCCGCGGTGGCCGCCGCGGAAGCCGATGCCGTGCGCGCCGAGGCGGCGCAATCGGCCGCCCGCCAGGGGCTCGACGTGGCGCGCCAGCCGCTCGGCGAGACCGAGCGCAATGTCCACCGCCTCGAAACCGAGGCCAAGACGCTGGCCCGCCTGCTCCATGTCGAGAGCAAGCAGATGTGGCCGCCGGTGATCGACCTGCTCACCGTCGAGAAGGGCTACGAAACCGCGCTCGGCGCAGCGCTGGGCGACGACCTCGACGCGCCGGTCGAGCCGGCCGCGCCGATCCATTGGGCCGGCGCGCTCAAGGATGCCGCCGACCCGGTGCTGCCCGCGGGCATCACGCCGCTGACCGCCTTCATCACCGCGGCGCCCGAGGCGATGGCGCGGCGGCTGGCACAGATCGGCGTCGTCGCCCGTGCCGACGGCGCGCGCCTCGCCCGCGAACTCAAGCCGGGCCAGCGGCTGGTGTCGCGGGAAGGCGACCTGTGGCGCTGGGATGGCTTCGCCGTCGCCGCTCTGGCGCCGACCGGCGCTGCCCGTCGCCTCGCCGGCCGCAACCGCCTCGCCGATATCGAGGCGGAGTTGCGGATCGTGCGCACCGATCTCGACCTGCGCCGTCAGACGGTGGCGATGGCCGAAGCGGAAGTGGCGGCGACCCGCGAGGCCGAGAACGCCGCCCGCAATCGCTGGCGCGCAGCGCAGCACGAGGCCGACGGCACCCGCGACCGCCATGCCGCCGCCGAGCGCGAATTGAACCGCATCACCTCGCGTCGCTCGGCCCTCGCCGAAGCCCAGGCCCGCGTCACCACCACGCTCACGGAAACGCAGGAGGCGCGCACCGCAGCGGCACTTGCGCTGGAGGGCCTGGCGCCTTCGGCGGCGCTCGAGGCCGAACTCACCGACACCCGCACGGTCGTCGCCGCCGACCGCGGCCGTCTCGCCGAAGCACGCGCCGAGGCCCAGGCGCTCGCCCGCGAGATCGAGCTTGCCGAGCGGCGCCTCGCCGCGATCGCGGCCGATGCCGCTGCGTGGAGCAAACGGAAGGAAGGCGCCGCGGCGCAGACCGCCACCATCGAGGCGCGTCTGGCCGAGACCAGGACCGAGCATGCCGGCCTCGTCGATACGCCGGAGCAGTTCGAAGCCAAGCGCCGCGCCCTGATCACCGAGATCGAGACCGCGCAGACGGCGCGGCGCAGCGCCGCCGAAACGCTGGCGGCGGGCGAGACGACCGTCTCCGAGGCCGACCGCGCCGCCCGCGCCGCCCACGACGCGCTGTCGGCCGCGCGCGAAGCCGCCGCGCGGGCGGAAGAGCGCCACGAGGGCGTCAAGCGCCGGCTCGCCGACCTCGCCGCCGAAATCCGCGAGATCCTGGAGACCGAGCCGGAGACGCTCGCGGGCCTTGCCGGCTTCGCAGCCGACGCGCCGCTTCCCGACATCGCCGATATCGAGGCGGAACTCGACAAGCTCAAGCGTGATCGGGAACGGCTCGGCGCCGTCAATCTGCGCGCCGACGAGGAATTGCGCGAGGTCGAGACCCAGCACACCACGCTGGTCACCGAGCGCGACGACCTGGTCGAAGCGATCAAGCGGCTGCGCCAGGGCATCCAGAGCCTCAACCGCGAGGCCCGCGAGCGCCTGCTGGCGTCGTTCTCCGTGGTCAATTCGCATTTCCAGCACCTGTTCGCCGAACTGTTCGGCGGCGGCACCGCCGAGTTGCAGCTGGTCGAGAACGACGATCCGCTCGAGGCGGGCCTCGAAATCCTCGCCAAGCCGCCGGGCAAGAAGCCGGCGACGCTGTCGCTCCTGTCCGGCGGCGAGCAGGCGCTGACCGCGCTCGCCCTCATCTTCGCGGTGTTCCTCACCAATCCGGCGCCGATCTGCGTGCTCGACGAGGTCGATGCCCCGCTCGACGACCACAATGTCGACCGCTTCTGCGACCTGCTCGATGAAATGTCGAAGTCGACCGACACGCGCTTCATCATCATCACCCACAACCCCATCACCATGGCGCGCATGGACCGGCTGTTCGGCGTCACCATGGCGGAGCGCGGCGTATCGCAGCTCGTTTCCGTCGATCTCGAACGCGCCGTGCAGATCCGCGACGCGGTGGCATAGCGGAGGCGGCCTACGACCGCTTCGACGCCTCCCGCGCTGCCGTCCGAATTGCGGGCGACCCTCGACGTGCTCGCCACCGGAATCTCCCGCAACGACCTGGCGACACGGGCGGCGGCGCAATCGCAGATCTACCGCGCCGGCGGCGGATCGCAGGCGATACGATCGCAAGGCGACGCGCTCGCCTATGCTTTCACCCGCCTCCCCGCCACCTATGCCGCCGCCATCGCAGTGTTCAATGCGCTGCATCAGGCAACCGACCGGGCAAACGACGATTCGGTCGATGGGGCGGGCGGCTTCGAACCGCGATCGCTGCTTGATATCGGCGCCGGCCCCGGCACTGCCGCCTTCGCCGCGGCGGCGGCATTCGGCACGCTCACCGCCATCCGTCTCGTCGAACCCAACGCCGAGATGCGGGCGCTGGGATCAGCCCTGATGGCGCAGGCTGCGAGCCCGGCGTTGCGCGCGGCGTCCTACCACGACACCCTCGCCGAGGCAGTCGCCGCACCGGCCGATCTCGTCGTCGCGAGCTACGTGGTCGGCGAGATTGCCCCGGGCGAATGCGCCGGCTTTGCGCAGGCGCTGTGGGCGGCGACCGCGCAGGCCCTCGTCGTGATCGAGCCGGGCACGCCGACGGGCTATTCGCGCATCTTGGAAATCCGCCGCCAGCTGATCGATGCCGGCGCGCACGTCGCGGCGCCGTGCCCGCATGAGCGCGATTGCCCGCTGGTCGCGCCGGACTGGTGCCACTTCGCCCAGCGGCTGCCGCGCTCGCGCGACCATCTCCAGGTCAAGGCCGCCGCGGTGCCGTTCGAGGACGAGAAATTCTCCTACGTGGTGCTGTCCCGCGCCCCGCCGCGCCGTCGCGACGCCCGAGTGCTGGCACCGCCGAGGGTCACCAAGAGCGCGGTCACCTCCAAGCTGTGCACGACGCAGGGCCTCGTCGGCGACACCGCCGCACGGCGCGACCGCGACGCCTATCGGCAGCGCAAATCATGGCGCTGGGGCGACGGGGTGGCGCGCATGATCGTCGCCTGAGGGTCGAGAACTCCTCGACGGGCGGGCGCCCCTGTCACCGGCTCTGGGATCAACCGGCGGGGCGGCTCGGTCCCGGCACCGGTCCCTGCGGCCAGCTCAGGTGAAAAACGAAAGCACCACCTGAATTTGGTCGGACGCCGATGCCACCAGTTCGTTGTAGCTGGTGTGGCCTTGAGCGGCGGCTTTGAGAATGCACTCGGCGAGATAGGCCTTTGCCGCCGGTGTCGAATACTCCACCGGCACTTTCGTCATGACATCTTCGAGCGCGTTCCTCATGAGATCGATGAATTGAGGGTCGAAATACGGCATGGCTTGGCTCCCGATCGCTGCTGGAGTCTCGTTGATCCGCATGCCCCTGCCGAGGGCCGCGGATTGAGCAAAATGTGGAGGGATTTCGGCCGGACCAACCCCTCCAGCGAGAGCGCAGGATGGGTCGGCCGCAGACCGGGCGCGATGCGGAATTTGGTCGCATCGCATCAAGATTTTTTGATCGTGATTCCCGCCGAAGGGAGCACTGGAGGTCATCGCCTGCGTGGTCGACGTCGACGGCCCTCGGCCGACCCATTACGATCGAAACGACCTCGAGGCCTCACCGCACCGCGAATGGAATCTGGTAGGGCCGCCCGAACGGAACCCCGCCGAGGACGACATTGGCGGGCTGCAGCTGGACCTTGCCCTGCCGCTTGTTGTTGCGGGTATCGACGAACTCCACCGGGCCCTCGACCAGTTCCAGCACCGACACGTCGCCGGGCGCGCCGACCGCGAGGGTGCCGAGCTTGGGGAGCCGATTGATGATCCTGGCGGGGTTGATGGTCGCCATCGCGACCACCTGCTCCAGCGTGAATCCCATGTTGAGGAACTTGCTCATTACCCTCGTCAGATACGGCAGGCCGGGCGTGTTGCCGGAGAACACGTGGATGTCGGACGAGATCGTGTCGGGGGTGGCGCCCGCCTGGATCGCGACGTCGGCCACGGTGTAGTCGAAGCTGGCGCCGCCATGGGCGACGTCGAAGACGACGCCGCGCTGCTTGGCGGCGGTCGCCGCCGGCAGCAGCCGGCCGTCCTGCACGATATTGGTGAAGGCCCCGGCATTGTTGGGGGCGCCGGAATAGGCATGGGTCAGGATATCTCCGGGCCGCAGCAGATCGAGAATGTCCGACATCAGCCTGGGCGTCTCGACCCCGCCGATATGGCACATCACCCTGGCGCCGCCACCGGCCTGCTCGGCCGCCTCGATCGAGCGCCGCAGCGGCTCGATGCCGTTCCTGGCGATGACGTTTTCCGACATCCGGACCTTGACGCCGATGGCGATGTCGGAATTCTCCGCGATCGTCTTGGCGCAGGCGTCCACCACCGCGTAGTCGATGTTGTAGAGCTCCGGCAGCGGAAACGGGGTCAGGCCGATATTGGCGATGTGGACGAAGGCGTAGAGCCGGGTGCGGGTCTGCCCGACGATGAAGCGGCGGAAGGCGGCGAAGTTGTTGGCGCCGGCGTCGCCGGCCGACACCATGGTGGTGGTGCCCTGGAAGGTCAGGAGTTCGTCGGCGGGAATGCCCATGGCGGAGCCGTAGGGATAGACATGGGCATGCAGGTCGACGAGGCCGGGACACACGAGCTTGCCGCTGGCACTCAGCACCCCGATCGCCCGGTCCGCCGGAATGTCCGGCTCCACCGCCTCGATCATGCCCCAACGGATGCCGATGTCGCGCCTCGCCCGCAGGTTCTGGCTGGGATCGAGCACCTCGCCGCCCTTGATGACGAGGTCGAACTTGTCGTTCGGCCCCATGGCGGCGAGCGCGGAGCCGCCCCGAACAGCTGCGCCGAGCGCCAGCAGCGATCCGGAATTGGCGAGGAACCGGCGGCGGGTCGAAGCGATCACGGGAATTCCTTCATGGGCGGTTTGACAGCAGGCAATTGACGTCGTCGTCTCGAACGTGCACTCCGCCCGGCACACCAGTCAATACGACAACTCGCCGGTGCGACGCTCGCCATCGGCAGGGAGCGCCCCATGATCGCCGAATACAAATGGCCGCACGGCAAGCGGATCGCGGTGAGCGTCACCGCGATGCTGGAAACCTGGAGCGAGGGCAAGGCGCCGCCCTATTCGGTGCAGGCAAGCCCGGTGAAGCCGGGCGTGATCGATCACGCCGGCATCGCCTGGGGCAGCTATGGCGGCAAGGTCGGCGTCTACCGGCTGATCAACCTGTTTCGCGAAAACGGCATCCGCGCCACCTTCGGGGTCAACGGCAAGTGCGCCGAGCTGTATCCGGAGGCGGTCGCCCAGATCGTCAAGTCCGGCCACGACGTCGCCGGCCATGGCTATTACCAGGACCAGCTGCTGTCCTACCTGACGCC
>DASYNT010000293.1:0-3854 GCA_036008405.1 Xanthobacteraceae bacterium
GTTACGTCTCCTTGAGATAAACGTTCATGCGGTGCCGCCGCCGGCGGTCTTGAGCCAGGCTTCGCCGCATGCCTTGGCGAGCTCGCGCACCCGCAGGATGTAGCTCTGCCGCTCGGTCACCGAGATGACGCCGCGGGCGTCGAGCAGGTTGAACACGTGGCTCGCCTTGATGCACTGGTCGTAGGCCGGCAACGCCATCAAATGGCGTTCCCGTCCGCCGTCCGCCCAGCCGGCGTCGAGATATTTCCGGCACGCCGCTTCCGCCATCTTGAACTGCTCGAACAGCATGTCGGTGTCGGCGAAGCTGAAATTGTGTCGCGAATACTCCTGCTCGGCCTGCAGGAAGACGTCGCGGTAGAGGACTTTCTGATTGTCTTCGCGGCCGTTGAAGTTGAGCTCCATGATGTGGTCGACGCCCTGGAGATAGCAGGCGAGCCGCTCCAGCCCGTAGGTCAATTCGCCCGCGACCGGCGCGCATTCGAAGCCCGCGACCTGCTGGAAATAGGTGAATTGCGACACTTCCATGCCGTCGCACCAGCATTCCCAGCCGAACCCCCAGGCGCCCAGCGTCGGGCTTTCCCAATCGTCCTCGACGAAGCGGATGTCGTGGATGGCGTGATCGATGCCGATCGCCTCGAGCGAATTGAGGTAGAGGTCCTGCAAATCCGGCGGCGACGGCTTCAGGATGACTTGGAACTGGTAGTAATGCTGCAGCCGGTTCGGATTTTCCCCGTAGCGGCCGTCCTTGGGCCGCCGCGACGGCTGCACATAGGCGGCATCCCACCGGTGCGGCCCCAGCGCCCGCAGCGTCGTCGCCGGATGGAAGGTGCCGGCGCCGACCTCCATGTCGTAGGGCTGCAGGATCACGCAGCCATATTCGGCCCAATAGCGCTGCAGGGCCAGAATCAGGCCCTGGAACGAACGGTCGGGACGCATATGGGCAGGCAGTTGGGCCATCGCGGCTTTCACAGGAGAATGCGCGCGGAACCTATAGGCGGCACGCGCACGGGGTCAAGCACGCGAGGCTAGCGCGCGAGGCCGGAAGGCGAAACATCTCCATGGGAACGCGCCTGCCGCGGGCGCCGCCGCGCTTCACTCCGGGCGGTAGACGCCGCTCTTGGGGTCGCGGCGCAGGGTCGGCAACTCCTGCGGGCGCATCGGCGCGGTCGCCCGCTCCCTGGCGTCGAGCTCGGCATTGACCCGCCGCCATTCCCGGGCGAGCAGTTTGGAGATGAACACGGCGCCGACGGCGCCGAGCGTCCAGGCGATCACGGGGGGAAGCGGCAGCATGATCTTCGTCCGTGTTGTGCGCCGGCGTCACCACGGCAGGCGCTGTGTCGAAGCGTATTATAGCCCGTATCGGGACCAGATGCTGCGGCTTTCGACCGCGGAGATGAAGTCGTCCATCAGTCCGGCGCCGTCGAACAGCCGCTCCGGCACGAGGCCGGCCGCCAAGCCGCCGCTTGACAGGCCGCTCACGCCCGGCTTGCGCCATCCGAACAGGCTGCGTTCGGCCGCGATCAGCGGGGTCTGCACGCTATCGCCATAGCGCTCGCGCAGCAGCGCGCGCAGATCGATCAGCCGGTCGACCAGGCCGTATTCCATTCCCTTTTTGGCGGTCCAGTATTGGCCGGAAAACAGGGTCTTTTCGGGACCGGTCAAGCGCGCCCCGCGGCTCGTGCGCACGAGCTCGATGAACATCTCGTGGATTTCACCCTGCAAGGCTTTCAGCCGGGCGACATCCTCCTCCTTTTCGGGGAGAAACGGGTCGAGCATCGATTTGTTTTCGCCGGCGGTGTAGATGCGCCGCTCCACCCCCAGCTTCCGGATCGCGTCGGTGAAGCCGAAGCTCGCGCCGATGACCCCGATCGAGCCCACGATCGAGGCGGGGTCGCCGACGATCTCGTCGGCTGCGCAGGCGATCATGTAGCCGCCGGATGCGGCCACGTCCTCCACCGAGGCCAGGACCGGAAGGCTCTTCTCGGCGGCGAGCGCGCGGATGCGCTGGTAGATCAGGTGCGACTGAACCGCCGACCCGCCGGGCGAGTTGATCAGCAACGCCACCGCCTTGGCATTGCGCATGCCGAAGGCGCGCTCCAGCGTGCGGGCGATGCCGGCGAGCGTGAGCCCCGGCCGCAGCGGCGTCGAAACGCCGATCACCCCGGCGAGACGGACCACGGGAACCACGGCGATGTCGCCCCGCCACCGTTTCGGCAGCAGCCGGCGGCCGGCGGCGACGGCACGGGCAGGCATCTGACTGAAAAAATCGGCCATCGACTCCTCGGATTATTGATGGACGGTCATCGTTTCGTCCTCATGTTACGCGATATTAACCACTCCAGGGGACGTTCGGAACATGGGAAGGCCTGACCGGCTGTCGTCGGGCCAAGGGGATCGGGGTCCGCAATGATGATCAAGCTGGCGCTACTGACCGCCATATATTCGGTGATCATGCTTTTTCCACGGCTGTTTTCGCGTGCGAGCGCCGGGGCCGGCGCGTCCGAGGCGGCAACCCTCCCGTAGCGCGCGATCCTCCCGTAACGATCCTTCCGGCGATGATCGGCCCGCAACGATCGACCCGCGGTGGCGATCAGCGCTGGACCAGCGCCAGGGCGGCGCCGTGACGCAGCAGCGCTTCGGCTGCCGCCGATGGCGTTCCGTCGGCTTCAGCCAGAACCAGCCCCGGCATGATGGCGAGCGGGCGGCGGCTCGCTTTGGTCGCCGCAAGCAGCACGCGAATCGCGGCGTCGCCGGGCTTGGAATGCACCGGCAGGATCGCGATCGCCCCGAATTGTTCGCCGAGCAGCCGGAGCAGCATCGGCAGACCGTCGGCGCGGAAAATCAGCGTCAGGATACCGCCGGTCCGCAACAGCCGTTGGCCGGCTGCTACCCACTCCGCGGGATCCGCGAACGAATGGGCGCTGCGGCGAAGCGGATCGGGGGAGGCAGGATGCGCCTCGTCGTGGAAGGGCGGGTTCATCAGCACGACATCGCAGCTTCCGGCAGAAAGACCGGCGGCGGCGAAATCGGCGGCTGACGCCGTGACATCGAGCGCCACCGCATCGACCCGGTCGGCGAGGCCGTTGCGGGCCGCGTTCTCCTGCGCCAGCGCGGCGAGGTTCCGGTCGATCTCCACCAGCGTGACGCGGGCGTCAGGCACCCGGCTCGCAAGCGCGAGCCCGGCAACGCCGACGCCGGCGCCGAGATCGGCGACACGGTCGCCGCGGCGCGCCGGGGTGGCCGCGGCCAGCAGGATGCCGTCATGACCGAAACGATGGCCGCGGCGGGGCTGGAGCAGGCGCAGGCGGCCGCCCAGCACCGCATCGTCGGTGAGGCCGTCCTTGGCCTCGTCCTGGGCCTCAGCCCGCATCGGAGCGCAGCTCGCGGCCGAGTCCGGCGTCTTGCAGCAGCTTGCGCGCCGAATTGACTTGGTCGTCGGCCACCAGCACGCGACGCGGCAGGATCCCGATCGAGCCTTCCAGCACGCTCATGTTCTGGTCGAGCACCAGATGTTCGATGCCGGCCCCGTCGAGGAGGGCCTCGACCGCGGACACCAGAACCGAATCATTAGTCCGCATGATCTCCCTCACTCGATGCCCCCTTCGCCGTTGCCCTGGTCGGCCGGCCGCAACATTTGCTTCCCAATTGTCTGCTTCCAAGTGTCGGGACCGGCCAGTCCACTCACTTATAGAAGCAGTGGGGCGACTTATCCAAGCGGGTGGGAGCCGTATGTTCGGATCGCGCCGACAATCGATTCAGTTTTCTTCCCTCTCCCGCTTGCGGGGGAGGTCAGGGAGGGGGCAATTCCACGGCACAGTCTCGCTGCGAGGGGCCCCCCCCCCCCCCCACCCCCC
>DASYNT010000294.1:0-10715 GCA_036008405.1 Xanthobacteraceae bacterium
TCGCGCACCACCGGCGTGGTCGACTTCCCGAACGTGATGTCGAAGTTCCTGATGTTCGGCATGCCGCTCGACCAGGTCATTGCGCGCGCGACCGTCAGCGCGGCGCGGGTGTTCCCCGCGTTCAACGACCGCGGCACCCTCAATGTGGGCGCGCTCGCCGACGTCGCGGTGCTCGAGCTGAAGGAGGGGACGTTCGAATTCCTCGACAACTACAAGGGCACTCGGACCGGCCACCAAAGACTGTTCCCGGTGGCGGCCGTGGCCGGCGGCAAGAAGGCGCCGCAACGGGCCTGACGCGCTCCGCACCCCCGAATTGTCATGGCGGGCTTGTCCCGCCATTTCGGTCACGGCCGGCTTGCCCCGGTCATTTCGACCGCGCGGCAGCAGAGTTCTCGTGATCGCGATCGCCGGGTCGAAGGTCCGTCCGCCCCGGCCGACGCGATCATCGCGGCGGCGTATCGGCCGGCACGATCATCTTGCCGATCGGCCACAGCGCAATTCCCGCAAGCTTCCAATGCGCCCAGGCAAACGGAATCCCCACGATGGTGACGGCGAGGAGAATGGCGGTGATGAGATGGCCGAGCGCCAGCCACCAGCCGGCCAGCACTAGCCATATGATGTTGCCGATGACGCCAAGCGGCCCGGTGCCGACGTCCTCGCTGCCGGAATATTGGGCGCGCGACACCGCCTTTTGCCCGAATGGAAGCAGCGTGTAGGCGGCGATGTTGAACGCTGCCCGCGCCCAGGGGATGCCGATGATGGTGATCGCCATAATAATGGCGGCGATGACCCATCCGACGGCCATCCATACGCCGCCGAAGGCGAGCCACAACAGGTTGAGCAGGAGGGATAAGGCGGACATGGTTCCTCCGCGGGTCGATGAGGCTGCGCCGCCGGCGCTGCAACCACTATAGAGCAGCTCTGCGGGAAAGCGCGATCGTTGCGGCTCAAGCGAGCAATCGGACCGCGCAGGCGACGCGCGCGCTTTTTCCGCGGTCATCCTAGAACGACGCCCAGTCCTTCGCCGTGATGCGGGCGACCACGGCGGCGCCGCCGTGCCCGTCTGGCTTGACGATGGCGGCGTCGCCGAAATTGATCTGCACATCCAGCGCATCCCTCACATTGGGGAAGTGCGTGACCAGGATGGTGTTGGTACCGGCGGGCGGCACCGTCGCGATCATCTGCTTCATCATCTCGACGCGCTGCGGCCAGGGCGGTGGAACCGGGGCGCCGACGACCGGCTCGAATGCCTGGAGCAGCAGGGCATCCGACGTTTCGGTCCGGCCGAAGGCCAGGCGGGCCATCTCGACCGCGCGGCAATAGCCGCTGGCGAGCACCGTGCCGACCGGGATTTCAGCCCGCTTGAAAGCGGCGCCGATCGCCCGCGCCTGGTTCTTGCCGGCGTCGTTGAGCATGAGCTGGCCCGCGCAATTCGCGAGATCGAGCGGGGATTCGTCTTTCGGAAACGCCGGGCTCTCGTTGGTGCGGCCGTGGCGGATGACGACGACGTAGCCGCCGTTCCTGAGATCCTCGAACGCCGCCCGTGCCGATTGCTGTGCAGCCGCAGGCGTCGCCTGCACCACGGATACCAGGGCCGCAAACGCGAGCAGCAAGAGGCGATGTGTCATGAGGCTCCTCCACGGGTGAAGACCAGGTCCAATGAAGGCGAGACGCCCTCGATCGTCAAGACGATTGGCGTCGCCGGTCCAACCGGAGCCCAGTCAATGAAATTGCGGCATCGAGGTCGCCGTGCGGCCGCGGACATCGCCCGCCTGGCGTCGCCTCCGCGTTCCACGTGCCCAAGATTCGCCGGCGCACATCGTGTAGGCTGGCCGGACCGATTGGGGATATCCGGCGGTCGATGCGGAGGCGTTGGCGTGAAGGGGCTCCGGCTCATCCTGTTCATAGCCCTGCTTTGGGCCTGCACGGCCGCCGGCGCGGCAGCGCAGGACCGCGCCGCGTTCCTCGCCGGGGCGACCATCCATTGCCCCGGCTGCGACCTGCGCGGCGCCAAGCTCGATCGCCGCGATCTCGCCGGGGCCAACCTCTCCGGCGCCAACCTCGCCGGTGCGACCTTCTCACGGACCGTGCTGCGCGGCGCCAATCTCGCCGGCGCCGACCTCGCAGGGGCCAATCTCAAGCGGCACGACCTCACCGGCGCCGACCTCACCGGCGCCAACCTCCGTGACGCGACGTTTCACCGCGCGGTCCTGCGCGGCGCCAATTTGTCCGGCGCCGACCTCACCGGAGCGAACCTCAACCTGGCAGTCCTGACCATGGCCAGGCTGGAACGCGCCACTATGGTGGAGGCCCTGCTGTTCCAGGCCGAAGCCAACGGCGCCGATTTCTCTCAGGCGAACCTGACTGCGGCGCTGATGGGGAGCGCACGGCTCACCGTCGCCAAGCTCGACGGCGCCAATCTCAGCTTTGCGGACCTTTGGGAGGCGAGGCTCACCAATGCGAGCCTGCGCAACGCGACCCTGACCGACGCCAACCTGCACGCGGCCACGCTGTTGCGGGCCGACCTGAGCGGCGCCACCGGCGACCGCACCACTTTGGTGCGCGCGAGCATGCGCGGCGCCAACCTCACCGGCGCCGTGCTGCACGGGGCCGACCTGTTCCAGGCCGACCTGATCGAGGCCGACCTGAGCAAGGCGGACCTCGGCTCGTCGCGGCTGTTGGCGGCCAAGCTGTTCAACACCAACCAGACCGGCACCAGGTTTTCGGGCGCGATCATGCCCGACAACAGCGTGCACCCGTGACCCGCGCAAACTGATGTCAATGATCCGCCGCCTATAATCCGGAGCCGCCATCGCTGACTCTCTCCGGTCGGACCAACGTGGTGGAGCCGGGGCTCAGATTGGCGCCACATGGGACCAAACGTCCAGCACAGCCGCGGCCTCATTGGTCGTCCCAACTCGAATAGCACCAAGTTTTGACGCGACACGAGCCGAGGCCAAGTTGGCGGGCGCGATGTGACTGAGAAGGCGATGCGGTTTGTGTGTTGCAAACATCCAGTCTCGGATCAATGTGGCGCCCTCGGTGGCGTATCCTTTGCCCCAGCCGCGTCGGCAGAGAATATAGCTCAACTGCGGCTCCGGCAGATCGTAGGGGTGATGGACTCCCAACCTTCCGACAAACCCGTCTTTGTCCTCTACAGCCATCATGCCGTAGCCACGTAGTCCCCATTGCCCCAGCGCAACGGCCATGCGCTGCCATACCTCCGCGGGAGATGGAGGAGCCTCATTCAGAAACCGCGTGACCTCAGGGTCACTCGCCATAGCGAACAGATGCGGATGATCGTCGGGACGTAACCGACGCAGAACAAGCCGAGACGATTTCAGAGTGGGGATGGGAATGCCGTCCATGTCGCGGGTCCAATGATATCTGCCCGTATAAATGCTATCCACGAATTTGGATTAAATCCTCTGTCTAAAATTTATGGCCCATCACTTCGCTTGCTGCAGCGCATCAAATCGAGGTCGGGCGCACCATTCATGGATGGCGTTGATCGTTGATCGTTTGTTCGCCGCAGCCAACACCATCTCTCCGGATCACCACGGCACGCGAACCGCGTCGGCGGGCAGCAACTTCTGATACTCCGATCCGCGATCGTAAGCGGCTTGATGAATGAGCGAGCCGTCCGGGATGGTGCGTCGACGAGACAGGTTCGGTCGCCGCTCCTCTCTCCCCAGCGTCCAGTCGTAATGGCGCTTCGGGATGTACTCGGCGAGTTGCCACAGACCGGTCAGCGACTCGTGCAACTGCGCATTCGCATTCGGGCTGGCGTAACCGCCCCGGGAACGGCCGAGAATAAGGTCCACCCTGGCGCTGTCGGTCATGAGCCCCGCCGTGCCCGCCTCCTTGAACATCCACTGCAGCGCTATTTTCGACAGGCCGCTTTCATGCTCGGGATAACCGCCGCCGACGTCGCAATGCACGCCCGGAAACCAGACCTGCTTTACGTCCTTCGGACCGCCCTCCGCGGTAAGGTGCCACTGATTGCTGCGGAAAAATGCGCGGCGCTCGTCGATGGAGATGGCATGCCGGCCGATCTGGATGTCGGGGTTGTTTGATGTGTAGGGAAGCCGAGTTGGGTTTTCGATCCAGCCGACCGAGCTCACGGTATCCCAGACGCCGACAAAATACGGATTGCACGGGATGCAGAAGTGGTCTTTGAACTGGCGCGCCAGACCAAAGTAGTCGTCCAGCAGCTTTTTCGAATCCTGCGCCTTCGAATCCCGCGCTTTCGATTCCCAGATGTTGTTTATCGCCATCATCATGCGGATGGCGTAGGGGATGAGAGGCTCGTTGCCCGGCCGGATCAGGCCGTACATATGAAGCATGGCTGCCACCGCGTAAACGGTATAGGCACCTCTGCTGAACCCGAACGAATAGACCCGGTCACCTTCCTGGAAGTGATTCATCAGAAACGCATAGGCATCGCGGATATCGGCTTCGAAACCAAAGCCGATCGCCTGGCCCAGCAGCTTCGTGACTCCGCGACTTACACTCGTGAGTGCGCCGGGGGGTTCCATGGTGCCCAACCCCGGATGATAGAAGCAGACCTGCCGGTCCGGGTCGTGGACCAGCGTGAAAAACAGCTTCACCACATTGGTGCGGTTCTGCGCAAATTCGTTGGCGGTCCCATCGCAGCACAGAACGACGTTCTTCGGCATCGTCATCCCCATGAATTGCCGGCGGCATCATCTCGCGCACGCATAGATTGTACAACACGATTAGGGCCACCATTAGCCTGCCATCCGTTCTCGGCGAAATTGCCCGGGTGCGGCGCGTTGTGGCGGCCTCGAACCCGGCGATGGCGGGGGATCCGCCATGCCGACATCGGTCATGGCGGGCGCTTGCTGAGGTATGACGCGGCGAGGCATTATGGCGGACCGCGTCACAACGAGTCCACCGGGGCGGCACAGAGGGATGGCACGATGGGCGGCACGCGTCGGGATTTCCTTCGGCAGGTGGGCGGCATCGGCGGATACCGCGCCACCTTTCTCACCATGCAGGCCATGGGCCTCTTGGATACCGCCGCGATGGCGGAGCCGCTGGCGCTGGAAAAAGGCGTGGCGCACGGCACCAGGGTCGTCATTCTCGGCGCCGGCGTCGCCGGATTGTCGGCGGCGTACGAACTCGGCAAGGCCGGCTATGACTGCACCATCCTCGAGGCGCGCGACCGGGTCGGCGGTCGCAATTGGAGTATCAGGCGCGGCACCCGGCTCGACATGAACGACGGCACGAGGCAGCTGTGCGAATTCGATCCCGAGCTGTACTGGAATTCGGGTCCGGCGCGCATTCCGAGCGCCCATCAGGCGGTGCTGGGCTACTGCAAGGAACTCGGAGTTGCGCTGGAGGTCGAGATCAACACCAGCCGCGGCGCGCGGCTCTACAATCCGGCCGCGAACGGCGGCAAGCCGGTCGAGATGCGCCAGGCCCACAACGACATGCGCGGCGAGATTTCCGAGTTGCTCGGCAAGGCGCTCAACCGCGGTGCGCTCGATCAGGAGCTCTCCGTGGCGGACAAGGAGCGCATGATTGCGTTCCTGCGCACCTATGGCGACCTGACGCCTGACCTGCTGTTCAGGGGATCGACCCGATCCGGTTACAAGAGCCTGCCGGCCGCTGGCGATCAGGCCGGCGAGCCACGCGATCCGGTGCCCCTCGACACGCTGCTCGACATCGACATGTGGGGCCAGATGCTGTTCGAGGAGGGCTTCGACTTTCAGGCCACCATGTTCCAGCCGGTCGGCGGCATGGACCGTATCCCGGCGGCCTTTGCCAGGAAGCTCGGTCCGGTGATCCGCCTGATGAGCGAGGTGACCGCGATCAAGCGGCGAAACGACGGCGTGTCCATCGCCTATACGGACCGGCGGTCAGGCAAGCGCAACGTCGTCGAAGCCCGCTACTGCATCGTGACCATACCGCTCAAGGTTCTCGAACCGATCGAAAACGACTTCTCGTCCGCCTGCAAGACCGCGATCCGCGGCATCCAATACGGCGACGCCGTCAAGATCGCCTGGCAGTCGCGCCGGTTCTGGGAAATCGACGACCAGATCTATGGTGGGATTTCCTGGGTAAAGGGCCCGACCGCCCTGGTCTGGTACCCGAGCGACCGGCTGTTCTCCCAAAAGGGCATCCTGCTCGGCGGCTATACTTTCCGCGGCCAGGGCGACCAACTCGCCGCAATGCCCTTGAGCGAGCAGCTCGCGTTGAGCCGCGCCGCGATCGAGGGCCTGCATCCCGGGCGCAGTCGCGAGCTCGAGAAGCCGATGGCCATCACATGGTCGAAAGTGCCTTACACCCTCGGCATCGGGGCGCGCTACCAGACCGACCACGATCCGCACTATGCGGTGCTCAGCGAGCCCGACGGACCGTTCTATTTCGCCGGCGAACATTTGAGCCATGTCGGCGCCTGGCAGGAAGGCGCCATGCTGTCGGCCCGGCGCGCCATCAACATGATCGACCAGCACCGCCGCGCCCAGCATGCCTGAGTCGTTCATCGAACGGTCGGCGGCCGGACTGCGCCGAGGCGCGTGAGATCCTCTTCCGTCAGACCGCCGACGATCGAGAGGTCTATCGCTATCGCTTCCTCGGCAAAGCGTGGGGCGCATGCTTCCGGGCCGATCGATGCGAGCCACTCGGCAATGCCGCGTCGAGGCGCCGGCCCCCCGCCGGCTACTCGGCCGCGACCTGGACGTCCGCGATGAACTGCGACACCCATTTGTTGCGGCGCTTGACGTTGCGGCGGTACAGCGCCTCGAATTCATCCGGCGGAAACGAATGCGTCGACGCCCGGTTGACCAGGGCAACGGCCCAGGCCTCGAGGCGCGGGAATTTCTCCATATGCCCGATCCGCTTCACCCGATCCAGGAAGAGATACCGTTGCAGGAACGGCGCATAGGCGGCGTCCACCAGCGAGTACCGGGCGCCGTTGAACAGCGGGCCGCTGCCCTGCCTCTCCAGCGCCCGCTCGATGCGTTCGAACGGCACCAGGATGTTTGCCGCCGCCTCGTCGAAGTCGGCCTCGGTGTCGGCATAGGCGGTCGCGGTGACAATGCCCGCAAATGTCGGCACATAATCGGTCCAGGCGCGATTGATGGCACGCGCGACCGGATCCTCCGGGTGCAGCCGCGGCGCGACGGTCTCGTCGAGATATTCGGCGATGGCGTTCGATTCGAACAACGATTGGGACTCGTCGACGCGCAGCACCGGCACCTTCTTGTGCGGAGAGATGGCGAGGAACCAGTCGGGCCGGTTGTCGGGCTCGATGTGACGGAATTCGAAAGCGATCTTCTTTTCCCGCAGCACGATCGCGGCGCGCTGCACCCAGGGACAGGTCTTGAAGCTGACCAGCAGATATTTCGCCATGTTGGCCTCCGATCCCCGGCTTCGGACCCTATCATGATTCCGATGCGCCACGCCGGCGTCAATGTCGGGGCAATGGAACCCACCCCGCCGGCAGCAAGCCCATCCGTACCCACGCGGCTCGATTCATGGCGAGAGCGGCAGACTCGCGGTCACAACGCGTACCTGCGCCGCGTCGACATGACGATCTCGCCTGCGCTCCCCGCGCCGTACCCCGAATTCGCTCGCGTCTCCGCACTTTTCCCCCGGATCAAGGATCGGGGGCCCGTGGAGACCGGTGGCGGTTCGAACGAATTGCGGCCACCAGGATGATCCCATTGAGCATGCTGCTGAGGCCGCACATCACCGCGACGGCCAGGGCGTCTCCGGCGATGCCGTAGCCGACCCAAATGAGATTGCCGATCACCAGCATGGCATTGCGCGCACGGGATTCTCCCTTGGCCTTTTCCGGGTCGCGGATGATGTCGATCACGCGCGGCATCGCGGCGGACGTCACGACGCCACCGGCGAGAAACCCGACGCCTTCCGTCAGGATGTCCATGGCCTCGCGTCTCCTTTACTGTCGGCGCAAGAAGGACCGTTTGGGAGCGCACAGGCCGAGCGCCCATCGGCCCGCGCTCAACCTCTTCAGGGATTCCCCGACTGCTCCGCGATTCGGCCACAGCCTAAATCGTCCTAGGCCTCCGCGATACGGTAGAGGACCCTGCCCTCGATCTCCGGCACGCTCGCCATGCGCGACATGCTGATGCAGAAGCGGGCGCTTCGCACGAAGCTGCCCGCATCCGTAAAGAGCGTCTCCAGGCTGGTCCGAGCCGGATCGTCGATGGCGAGGACGCGCTCGAGGAGCACGTGTAGCAACAGCGCCTTGTCGCGTGCGGTGCCGGTGCCGAGCCGTGCGGTTTCATCGGGCATGGCGATGCGATCGGGGTCCTCGAACATCGACTCGCTCCCTGCGATGGCCGCCACCGACCGCACAGCATCGTCGATGGTCGCGATCGTGGCAGAGAGATCGACGATCCGGGCACCGCGCCGCGCCGCCTGCAGATAAACGCGCAGATCGGGCAGGTCGAGCGTACGAAAACAGTACAGCGCACGCAGCGCAGCCGGATCGCCGGCATCGAGCGCCGCGCTGCGCAGGCGCGCCCGGACCTCTTCGGCGCCGCCGCAGGCCGACGACAGGTCTCGTGTTGTCCCGGCGACGTTCGACGGGGGCGCCGGCGGCGCCGGCAGCTCGCCGGCGCGATCGAGCTGCGACAGACGGACGCCGAAAAATGCATCGATCTTGCGGACGATTTCGGCGAGACGGGCGCGATCGATCGATGTCTCCCCGGCTTCGAACGCATGGGTTCCCGAAGCGGTGATGATCCGGTCGAAGTCGCGAAGCCGGTCGTCGAACGCCGCCTGCGCGTCGCCGGCGTGGACCTCCGCCACCACCCGCGCCCAGCCGGGTGCGGAGTAGAGCTCGTGCTTTGAATAATACCACCACGTCTCCTCGCCGCTCCACAGAAGGACGCTGTAGTGGGTGGGCGCGCCGATAAACGCAAAGTCGTCGACCGATCCGCCTGGCAGAGTCAGCACCAGCGCGACGAAGATGGCGGCCTCGTCGAGGCAGCAGGTGAGACCGAGCGGTTTGTGCTTGCGTCGCTGAAGAAGTCGCCTGCTGGCCCACGCCTCGTCGATGGTCGCGTAGATGTACGAAGGAAACTTGCGCCTACTGATCAGATCGAGAGCAAAGGCGTCCTTCTGCGGAGCTCCGCGCGCGATGCGCCAGGCGAAGGTGGACTGCAGCATGGACAGCGTATGTTCCACGGCAGCCGAGCCCAATCGCTCCGCCTCTGCGTCGAGGTCGAGCACGCCATTCATCTCGGCGACGAGATCCGGCGTGACATGCTCGAAGTGATGATCGACGAACTGCTGGATAGGCCGGATGGTGCCGTCGCAAAGCACTCGGGCCGGTTCGCCGGATCCGGACAGCCGGTCCCTGAGCTCCCACAAGCGGGGTGACATGAGATTGGCGAGGACAAGCGGGAAAACGACCTCGGGGTCCACGGCCGCATCGAACAGGTTGGGCGCGACGGCACGGTCCAAATGACAATCGTTCATCCGCCACCTTTCATGTCTGCCGGGGGTTGAAAGCACCCCGGAGACAGGCGCCCAAAAGCCGCGCCCTTGACGGCGGCGGAGATATCCTCCTCGCAGCCCGCGGTGACGAAGGCGTTGAAGGAATCGCGGCGAGCTGGGCCGTGGCCCGCCGATTACTTCACCGCGCAGCGGCGCGACAGCGGGGATCGTCCAGTCCCGCGGGGTTGCCGGCGCCGCGACAACCCTCGCGAATGGCGCGGATAGCGTCCGCCGAGCGGTTCGAACCGCCGTCGGTGAACACCAGCGATTGCTGGAAACGGATGACGTCGACCGCGGCCGCGCCGCCGGCAAGCGCTTTGCCCTCGACCAGATAGAGACGACCGTTGTAATCGAACACCGCGACGGTCGAGCGGCTGCCGTCCGCTCCGAGGATGCTGAGCTGACGACCGTAGATCCGGTAGATGCGGTGGGGAATGTCGACCTTGACCTCGCCGCCTTGGGACAGGGTCTTGATCGCATGGTCGATGACGGCACTCTCCTCCAGGCCGGTGCCGGCGAGTTCGGCGACCGTCACCTTGAACACGCCGTCGTTCTGGCGAACCGAATAGACGTGCGCGGGAACCGAACGGCCGTCGGCCAATTGGTAGGTCGTGGTTTCGACCTGCGGATCGGCCGGAAAGATGACCGTGAAGGCATAGGCGGGATTGTTGTATTCGCGCCAGGCTTGCGCGGCGGCAGGGCCGCCGGCGACGAACGCCGCCACGATGAAGGCGATCACGCGCATTTTCAGGCTCCCTCTCGATCTCCAGATGACCGTCGGGATGCGTCGGGCTCTCTGGGAGTGCATCGGCATCCCCTCGAATGCATCGGCGGTAAACTGGGAATTGCTATCATTTTCTACCTGGAAGGGGCGATGCGCAATCCCGTCGCCGGCATCCCGTCGCCTAGCGGGCCTTGCCGGCCGGTACCAAAATGCGACACTGCGGACGTTTGCAAATGCACTTTGGGAGAAGCCAATGAAAATCGCACGCCTGACGTTCCTCGTCCTCGCCGCGACCGCGGTCCTGCAGGCCGGCGCGGCGCGAGCCGCCATGAAGACCGAGTGGATCGACTACAAGCAGGGGAACACGGCCTTGTCCGGCTATCTCGTCTATGACGACGCCGCCCAAGGCCGGCGCCCCGGTGTGTTGATGATGCCCGACCGGTCCGGATTCTCGGAAGGGACCATCGCGGATGCGGAGATGATCGCCAAGCTC
>DASYNT010000295.1:0-3085 GCA_036008405.1 Xanthobacteraceae bacterium
GCGAACGTGACGGCCGCCGACATCATGGAGTTCGACCTCGATTCCAATCCGGTCGACCAGCGCGGCCGCAGCATGTTCATCGAGCGCTTCATCCACGGCGAAATATACAAGGCGCGGCCGGACGTGAATGCGGTGATCCACAGCCATTCGCCGGGCGTGATCCCGTTCGGCATCACCAACGTGCCGATGCGGCCGGTGTCGCAGACCGCCTCGTTCCTCCATGTCGGCGTTCCCGTGTTCGAGATCCGCGATGCCGGCGGAACGACCGACATGCTGGTGAGGAACGGATCGCTCGCCAAGGCGCTCGCCGCGACGCTCGGCGACCGGCCGGTCGCGCTGATGCGCGGGCACGGCGATGTCGTGGTCGGGCCGAACGTGAAGCGGGCGACGATCCGTGCCGTCTATACCGAAGTGAATGCGCGCCTGCAGACGATCGCGCTCGGGCTGGGCGGGCCGGTCAACTATGTCAGCCCCGAGGAAGGCGCGCTGCGCGACAAGAACCCGGGCGAGGAGGGCCGCGCCTGGGACGGCTGGGAAGAGAAGGCGATGCGGAAGTAGGGGGCGACGCCGATTTCCTGCGCGGGGGTCGAAGCGATCACGGCGTGGAGATGAAGCCCCCTCCGCAGTGCGGCATCCGGCGGGACCGGCTACCGTTTTCTTAGTACAGGCGCCCTCTCCTCGCTCGCGGATCGCTCAAGGGGGAGGTCGTTCCGCTTCGGACGCTACATCCCGAACTGTTCGCGCAGGATGCGTTCGTCGAGGGCATGGCCGGGGTCGAACAGCATATGCATGGCGATGCTGCGCTCCAGGCGCGTCTCGACGGTGCGCACGAAACGCACCTCGGCGTGATCGGCGACGGCGGCGACCGGGCGCTTGTCGGCTTCGAGCACCTCGATGGTGACGACCGCGCTGTCGGGCAGGAGCGCGCCGTGCCAGCGGCGCGGCCGGAACGGGCTGATCGGCGTCAGCGCCAGCAGCGCCGTTCCGATCGGGATGATCGGGCCCTGCACCGAGAGATTGTAAGCGGTCGAGCCGGCCGGCGTCGCCACCATGATGCCATCGGCCACCAGCTCCGAGAGGCGCTCCTTGCCGTCGACGAGCACGCGCAGGCGTGCCGCCTGGTAGGTCTGGCGGAACAGCGCCACCTCGTTGATGGCGCGCGCCTGGTGCACCGCGCCCGCGGCGTCGACCACGCGCATCATCAGGGGGTGGATGACCGACTCGGTGGCGGCAGCGAGGCGCTCGCGCAGATTGTCCTCGCGGTATTCGTTCATGAGGAAGCCGACGGTGCCGCGGTGCATGCCGTAGATCGGCTTGCCGGCGTCCATGAAGTTGTGCAGGGTCTGCAGCATCAGGCCGTCGCCGCCCAGCGCGACGATGACGTCGGCCTCCTGCGGCGTCGCATGGCCGTAGCGGCGGACCAGCGCGTCCCGTGCCGCTTCGGCCTCGGGCGTCGCAGCCGTCACGAAGGCGATGCGGTCGCGGGTGCTCATGGCCGGATGGCGTCTCGGTCGCGGCGGCGGCGCGGCGGCCGCTGATCGGGGGCAGGCATGGATCGCGCGGTGTTCGTCTATACGACCTACCCTTCGGTTGTCGAGGCTGAGACGGCCGGCAAGACTTTGGTCGAAGGTCGGCTCGCCGCCTGCGTCAACATCCTGCCCGGCATGATCTCGCATTACCGCTGGCACGGCGCGGTCGAGCGTGGCGAAGAAGCGGTGATGCTCGTCAAGACGCGGGCATCGCTCGCCGAGCCGGTGCGGGCGGCGGTCAAAGCGTCGCACCCCTACGACACGCCGGCCATTCTGGTGCTGCCGATCGAGAGCGTCGACGAGACCTATTTCGCCTGGATCATGGCCTCCACCGCGCCTTCCGACGAGGCCTGACCCCAGCGATATGAACCCCCGGCAACGGCGGCGTTCGCAACGCTTCATCTACATGAACCGCGAACAGGGCTGCCCTTCAGACGCAGTTCAGCGCCGCACCGGCATGGTGGCGTCAAGATCGGTCCTGAGCCGGTCGAACAGGTCAACCGGTTCGCCGCAGGCGGACTGTTCCCCCGACAACCGGTTCGCCGCAGGCGGACCGTTCCCCCGAAAGGCAATTTCCATGTTCCGCAAAGTCGCCATCGCCCTCATCGCAGCCACCATGCTCACGGCGCCGGTGATGGCACAGGCCTCCACCACCAAGCCCGCCGCGTCCACCTCCTCGGCCGTCAAGTCGGTCAAGGCGGACAAGACGACCCTGAAGCATCGCAGGCATGCTCATCGCGGCATCCGCATGGCCCAGCACAAGCACATGAACGGCACGAAGCACGCCCGCCACTTCAACGGCGGCAAGGGCCACAAGGTCGCCGGCGCCACCGGCAAAGTCGTTTCCGCCAAGCCGGCAACCCGGTCGAACTGATCTCCCACAGTTGCGACCGCGTTACCGCGCGGAGGCCGGCCCGCTTGCCTATGATCCCGAAAGTCTACGACTTTCGGGAACGGGCGTCGGGCCGGCCTCTCGCTTTCAACGCCTGCAGAAGTGCCCGGCAGGACTGGGCCCGGTCGATCGTGCGCGCGCGCTCCGGGCGCCCGTCGGACCGGCGCCCCATCCCCAGCGCTGTCATCCGATTTTCATATTGTTCCACGCCTGTGTTTCGCCACGTCCGGCCTGCGACGGCGGACGTTGACGTCGGTGCGCGAAAGGCAGGGGCATGGATTTCTTCAGGCGCTTCACGTTTCTCGTCTGCGCGCCGGCATTCGATGCCGAGGACCTCGAAGGGCTGCGGCTCGGGCAGATCACCGTCGCCATCGAGAAACTCGGCTTCCAGGTGGTGCGGGCGCGGCGGATCGAGGACGCCGAGATCGCGGTGCGGACCGATGCCGCGATCGGCTGCATGGTGGTCGACTGGGGCAAGAAGGGCCTCGAAGGCAAGACCGCCGCGCTGATCAACCTGATGCGCCGGCGCGGCCTCGAAATGCCGATCCTCATGCTGGTGCGGCGCAAGCGGTTCGAGGACATCCCGGTCGAGGTGCTCGACTACATCGACGGCTACATCTTCCTCGCCGAGGAGACGCCGGAATTCATCGCCACCAACCTGGTG
>DASYNT010000296.1:0-29424 GCA_036008405.1 Xanthobacteraceae bacterium
TCACCGCCTTGGGCAAGGGGCTCGAGGGCCTCGAGCACCGCGACTACGAGACGCGGCTGGCGCGGCCCAAAGTGCTGGAATTCGCGGCGATCATCGACCGCTTCAACGCGCTCGCCGGCGCCCTCGACGCCGCCCGTGCCGAGAACCTCGCGCTCAGCCGCCGCCTCGTCACCGCCCAGGACGACGAACGCCGGCGCACCGCGCTCGAGCTGCATGACGAGGTCGGCCCCAGCCTGTTCGGCCTCAAGGCCAATGCGGCGTCGATCACCAAGGCCGCCAATGCGTTGCCGGAGAGCGCGGCCAAGGCCATTGCCGACCGAACCGCCGACCTCACAGCGATCATCGAACATCTGCAAAGCCTCAACCGCAGCATCCTCAACCGGCTGCGGCCGATGGCGCTCGGCCATGTCCCATTGCCGGAGATCCTGTCCGAGCTGGTGCGCGAGCGCGCCGGCAGCCACCCCAACATCGGTTTCTCCCACGAAGTCCACACCCTGGCGGCGAGCTACGGCGACACCGCGGACCTGACCCTCTATCGCTGCGTCCAGGAAAGCCTCACCAATGCCGTCCGTCATGCCGAGGCAAAGGCGGTGGCGGTGGAGGCACGGGAATGCCCCGCGGCCGCAAGCGCGCAAGGAGGCAGCGTTGCGCGGCTGGAATTGACGGTGCGCGACGACGGCCACGGCATCGCGGCCGGCAACAAGCCCGGGTTCGGGCTGCGCGGCATGCAGGAACGGGTCCAGGCGCTGGGCGGCGAGTTCGCGATCGAGACCGGGAGCGAAGGGACGTGCATCCGCATCGTCATTCCGGTGCCGGCGCGCGGTTCGGCCGATGGCGCCGATTATGCTAGCACTGCATCATGACATCCGTTCTCATCGTCGACGATCACCCGATCGTGCTGCAGGGCTGCCGGCGCGTTCTCGAAGACGCCGGGATCGAACCGGTTCTCGCCGCCAGCGACGTGGTGGCGGGATATCGGCTCTTTCTGCGGCATCGTCCCGACGTCGCCATCATCGACCTCGCCATTCAAGGCAGAGGTCTCGGCGGCCTCGAACTCATCCGCCGGATCAGGGCCCATGACGCTGGCGCCCATATCCTCGTGCTCAGCATGCACAACGATCCCATGATCGTGGCGCGCTCGCTGGAAGCGGGCGCGTCCGGCTATGTGCTCAAGGACACGTCCTCGGAGGAACTGGTAAAGGCCGTGCAGAAGGTTTCCGCCGGCGTGCCGTTCCTCAGCGGCGAACTCGCCATGAAAGTCGCACTGACCGGGACGAGCGCGCGAACCAACCCGCTCGCCGGCCTGACGCCGCGCGAATTGCAGGTTCTGGCGCTCCTTGCGGAAGGCAAGCCCTACGAGACCATCGCGCGAGAATTGAGCGTGAGCTACAAGACCGTGGTCAATGTGAGCTCCCAGCTCAAGGGCAAGCTTGCCGCGAGCACGCTTCCCCAGTTGATCAGCACCGCGGTCAAGCTGCTGGCGCCGCCGGCGTAGCCCGCCCGCCGGCCGCGTCCCAGACAACAGGCCAAAAGCTTTTGGAATTATTGAAATTTCTTCGAGCGCACGGCCGCGCTGCCGCCACACCTTCATTGCCAAAACTTCCCGGTTGGATTTGGCAAATGATCTCGCGACAAGGCGCGAATATTCATCCAGAATGTCAGAGTTGACGGGGGCGGGGCGACGTGGCTGTGCAGCACCAACCGGAGAGCGATCGCGGCTCGCGCCGCTGGCGTCGGCGATGCGCCCTGCATCCGGCGCTTGCGGCAGCCGCTCTGCTCGCGCCCCTCGGGGCGCAGGCGCAGACCACCCTTCCCGACATCAACGTGATCGCCACCTCGCCGCTGTCCGGCACCCGCAGCCCGCAGCGGAGAGCGGCGCCGGCCGCGCCCTCGCGTCCCGCGCGCGCCACGCGGGCGGCGTCGGCCGCGCCGGGGCGGGCGACGGCCGTCCGGACCGCTCCCGCTGCGCCCGCGCCCGCCATTCAGTCGAGCGTGCCGGCCGATTCCAGTATGATCGATCGCGACAAGGTGCCCGCGAACACGCAGGTGCTCACGTCGGCGGATTTCAGTCACGACCGGTCGACGAGCTTCCTCGACGGGCTGAGCCAAAGCCTTCCCGGCGTCTTCATCGGCGACCAGTCCGGCAATCAGTTCCAGCGCGACGTGAACTACCGCGGCTTCGTCGCATCACCGGTCCAAGGAACGCCGCAGGGGCTCGCGGTCTACCAGAACGGGGTGCGCATCAACGAGTCCTATGGCGACGTCGTCAATTGGGACTTCATCCCGGAAATGTCGATCCGCAAACTTTCGCTGGTGCCCAACAACCCCATCTTCGGGCTCAACGCCATCGGTGGCGCGCTCACCATCGAGATGAAGAACGGCTTCACCTATCAGGGTAAGGAAATCGAGGCGATGGCGGGGGCCTATGGCCGCCGGCAGGCCGCCGCCCAGGCCGGTTATCAGGACGGCAATTGGTCCGCCTACGTCAACGCCGACGCCATCAATGACGGATGGCGTGACTTCTCGTCATCCTCGCAATTGCGCCGGATCTATGCCGATATCGGGGCGCGCAACGACACCACCGAGGTCCATATCAATTTCACCGGCGCGGACAACAAGCTCGGCTCGGTGGCCGCAACCCCGATCGAGATGCTCTCCCAGCGCTGGTCGAGCGTCTACACTTGGCCGCAGGGCACCCATCTCCAGCTCGCCTTCGTCAACGCGAGCGCCAACTATGCGCCATCCGACACGCTGTCGTTCCAGAGCAACGTCTATTACCGCGGCTTCTGGCAGGCCCATACCGACGGCAACGGCACCGATGCGCAGCCCTGCGACCCGACGAGCGCGCTCGCCGGACAGCTCTGCATGGGGGACGGCATGACCCCCATCAACGTGCACTATTCCGTCATCGACACGCTCCCGGGCAGCGCTGTCCTCGGGGAGATCGACCGCAACTGGACCTCTACCGACAGCTTCGGCGGCACCGTCCAGGCGACGAGCTCGTCGAAGTTCTTCGATCACGATAATCATTTCGTGATGGGCATGAGCCTTGATCGGGGCCTCACCCAGTTCACAGGGTCCAGCCAGCTCGGCACGATCGACCAGAACCTGTTCGTCCAGGGGACCGGCGTCTACATCGACCAGCCGGCCGACGACATCGCGCCGGTCAATCTGTTCGCGAAGAACACCTACACCGGGCTCTATGCGACCGATACCCTCGACGTGACCGACAAGCTTTCCATCACCGCGGGCGCCCGATTCAACATCGCCCAGATCGATCTTCTGGACGAGACCGGCGCGGAGCCGCTGATCAACAGCGCCTCCCACTATCAGCGGCTCAACCCGGTGATCGGGGCGACCTACAAGTTTACGCCCTTTCTGACCGGCTATGCCGGATATTCCGAGGCGAACCGGGCGCCGACGCCACTCGAGCTCGGGTGCTCCAGCCCCACCAATCCCTGCATCATCGACAACTTTCTGATCGCCGATCCTCCCCTCAAGCAGGTGGTGTCGCACACCTACGAGGCGGGGCTGCGCGGCAACATCGGGGCCAATCCCCAGACCGGACAGGTGAACTGGGCACTCGGCACGTTCTATACCCTGCTGTGGGATGACATCATCAACGTCGCTGGCTCGCAACCGATGACCGGCTATTTCCAGAACGCCGGCAACACCTTGCGGGAAGGCATCGAGGCGAAGATCAATTACAAGTGGGACCACTGGACCACCTACGCCAACTACACCTATGTCGACGCGACGTACCGCCGTGCCCTCCTCATTTCCTCGCCCAATGACCCCTTTGCCGACGCCAACGGCAACATCTTCGTCGCACCCGGCGACCACATCCCCGGCCCCGCGCAGCGGTTCAAGACCGGCGTGGAATATGCCGTGGCCGACGCCTGGAAATTCGGCGCCGACCTGAACTACGTCGGCACCCAGTGGCTGATCCACGACGACAACAATCTCAACCCGAAGGTGCCTGCATTTGCGACGGTCAATCTGCACGGCTCCTACCAGGTAACGAAGAATGTCGAGCTGTTCGGATTGGTGAACAACCTCTTCAACAATCACTATTACGCGGCCGGCACCTTCTTCCAGGCGTCGGGCTTCAACAGCAACACCTACGGGGCTGCGAATTTTTTTGTGCTCAACGATCCCCGTACCTTCCTGCCGGGAATGCCGCTCGCCGCCTATGCGGGCGTGCGTGCGACGTTCTGATGAGTGGTTGAGCGATGGCGATGAGCGAGCGTGCCGGAATGGAGAACATCGTGATGAAACGGCTGCTCCTGGTCGGTGCCGCCTTTGCCGCGCAGATCGCTTCCGCCACGGCAGCCGACATGGCCCCGCTCGATAGAGGCTCGCTGGCGGCGATCTTCAATTGGACCGGAGCCTATGTCGGCGCGGACATTGGCGGGGCGTGGTCCAACATCCAATCGAACTTTGGCGGAGGAAATGCGAGCAGCGTCATCGGCGGGGCCTACGCGGGCTACAACTGGCAGCTTGCGCCTCAGTGGCTGATCGGCATCGAGGGCGACGCGACCTGGGCCGACCTCACGGTGCCGGCCGGATCCGGCGACGTGAATTGGCTCGGGAGCCTGCGCGGACGAATCGGCTGGAGCCTGACCGCGACCACGATGCTCTACTTCACCGGTGGCGCAGCATGGAGCACCGTCAGCATTCCCGGAGTCGACACACTGCCCGCCACCCAGACGAAAACCGGATGGGTTGTGGGCGGCGGCTTGGAATGGGCGCCCTGGGCCAACACCTGGCTTGTCCGGGCCGTATACCTGAACTACAGCTTCACCGGTATCCCGCTCGGGGCCGGTAGCGGGAGCGATCTGACGATCAGTGAAGCTCGCATCGGCGTCGCCTACAAATTCTAAGTGTCTGCACAGCCGGTACTAGACGCCGCGATGGCACGTACCCAACCAGCCATACCGTATGTCTCGACGCAGAAAGGGCGCCGCCGACGCCGCGCCATTCTGCCGACTTTTTCGCTGCGAGCCTAATTGTCGAAAATCTTCATGTCCTTGGTCGGGCGCGGACCCGGGAGCGCTTCCACGAAGGCGTAGATGTCGGCGATCTCTTGGTCCGTCATCACCTTTTCGCTGTATGCCGGCATATCGCTGGCGGGCTGGCGAAGCTGGCCTTTGAAGCCGTCGAACGGCATCGCCGTCTTGGCGAGGATCGGCGCCGGACCGTTCATGGCGCCGCCCTGGCCGGATCGTCCGTGGCAGAGGAAGCAGCCGACGGCGAGATAGAGACGCTTGCCTTCGACCGCGTCGCCGGGTGGCGCGTCCTGCGCCCGCGCGGCACCATCGAAGCCGCCGGCCGCGAACAGCGCCATCAAAGCCGCGCCAATGACGTTTACGAGTTTGCGAATTCCCCGATGTCGCATTGCCCGGCTCCTCAGCGCGGGTCGGTCACGACGTCGATCAGCGCCGGCTGCCCGCTCTTGACCAGCGCGATGGCACGCTCCAGCGCCGGGCCGAGATCGTGCGGATCGGTGATCGGGCCCTCGCCATGGACGCCCAAGCCGCGCGCGACCGTGGCGTAATCGATGTTCGGATCCTTGAGGGTGGTGCCGATATCGGATTTTTCGATGCCGCGGCCGTGGCGGTTCGCCATCGCCTGCAGGTACATGTATTCCTGATGGTAGGCGCGATTGTTGTGGATGATGTAGAGGATGGGGATCCGATGATGAGCGGCCGTCCACAGCGTGCCCGGGTTGAACATGAAATCGCCGTCGCCGTTGAAGGTGAGGGTCAGCCGGCCATGGCGCTTGTTGGCGAGCGCCGCGCCCAGCGATGCCGGCGCGGTGTAGCCGACGCCGGCACCGCCGGCGGCGCCGATCCAGCGATGCGCCTTGTCGAAGTTCCACAGGCGGTGCGGCCAGGTGTTGTTGATCGTGTTGCCGACCAATGACCAGTCTTCGTCCTTGATCCGAGCCCAGACCTCGGCGCACAGCCGGCCCGTCGTGATCGGGCTCGAATCCCAGCCGATCGTCGCCTCGGACTTGGATTGCTCCACCATGGCGAGATGCGCCGCCGCATAGCGCTTGCCGCGCGCCTCGTAGGCGGCCTTGCGGGCGGGATCGACGAGCTTCCTGACCTGGTCGGTGAGCGCCGGCAGCGACGCTTCGCCGTCGCCGGCGATGGAGAGATCGATATCGCTGAAGCGGCCGAAATCCTGGTAGTTGGCCTTGAGATAGAGATCGCGCATGCCGAGGGTGATGATCTTGGCGGTCGGCTTGTACAGCATCCGCGAGGTGCGCACGATGCGATCGCTGAACGCGGTCAGCGCGCCCCAGTGGTCGTTCATCTCGATCGAGAGAATGACATCCGCCTGGCCGATCACCACGCCGCGGCGGAAGGTCTGGTTGAGCGGGTGGCGCGACGGGAAGTTCTGGCGGCCGGCCCGATCGAGCACCGGGCATTGCAGCGCCTCGGCGAGTTCGACCAGCCGGTCCATGCCCGCCGGCGTGCGCGCCATCCGGTCGACGACGATGAGCGGGGCCTCCGCCGCCACCAGCAGCTTCGCCGCTTCGGCGATGGCGCCGGAATCGGCCTGCGGCGGCACCACCCTGGAAAGCCTGGGGATATGCAGGCTTTCGCCGTCGTGGATCGGATTTTCCTGCAACTCGGCATCGAGAGACAGCAGCACCGGGCCCATCGGCGGCGTGGTCGCGATCTTGTAGGCGCGGACCGCCGATTCGGCGAAATGCTGCAGCGAGGTCGGCTGGTCGTCCCATTTGGTGAAATCGCGGGTGATGGCGCCGATATCGATGGCCGAATGTACCCATTCGACGACCGGCCCGCGCTTGTTCGCTTCGATGATGTTGCCGCCGATCACGATGACAGGCACGCGGTCGCACCAGGCATTGTACATCGCCATGGTGGCGTGCTGCAGGCCGACGACGCCATGGCAGATCATGGCCATCGGCTTGCCTTCGATCTTGGCGTAGCCATGGCCCATCGACACCGCGATTTCCTCGTGCGGGCAGGTGAGAATCTCGGGCTTGACGTTGCCGCCGTGGTTGATGACCGCTTCGTGCAGGCCGCGGAAGCTCGAGGCGCAGTTCATGGCGAGGTAGTCGATCTCCAGCGTCTTGAGCACGTCGACCATGAAGTCGCCGCCGCTCGAGGTCTGGGTCACCGGATCGGGCTCCGGCGGCAGGGTTTCCACCGCAATCTGGATCGGGCCCGGGGGCGCCGCCTTCATGGCGGCAACAGGCGCCGGCGCGATGACCTGGGCATCGGTGGCGACCGGAGGAGTCAGGGCGGCGGCACCGGCGAGCGTCGCTCCCTTGAGAAACTTGCGGCGATCGGGATCCGGCGACGGGCGGCGCTTCGACATGCTGTTCTCCCAATGGACGCGGTCGCGCCCGTTCCATGCTGTCGGTGCAGGCTTGCCCCGATCCTTGCGCCCGGCCGGGGCCGGGTCAAGGCACGACCCGAGAGACATCGGGAGGCAGGCGGCCTGACGCAGGCGCGGCACATCTTCGCCCCGCCGCCTTTCTGGTGCCTCGCATGAGATCGCGCCACAGGGCGCGGGTTCATGCAAAAGGGGCGCCGCAGGGCGCGGCTTCATGCAAAAGGGGCGCCGCAGGGCGCCCCTTTTTGTTTACAGCCATGAGCCCAGACATTCGCCGCCCGAATTGCCCCCGCGAATCCGCTCCCTGGCGACAGCAGTGCTTCAAATCACCCGTACGGATCAACCGTCTCGCCGAACCGCACCACTGTTTCCTCGAGCTCACATCTCGTGCTTGAGTTCGACCGAGGTCGCCTCCAGCCCCTTGGCGCCGGGAACCACCTTCATGTGAATGCGCTGGCCTTCCTGAAGCTCCGATATGCCCTCGCGGGCCAGCACGGAGCGGTGGATGAAGACATCCTTGCTGCCGGTCACCGCAACGAAACCGAATCCCTTCTTGGGGTCGTACCACTTGACTTGGCCGTCGACCTCTTCCGCAGGGCCGGTCGGCCGATCAAATCCCCGGGTCGGCCGATCCATCGGCGGCCGCCCGGCGGGACGCCCGCGCGACGGCTCCGCCGTGCTCGCATCGACCGCGGTGATCTCGGTGATCTGCGGACCCTTGGCGCCCTGTCCGACCCGCGTCGTCAGGGTGGTGCCCGGCTCCAGCGCGGTATGGCCCGCCGCCTCGACGACGCTGATGTGGAGGAAGGCCTCGCCCGACCCGTCGGTCAGTTCGACGAATCCAAAGCCTTTCTCGCCATTGAACCATTTCACTTTGGCTTGCCGCTCGGGACCGGTCGGAACCGGACGCGACGCCTCGCGCGGCGGCCGATCAAATGACCGCGGCGGCGGGCGACCAAACGAAGGAGGCGGCTCTGGCGGCTCGTCGGAATAACCGCGCCGACGATCACGGAAGTCTTTGCCTCGGCCCATCTTCAATCTGCTAGTAGTTTGAGCGTAATTAATCGCACATCATGGGCACATATGCCAGATGGCAAATGGCGCTGGGCAAAACTTTCATGGCTGGCTGGGCGAGGCATGACGGAGCCGCAATAGGATGCACCGCAACGCACGGGCCCCCGCGTGTCGCCCTGCTTTGCGGCATGACAGAATTTCTCAAAGTCGGACATGAGCTTGCTGCCAGGAAGCCGACTCCGGCACGGGTTCTTTATGAAACTGCGGTGACGGCGGGTCTCGACGATGCGACGGACGAAGAGGCGAAATCGATCCCTCGGGAAGTAAAGACGGCGCGATGCGGGAGGCGCGAATGAAAATTGCGGTGATGGGGTCGGGCGGAGTCGGGGGCTATTTCGGCGCCCGGCTCGCAAAGGGTGGCGCCGATGTGGCCTTCATCGCACGCGGCTCCCATCTCGCCGCCATGCGCGAGCACGGCCTCACCATTACCGGGCCGGATGAATTCCATCTCGCGAAGGTCACCGCCACCGACGATCCCGCCACCATCGGCGTCGCCGATCTCGTCCTCTTCGCCGTCAAGCTGTGGGACACCGAGGCGGCGCTGGCGCAGATCAAGCCGATCATGGGTCCGCAAACCGCCGTGATCTCGCTCCAGAACGGCGTGCTCAAGGACGATTATCTCACCGGTGCCTTCGATGCCGCGCGAATTATGGGCGGGGTGTGCTACGTCGCGACTTCGATCGCGCGCCCGGGGGTCATCGCGCGCATCGGACCGCTGGAACGCATGGTATTCGGCGAGTTCGACGGCACGGCCTCCGCACGCGCCCGGCGGATTCTCGCGGCCTGCTTGAGCGGCGGGATCAGGGCCGAGCTGAGCCACAATATCCGCCGCGAAATCTGGGAGAAATTCGTGTTCCTGGTGGCGCTGTCCGGCGCCACCACCACGATGCGGACCACCATCGGCCCGATACGCCAAAACCAGCAAACGCGGCAGTTCCTGCTCGACCTCATGGCGGAGGTGGTGGCAGTCGGGCGGGCCCAGGGGGTCGACCTGCCCGAGGACTATGCCGAGCGGCGACTGGCGCTGGCCGATCAGGTCGCTCCCGACATGACCTCGTCGATGCATCACGACCTCGAGCACGGCAATCGCCTGGAGGTGCGCTGGCTCGCCGGCGCCGTGGTGGACCTCGGCCGCGCCGCAGGCGTGCCGACACCCCTCAACCGTGCGGTCGCCGACATTCTCGCGCTGCGCGCGGAGGGCGCCGACATTCTCGCGCTCCGCGCCGACGGTGCCGGCGGGCCGGCGTGACCGGGATGGCCGCCGCGCCCGCCCTGACCGTCCGCTCCGTCCGCACGGTCGCCGTCGCGGTGCCGATGCGGCTCGCGCTCGGCACAAGCGCGGCGACGGTGCGCGAGGCCCCACTGCTGCTCGTCGACCTCGACACCGAGGAGGGCATCACCGGGCGCAGTTATCTGTTCTGCTACCGTCCGAGCGGAGCCGCCGCGATCGCAGCGGTGCTGCGCGACGCGGTCGCCCTGATCGCCGGCGAACGCGTGGCCCCCGTTCACAATGCGGCGAAGCTCGAGCGGCGCTTCGCGCTGATCGGGGTCACCGGGGTGGTCCGCATGGCGTTGTCGGCGCTCGACATGGCGTTGTGGGACGCGCTGGCGGTGGCGGCCGGACAGCCGCTCGCCGCCCTGCTCGGCGGATCGCCGCGGCCGATCCCGGCCTACAATTCCTGCGGCCTCGGCTTGATGACCCCGGAGGCGGCCGCCGACGAAGCGGAACAGCTCCTCGCCGGCGGCTTCAAGGCCGTGAAGCTCCGGCTCGGCTATCGCACGCTCGCGGAGGACCTCGCGGTCACCCGCGCGGTGCGCCGGCGGCTCGCCGACGACATCGCCGTCATGGCCGACTACAATCAGGCACTGACGGTGGCGCAGGCGCTGGAACGCGGCCGCGCGTTGGCGGGGGAAGGCGTCTATTGGATCGAGGAGCCGATCCGTCACGACAACCTCGCCGGCCACGCCGCCCTGGTGCGCGATCTCGCTTTGCCGATCCAGATCGGCGAGAACTTCGACGGCCCCAAGGCGGTCGCGCAGGCGCTCGACGCCGGCGCCTGCGATTTCGTGATGCCCGACGCCGGCCGCATCGGCGGCGTCACCGGCTGGCAGCAGGCTGCGGGCATCGCCGCATCGCGCGGTGTCGAAATGTCGTCCCATCTGATGCCCGAGCTGAGCGCCCATCTGCTGGCGGCGACGCCGACCGCGCATTGGCTCGAATATGTCGACTGGGCCGACGCCATCCTGGCCGAGCCGCTCGCGATCGCCGCCGGCCGCGTCACCGCATCAGCCAAGCCGGGCACCGGCCTCGCCTGGAACGACGAGGCGGTGACGCGCTACCGCATCGCCTGACCACGAAACGGGAGACCGACGTGCCGACGTTTCGAGAGCTCATGAACGGCACCGAGCTGATCGTCGCGCCCGAGGCCGAGATGAAACGCGCGCACCAGACCGCCGGCCTCGACGCCATATGCTCGCGATCGAACGGAGGTCAATGAAAAAGCATCCCTATAGCGGCTGCACCTTGCCATGGGAGTTGCGCAACACCAGGCATGCGGCGCCGGCCTTCTGCAGGGAGGCGCACAGTCCCATCGCATCCTGGCGGGTGTCGACGCCGACCCGCACCTGGTAGAAGGTCTGGGTGCCGCGGCTGCGCAGGGGGCCCTCGATGATCAGCGGGTCGCGATTTTCCAGAATCGCGCGATAGGTTTTCTCCAGCGTGGCGTAGGTGGCGAGGACACGGTCGCGCGAGAAGCCGGCGCTGAGCTCCACGCCCCACAGCCGCGCGCCGCCCTGCGCCACCCGTCGTTCCAATTCGCTGATGAAGGGCGACGGCTCGGTGTGCAGAAGCGCCATCAATTCGCGGCACGAGGTGCGGGGGACCGGGCCGGTGTCGCCGCCGCCGCTGCGGCTGGCCGCGGCCCACTCCTCGGCGCTGCGGCCGGTGATCTTCATCACGAAGTTCCGGGTCTCCCCGGGGAGGCCGCCGCGGCCTTCGATCCAGTCGCGCACCCGTCGGGGCCCCGCATTATAGGCTGCGGCGGCGAGCCCGAGATTGCCGAAGGTCGCGTGCAGCTCTTCCAGGAACTCGGCCGATTTCGGCAACGCCGAGACCGGGTCGAACGGATCGAACAGGCCGCGCTCGCTGGCCGTCCCCGGCATGAACTGGGCGATCCCCTGGGCGCGCTGCCCGTTGCGCGTCATCGGACCGACCGCATTGGGCTGGAACCGGCTTTCCTGCCAGATCAGGCGGGCGAAGAACTCGAACGGCAGCCCGTGCGCCTGCGCCGCCGACTCCAGCAGCAGACAGATCGATTCCGAAGTCGAGGGCGGCGCCGCGGCGGCGGGCCGGCCCGGAGTCGGTGCGCTTTGGTCGCCCTTGGGCGCATTGGGGCTGACGCCTGGCGCCGGCACCGGGGTCGCCGTCTGAGGAGCGGCATCCTGCGCGGCCGCAACCCGCGACCCCGGTGCCGGAAAGGAGAGAACGGCGAGCGCCAGCATCATCCTGATGCAGCAGCGCATGCCACGACGGCGGCCCTGTTCCGGCGAAATGAGGTCCTGGGACATGATCAAACCGAGTCGAAACCTGCCCATCATCTCCCATATGCCTGCGAATGTCTCGTGTCGGCCCGGACACAGGGCCGCCGAAAAGCTGGCCGCCATCCGTAAATACCACCGCCTTCCCCGACCGCGCCTCACGCCCTGGCGCGAGTGCGAATCATCGCGTCGAACTTGAACCACATAGCATCGAGATCGAGGCCGAGGCCGCGGTTGGAGAGCACGACGACGGTGTGACCGTCGGCCAGGTCGTGGTGATAGTCGGTGCGAAATCCGCCCCAATAACCGGCATGGCCAAACCCCTGGATGCGACCCGTCCGGTCGGCAAACAGCGCCCAGCCGAGACCGTAGAGGTTGGTCTTCCCATCGCGAGTCTTCGATGGTGTGAGCGCGGTGCGCATGGTTTCAGGGGTGAGAAACCGGTTGCTGCGGATGGCGGCGTCCCAGTTGGCCATGTCGGCGAGATTGCTCCAAATCGCGCCGTCGCCGACTTCGAGGTGCTTCTCGTGACGTTCCGGCGCGGTCCCCCAGTTCTCGACCCACGCCTTGTTCTTGAATTCGTAGCCGAGCGCATTGTTGCACGGATGGTCGGAGTGCGCGGGCACGCTCTCCGGGCTGTCATAGATGAAGGTGTCGACCATGCCGGCCGGCGCGAAAATCTCGTCCTGCATGAAGCGCGCGAACGGCTTGCCGGCAATACGTTCGATCGCCACCGCCATCAGCAGGAAATTGGTATTATTATACTCGTATTTGCGACCGGGCGAAAATCGCAGCGGAAACTGCGGCAATTGCCGCGCCAACGCCGCCGGATAGTCCTCGCTGACCCAATAGGTCTTTCGACTCATGGGAACGTTCTTCAGATCGAAATAGCTCGGCAGGCCGGAGACGTGTTGCAGCATGTGGCGGAGGCGGACCGGCCCGCCGGTGTATTGCGGCAGTTCCGGTATGAATTTGCGGATATCGTCGTCGATCGAGATCACACCGCGCTGCTGAAGCATCAGGAGAGCGGTCGCGGTGAAGGTCTTGGATACCGAGGCGATCTCGAACCGGGTCCAACGTGTTATGGGCGCGCCGGTGCGCAGGTCGGCGAGGCCGTAACCTTTCATCAGCAGGATGCGGCCGGGCCTTGTCAGCAGGACAGCCAGCCCGGGATCGGTCGGCTTGACGCCGGTCTTGCGCACGAGGTCATCGACGGCCGCCTCCAGCCCGGCCGGATCGGCATCGGGCACCGCCGGGCGCAGCGCAGGCTCGGCCCGGGACGCGGTCGCGGCCAACAGCGGCGTCAGCGCCGCTCCGGCGCCTATTCCCAGCACCTGCCGGCGGGTGGAAAGCAGCGCGGAAGCGGCGCCCGCCTCCGCCCGTTCGCCGTCTGGATCGCTGGCAGCCATCATCCCCTCTCCGGACCGCAGCGCGCCGAGAGCGGCCTTGGTCGCTTCGAATCTGCACGCAATTTGCCCGATCACGCACGGGCGCAACTGCAACGTCATGCGCCGTTTTTCGCCCCACGTCGCGAACGTAGCAGCTTTCGGGATCGACCGTGAAGGGCGCACGGATTGCACTTGCACGGATTGCACCGCTGACGATTCCGCCGTACCACCCAGGTGTGGCGCACGAGCCTGAAAGGTTTAAGGACTCGTCGGTGAATTATCGCTTCAATTCGCGTGAACGAACGGCTTTTCTGCTCCCTCTCCCGCTTGCGGGGGAGGGTTGGGGAGGGGGCTCTTGCAGCGAGTCCGTGCCGTGGTCTTGCCCCCTGCCTGACCCTCCCCCACGAGCGCCGCAAGCGGGAGAGGGGAGAAAAACTGAATCGATCGTTGGCGGACGAGGTTCAAATCCCGCATGACCTCGCGCAAACGTGTCGCCATCCTGGTCTCCGGTCGCGGCGCCAACATGGCGGCACTCATCGCTGCGGCGAGGCGGCCCGGCTACCCGGCGGAGGTCGCCCTCGTCCTGTCCAATCGCCCCCAGGCGGCGGCGCTCGGGCGCGCCGGCGACCAGGGGATCGCCACCGCCCTCGTCGATCACGCCGCATACGGTACGGACCGCGAGGCGTTCGAACGCGCGGTACAGGCGGTGCTCGACGCCCACCGCATCGACATCGTGTGCCTGGCCGGCTTCATGCGACTGCTGACGCCGTGGCTGGTGTCGCGGTGGAGCGGACGCATGCTCAACATCCACCCTGCCCTGCTGCCCGCCTTCCGCGGCCTCCACACCCACGCGCGAGCGCTCGAAGCGGGAGTGAAGATCCACGGCGCCACCGTGCACTTCGTCGTGCCGGAGGTGGATTGCGGACCGATCGTGGCGCAGGCGGCGGTGCCGGTGCTCGCCGACGACACCGCGGATACGCTGGCGGACCGCGTTCTCGCCGCCGAATTGCGGCTTTACCCACTCGCCCTTGCCCTGGTCGCCGGAGGAAAGGCGCGGATTGCCGGAAGCGTGGTCACCAGCGATGCCCCGGTCTTTGCGGCGGCACAGTTGATCGTCCCCGACCCGTCGTAAGGTTCGCCGTTCATCAGCCTCATACAATAAGCCGACTATGCGCCGGCGGCATGGCCCTTGGCCTGGGGTTTGCGCGCCAGCCGCTTGGCGAAATCCATGCCCGGGCGCTCCACCAGCCGGTACAGCGCCTCCGCCGCGGGGACGGTCACTGCAAGGGTGAAGACCGCGGTCGAGAGCCCCGCGGCCGTCGTGATGCTGCCGAACAGCATGTAGCCGATACGGATCGCCAGCACGTGGAGGAGATAGGCGCCATAAGAGCGCTGGCCGAGATGGACGAGCGGACCATATTCGAGCACGCGCAGCAATGCGCCGCGTTGCAGCATGACATACGCGACGAGATAGGTCGCCACCGCCGCGACCGCCGGCAGTTGCTCGGTGTAGCGCAGCATCACGAAGAGGGCGACGACGAAGCCGAGCGGGACGGCGAGCGGCACCCGCGTCAGCATGGCAATGACGCCATAGGCGCGCCGCCACTCCAGGAGTTGCGCCAGCATCACTCCGAACAGCAATGCGCAGTAGGAATTCGCCGTGAAGGATCCGTACGCCGTCAGAACCGCGGTGATGATGGCGGTCACCGCAAAGCGCCAGGCCGCGCTCCTCGTCGCCAGGAATACCAGCGGAAAGAACAGGTAGAATTTCAACTCGATCCCGACCGTCCAGGAATGCACGAAGATGGTGAAGACGCTGGTGTGGGCATATTCCGGCAGCAGCGCGAGATACCAGGGCAGCCGCTCCATGAACGGCTCGAATTCGTCGGCAAGCGACGGCAGGGCGTAGCACGCGACCCCGTAGATGACGACGGCGACGTAATAGCTCGGCACGATGCGGAAGAAGCGCCGGATCAGGAAAGCGCCGTAGGCGATGCGGCCGCGCTCGCGCTCCTCGCGGATCAGCAGCATCGCGACGAGATAACCGCTGATGACGAAGAACACCCAGACCGCGGTCCAGCCCTGCAGATAGGAAAACCACGCCACCGCGGGGATGTGCGCGGTGATGACCATCAGGAAGCCGATGCCGCGCAGCCCATCGAACCCCGGGCGATAGAGGTTGCCGCGGTAATCCTGAAAGCTGAGTTCGGTCTCGCTGCAGGCCTGGGGCAAACGGAGGAACCGTGGCAGGCAATCGCGTGACGCGATCACGGAAATCTCCATCGCGGATCGTTCCGCCGTCGTCAAGCCCGCAAACTGCGAGGGGGCGCCTGGAAACGGTCCGCAGCAAACCGACCCGCCGCGCCTTATCGGAATTTGCGAAATGAAAACCCCCGGCCGAACCGGGGGCTACGGGCAACACCCGTGGGCCGGAATGATCCGGCCGGGACCGCGGTTACGCGACCTTGAGGTTTTCCGCGGATGTCTTGCCGCGGTTGGTGACGAGTTCGAACTCGACGACCTGTCCCTCGTTAAGGGTGCTGAGGCCGGCCCGCTCGACCGCCGAGATATGGACGAAAACGTCCTTGTCGCCGGTCGAAGGCCGGATGAACCCATAGCCCTTAGTTGGATTGAACCATTTGACGGTGCCTTTCTGCATCGTCTGTCTCCCAGATCAGCCAGAACGTAAGATGGGACGCGGGTGCAATCGCCGCGCGCCGCGCCGACAAGCCGGGGGTCTTTGGATATCCGAAACAGTCGCACATAACGCCTGGGCCGGAGCGGCCAAAAATTCCGATTGCTGCGCGAATGACTACTAAAAAATACGGCCGAAGCAAGGCCCTCCGGAGCACCGGCGCGCACACGAAATCGTTAAAACGAATCGAAGATCCTCGCACGCTCCACGGTGCTAAAAGTTCTCGATCACGCGCAACGAAGATGCCGACCGAACCCCCCTGCGGATCGCGGCGCGATCGCGAATCCGGCGCGATCACCGCTTCACGCTGCATCGAGGCGGATCCATACCTTGTTGTCGTGAAATGCGGCGCCGCCATAGGGGGCAAGCGGATCGGCCCCGGTCAGGGTGTTGATGCCGCGGCCGTCGGGATAGGCATCGTTCGGCCAGATCGATTCCGCGATCAGCACGCCGCGCCGCACGCCTTCATAGATGCGCGCATGCAGGCGCACCTCGCCGCGCGTGTTGCCGAGCACGACGGCGGCGCCATCGGCGATGCCGGCCGCGGCGGCATCCTGCGGATGGATCATGACCTCCGGCCGCCCCTCCCGCCTCACCGACGTCGGGGTTTCGTTGAAGGTCGAGTTCAGGAAGTTCCGCGCCGGCGAGGTGGCGAGCCGGAACGGATGGGCGGTGTCCGCCTCCTCGATCACGTCCCAATGGTCGGGCAACCCCGGCATGGTCTCGACCGGACCGCACCGCACCGGATTGCGGAACGGCACGTTGCCCCAATCGGGCTTGAAACGGAACCTGCCGTCCGGCCACGGGAAGCCGCCGACATAATGGGCGGCGGCGAAATCGGGCTGGCAATCGATCCACCGTTTCGCCTCGAGTTCGGCGAGCGTGCCCCAGCCGGATTTGCGCAAGGTCCAGTCGATCAGCTCGCGCGGGGTCATGGCGAAGCCCGGATGCACGGCGCCGAGGCGCTGCGCCAGCGCGCAGTGGACCTCGTGATTGTCGCGGCATTCGCCGGGCGGATCGACCAGCTTCGGCCCGAGGATGATGTATTGGTGGCCGCCGCCGCGATAGAAGTCGTCATGCTCGAGGAACATCGTCGCCGGCAGAACGATGTCGGCGGCGCGGGCGGTTTCGGTCATGAACTGCTCGTGGACGCAGACGAACAGGTCCTCGCGCGCGAACCCGCGCTTGACCCGCTCCTGCTCGGGCGCCACCGAGAGCGGATTGGTGTTCTGGATGAACAGCGCCGCCACTTTCGGCCCGCCGGCGAGCGCTTCCTCGTCGCCTTCCAGGATGGCGCCGATGCGCGACTGATCGAGCATGCGCACCGCCGGGTCGAGGACATCGAGCCCTTCGATCATGGTCTTGTCGAGGTGGTAGATGTCGGCATTGGCATGGAACGCGCCGCCGCCCTCCAGCAGCCAGGCGCCGGTCACCGCAGCGATGCAGCTCGCCGCATGCATGTTGGCGGCGCCGTTGCGCGAGCGGGAAAAGCCGTAGCCGAGGCGGAAGAAGGCGCGCTTGCGTTCGCCGATCAGCCGCGCGAAGGCCTCGATGGTGGCGATGTCGCAGCCGGTGATGTGCGACGCCCAGGCCGGCGTGCGCGCCCGCAGGTGCGCTTCGAGCTCGTGCGGGACATCGGTGTAGCGGGCGAGATAATCGCGGTCGGCGCGGCCGTCGCGGAACAGGCAATGCATCACGGCGCAGGCGAGCGCCCCGTCGGTGCCGGGGCGGATCAGCACCGGCAGGTCGGCCTGCGCCATGGTGCCGTTCATGTAGACATCGACCGCCGCGATCTTGGCGCCGCGCTCCTTGCGGGCGCGCGCCGCATGGGTCATCACGTTGACCTGGGTGTTGACCGCGTTGGTGCCCCAGATCACGACGAGATCGGACTTCGCCATCTCGCGGGGGTCGGGCCCCGCGATCCGGCCGACCCCGGCGGCAAAGCCGCTATAGGCGGGATTGACGCAGATGGTCGAATGGAAGCCGGAATACTTCTTGGCGTGGCGCAGCCGGTGGATGCCGTCGCGCATGACGAGCCCCATGGTGCCGGCATAGTAGTAGGGCCACACCGCCTGCGGGCCGTGGCGTGCCTCCGCCCGCAGCAGGGCTTCCGCCGTCATGTCGAGAGCATCGTCCCAGGAGACGGGAACGAATTCGCCGCTTCCCTTGCCGCCCTTGCGGCGCAGCGGCGTCAGCAGGCGATCCTTGTGGTAAAGCCGCTCCGCATAGCGCGCCACCTTGGCGCAGATCACGCCGGAGGTGTAGCCGTTGTCCTCGGCGCCGCGAATCCGGCCGATCCTGCCGTCGCCGAGAAGCTCGACTTCCAGCGCACAGGTCGATGGGCAATCATGCGGGCAGGCGGATGGCCCGACGCGAACTGCAGATGCGACACCCCGCAGCGCCTGGTTCATGATGCCTTCCTATGTCGACGGCGCCGGCTCCGCCTCCGCCACGCGACTCGAACGTGCCAGATACAATCCCATGAGAACGACGAAGATTGCACCCAATATCCCGCAGATTACCGCGATCGGCTCGGCCTCGAATTCGAACACCAGGCGACCGGAGCTTCCGAGCCACGAATAGTCGGTGTTCAGCGAGGCGGTCGTGGCCTTGGAAAGGAATCCGGAAATCGCCTCGGCGTCCGGCCACAGGCTGGGCACGACCGGCATTCCGTACATCTTGGCGATGTACTGCGAGACGATGGCATCGTCCGGTAAAAGCCCGCCGGCGATCCAGCCGAGCAGCGCCCCGCCGGCCCACACGACCCACGGAAACCTCTCGAGCAGCGCGAGGAACAGCGCACTGCCCGCGATGACGACCGGAATGCTGATCGCCAGTCCCAGCCCCAGCAGCAGATAGTTTCCCTTTGCCGCCGCCGCGACCGCAATCACGTTGTCGAGGCTCATGACGATGTTGGCGACGACGACGACGCGCACCGCCCGCCACAGGTCCTCGACCGCCTCCGGCGTGTCTTCCTCGTCATGGGGCTGTGGCGCCACCAGGTTTACCGCGACCCAGAACAGCGCGAGCCCGCCGATCAGCTTGAGATAGGGCAGCTTCAGCAAGGTCGCCACGATGCCTGTAAACAGGATCAGCAACACCGCCGCGCAGCCGGCGCCCAGTACCATGCCCCAGAACCGTTCCTTCGGCGGAAGTGCGCGGACCGCGAGCGCGATCACGACCGCGTTGTCTCCCGACAGCAGAATATTGATTCCCATGATCTGCAGCGCAGCCAGCCAGAACGCCGGCCGCATCAACTCTGACGCAATCATCTCCACAGGTCATTCCCCCGAATTCGCGCCCGCATTTCGCCGTAAGCAATTGACGCCAATAGGTGTTTGAGTGCCCGACCAGTCTACAGGCCGACATGGCCGGCTGGCTAGCGGCGAAACCGACGAAACCACGCCCATCGCAATCTCAGCCGACGATGTCGTTTCCGGCAAAAAATTGCGCGATCTCGTTCGCCGCCGTGTCCGCGGCATCGGAACCGTGGACGGAGTTCTCGCCGATCGATCTGGCGTGGAGCTTGCGGATGGTGCCGGCCGCCGCTTTGGCCGGATCGGTCGCGCCCATGATGTCGCGGTACTTGGCGACGGCGTTTTCGCCCGCGAGCACCTGCACCACCACCGGCCCGGAGATCATGAAGTCGACCAGTTCGCCGAAGAACGGCCGCGTCCGGTGCACCGCATAGAAGGTCTCGGCCTGCTCGCGGGTGATGCGTACGCGTCTTTGCGCGACGATGCGCAAACCGGATTGCTCGATCAGGGCGTTGATGGCGCCGGTGAGATTGCGAGCAGTCGCATCGGGCTTGATGATCGAAAATGTACGCTCGATCGCCATCGCTGGACATCCTTTGCTGGGTAAGACCGCCGCGCTTATACCGGCGTCGTCCGCAACCAGCAAGGCGCCGACAGGCGCCGCCGGGGCCGTGTCTTGGGCACACGCGCGAGCGACGCGAAGCTTCGAACACTGCCGGCTCGTGACCGGATTTGTCACAGTTCGGCGATTGAACCGCGCCCCCGCCGGCCTTGACCAATCCGCAGGACGGTGCAGACGCGACGTCCACCACAGGAGAAGTCGTCATGATCCGCAAGACTGTGCTTGCTCTCGTTGCACCCATCGCTCTCGGCGCAGCCGCCCTCGCCCCCACCTCAGCCTCCGCCTGGGGCGGCTGGGGTCATGGCAGCGGGTGGGGCCATCACTGGGGCTATGGCGGTCCGCGCGTCGGCTTTTACGGCGGGTTTGGCGGCTGCATCCGGGATCGCTGGGTGCCCACCCCCTACGGGCCGGTTCTGCAGCGGGTGAATGTGTGCTATTGAGCCCGCCGCGCGACTTCGACATGACCACGACACGGGCCCCGGATACGCAATCCAGGGCTCCGTATTCCTTCGATTTCGAGACATGTTCCCGAAAAATTCAGCCTTGTATTATCCATCATCCAGTGGTGCGACTCGTGCAGACGGTTCCCATCTGTCCGAACGGGTCGCGCAACTACCGGACCGACGTGGCCCGACATTTGGGAACCGCATGTCGGATCTGATCACCAGTCAGCAGCGGGAGAGCATCATATGCGTTTCATCATCGGCTTGATTCTTGGTGCGGCGTTGACGGTCGGGGGCGCCTTCATCCACGACACCATGGAATCCGGCGCCGCGAAGCCGCTGGTGAACTGGACCAATGCGGCCGAACTGGAGAAGGTCACCTATGACTACCTGAAGGCCCAGGTCGATCGGCTGATCAAATGGGCGACCTCCCAATAGCGGCGGCCGGGGCGTTTCCTCGGAGTGCAAGAACACCGGGACAACATGCGCCGGGACAACATGCGCATTTGACGGGCGCGGGATCGCAACGATAGTTTGCCGCGGCAAGCGCGCCGCCGGCATCGCCGGCGCACACACGGCGCGCCATTTGGAGGGATTGCGATGAAGGCATGTTCCGGGACGTTGATCGCCGGGGCGATCGTGGCGGCCGTGGCCGCTCCCGCAGGAGCGCAGTCGCCCGCCGGTCAGCCGCCTTATCTTTATGCGGTGACCTATCTCGAGGTCGCACCATCCGCCACAGCGGAGGCGGTCGGCCTGATCAAGCAGGTCGCCGCGACCAGCCGCAAAGAGCCAGGCAACCTGCGCTACGAGGTGCTCCAGCAGATCGACCGGCCCAATCAATTCGCCATCCTCGAGGCCTGGAGCGACCAGAAGGCGCTCGAGGCCCATGGCGGCGGCGCCGCGATGACCCAGTTCCGCGACAAGCTCAAGCCGTTGCGCACGGGACCCTATGACGAGCGCCCGTCCATTCCGATCGCCGTCGTTCCCAATTCGCCGGCAGGGGGAGCGGGAGCGATCTATCTCATCACCCATGTGGATGTCGCGCCCACCTTCAAGGACGCCACCATCGACATGCTTACGAAGGCCGGCGGGGACAGCCGCAAGGAGCCCGGCGCGGTGCGCTTCGAGGCGTGGCAGCAGAGCAACCGGACGAACCACTTCACCGTCAACGAGGTCTGGAAGGATCGCGGCGCGGTCGACACTCATATCGTCGCCCCGTCCACCAAGGAGTTCCGCGAAAAGCTCGGACCCATGATGGGCGCGCTGTACGACGACCGCCTCTACAAGAACATGGAGTGAGCGGCTTCGGCTGGAGCACGCTCCGGTCGCGACGATTCCCTGTGAGCGCAACCTGCTCCAGCCCCGCCCCGGGGGTAAGCTTGACGCGGCCGGCATTGCTCGATGCCGGCCGTGCTCGCATCGGAGCATGGACCCAGCCGAGACGGCGGCTCCCACGTCGCGGCGCCGCCCATGAAGACCTGATCATCGCAATAGATCAGCCGGCACCGCCGACCGGACCGCCGCGTGACGAATTGCGACGCAGGAGAACGCGATGTCGACCGAATTCACGATGCTGGTATGGTCGCTGGCGCTGACATTCGTGCAGATGCTGGTCGCCGCCACGGGCGCGACCTTGCAGCGAATCGTAGCGGACAAGAGCGACAATCGCGACGTGTTGCCCGAACCCACCGGATGGCCCGGACGCGCCCGGCGCGCTCATCTCGACATGGTCGAAAACATGGTTCTGTTCGCGCCCCTCATCTTCATTGCCGACATCGCCGGCAGGGACGACAGAATGACCGAAATCGGCGCACAATTGTTCTTCTGGTCGAGGCTCGCCTACGCGATCACCTGCATCACCGGCGTGCCGCGTCTGCCGACCGCCATCTGGAGCGCGTCGGCGGCTGCCATGGTGCTGATCTTCCTGCAGTTGCTGTAAACCGCTGCAGTCGCGCCGGACATGATCCGGCCCGAACCCGGGATATTCGGGACGCCATCCGTTTCAAGCCGAGCCGACGGCGCTTCGGTCGTCATCGTGCCGAAAGAGCGAGCGCCCCGGTGAGATCGCCCATCGGCTTGCCGCGATTGGCCTTCAGTGCGATGTCGCGTTCCGTCAATCCCGGCAATTTCGGCAGCTTGAAGCGCCTGGTGATGAATCGCAAAATCGAGGTCGTGTCGTATTGGGTGTGATCGACGTGGTATCGCTTCGCCCACGGCGAAACGATGATCGCCGGAACGCGCATGCCGGGGCCCCAACGGTCGGCCTTGGGCGGCGCGACATGATCCCAGAAGCCGCCATTCTCGTCATAGGTGACGACGACCAGCATGTGCCTCCATTGCGGGCTCTTCTCCAGATGCGCGATGATATCGGCGATGTGGCGGTCGCCGGCGAGCACGTCCGCATAGCCGGGATGCTCGTTGAGGTTCCCCTGGGGCTTGTAGAAGGTAACCTGCGGCAAGGCTCCGCGGTCGATCGCCTTGATGAACTCGACGCCGCCGAGGCCGCCATCCCGCAGGTGCTCCGCACGCGCCGTGGTGCCCGGCGCCATGGCGGCGAAATAATTGAACGGCTGGTGATGATATTGAAAAGCCGGGACCGGAGACGCGTTCTTGCCATCGAGCGCGACTTGCCAGGCACCGGCATACCAGGCCCAGCCGATGCCCTTGGCGGACAGCAGATCGCCGATCGTCGCCTCGGTCTGCGGCGGCAGCGTGCTCGGATTGGCGGGATCGGCGAACAGAGGATCGGCCCCCGGGGCCGGTTTGACGGCACTGGGCTGATAGGGCGGCAGCATCGTGTTGACAGAATAGAAATCGGGCGTCAGGGCTCCGTCGCGCACGAACTTCGGCATGCCGTCGATCGCCGACTTCGGCGAATTGTCCGCGATCTTCAGGCTGGCGCCATCGGGCTCGACAACGGCGATCTGGCCCTTGGCCGGGCTTTGGTCGGCGTTGGGGTATTTCGGCGTGCAGGCGCAGACCAGCCAGAAATGATTGAGATAGGAGCCGCCGAACGCGCCCATGAAGAAATTGTCCGCCACCGTGTAGCGCCGCGCGATCTTCCACAACGGAAGGTTGGCGGCGTTCGCATCGTAATACCCCATGACCAGGCTGCCCTTGTCGGCAAAGGCGACGAACTTGTCGTTCCTGCCCCCGTCGATCTGCATCTGGTTCTGATAGAACAGATGCCAGGGACTTTGGGTGATGACATCGAGGGCCGCATTGAAGCCCTTGGGGTCGTCGATCGCAAAGGGCGCATTGGGCAGATGCTTGGTTTGCGCCTCGGTGACCGGCGGCGTGACGCCCCTGGCCGTGAGTCCGCCCCAGACCGGCGGCAGTTCCTTCATGACGATGCCGTCGCGGTCGCGCTGCGCCGACATGGCGGGGGTCACACGCCGCAGGCCGTCGGCGCCGGGGAAGAAGCCATAGAGGTGATCGAAGCCGCGATTCTCGGCGTAGACCACCACGATGGTCTTGATCTGCTCCAGTCCGGCGACACGGCGCGGCGGCGCCTTCTTGTGGCTCGCCGCCGTCGCGCTGCACGCACCGACACCGGCCGCCACCGCGGCCAGAACGAAGGAGATTTTTTTCATCGCGTTTCCAATGTATCGAATCCTACCGATCGGCAGCCGTTCTGTAGCACAACTTTGCCGGCCGGCCGCTGGTGGAACGACGCCGGGCCTTGCGCTGGCATCAGCGACAGAGTTCGTCCATTCTCCCGCGATGGCGCCGCGGTCGTTCCATATCCTGCTGTGCAGCTTGCTCGTCGCAGCGAGTGCACAGGCGGTTGCGGCGCGACCGCGCGCGGTTTCGCGGGCCGCGGTTTACGCGCAAGTGAGCATTCTGGCCGAACTCGGCCGCAGGCTGTTCTTCGACCCCGCGTTGTCGGCGTCGGGCCGATTGTCATGCGCCTCGTGCCACGACCCGGCCCATGCCTATGGTCCGCCCGACGCGCGGCCGGTCGTACCCGGCGGCAAGGATATGCGGCAGATGGGGTTGCGGGCCGTTCCGTCGCTGAAATATCTGCAGGCAACGCCGCAATTCACCGAGCATTTTCATGACTCCGACGACGACGGCGATGCCAGTGTCGACAATGGCCCGACCGGCGGACTGACCTGGGATGGCCGGGTCGACCGCGGCAGCGACCAGGCGAGGTTGCCGCTGCTGTCGCCGCTCGAGATGGCGAATGACGGCCCCCTGGCGGTCGTCACCGCGGTGAGAAAATCCGCCTATGCGGGCCTGCTGCGCGAGGCATTCGGCGCGGCCATATTCGCCGACACGGAAAAGGCGTTCGATGGCGTCCTGCAGGCGCTCGAAGCCTATGAGCAGCGCTACACGGAATTCTATCCCTACAGCAGCAAGTATGACGCCTGGCTCGCCGGCAAGGCGACGCTGACGGCGGCCGAGGCCCGTGGCCTCGCCCTGTTCGACGATCCCGCCAAGGGAAATTGCGCGCATTGTCACATCAGCGCGCGCGGCGCCGACGGCACGCCGCCGCAATTCACCGATTACGGCCTGGCCGCACTTGGCGTGCCGCGCAACATGGAAATCCCGGCCAATGCCGATCCGTCGTTCTATGATCTCGGCCTGTGCGGGCCGTTGCGCCGGGATTTCGCGGACCGGCCGGAATATTGCGGCATGTTCAAGTCGCCCAGCCTGCGCAATGTCGCGTTGCGCCGGACGTTCTTCCACAACGGCGTCTTCCATACCTTGAAGCAGGTGCTGGAATTCTATGCCGAGCGCGACACCAACCCGGACAAGTGGTATTCCCGCGACAGTGACGGCACCGTGCGCAAGTTCGATGACCTGCCGCCGCAATTTCACGCCAACGTCAATGTCGAGCGGCCCTTCGATCGTCCTGCCTGGGCCAGTCCCGCTTTGTCCGGGCCGGAGATCGACGACATCATCGCGTTCCTGCACACGCTGACCGATGGTTATGCCGGCGACAAGCCGAAGCCGCTTCGGTAATGGCTCCCCCTCGCAACGAAGCGCGGCACCCTTCCCGCTACATCCGGAACACCCCGAACTTCGTCTGCGGGATCGGCGCATTGAGAGTCACCGCGAAGGCGAGCGCGAGGACGCGGCGGGTTTCGGCCGGGGTGATGATGCCGTCGTCCCACAGCCGGGCGGTGGCGTAATAGGGATTGCCCTCCGCCTCGTATTGCTCGCGGATCGGCTGCTTGAATTCCTCCTCCTCGACTTCGGACCATTTGCCGCCGTCGGCCTCGATGTTTTCCCGCTTCACCGTGGCGAGCACGCTCGCCGCCTGATCGCCGCCCATCACCGAGATGCGCGCATTCGGCCATGTGAACAGGAAGCGCGGGCCGTAGGCGCGGCCGCACATGGAGTAGTTGCCGGCGCCGTAAGAGCCGCCGACGATGACGGTGATCTTGGGCACCCGTGCGCAGGCGACCGCGGTCACCATCTTGGCGCCGTCCTTGGCGATGCCGCCGGCCTCGTAGCGGCTGCCGACCATGAAGCCGGTGATGTTCTGCAGGAACAGCAGCGGCATCCGGCGCTGGCAGCACAGCTCGATGAAATGGGTGCCCTTGAGCGCCGATTCCGAGAACAGGATGCCGTTATTGGCGAGGATGCCGACGGGAATGCCGGCGATATGGGCGAATCCGGTCACCAGCGTAGTCCCGTAGAGCGCCTTGAACTCGTCGAAAGCCGAGCCGTCGACCAGCCGTGCGATGACGGCGCGGATATCGAAAGCCTTGCGCGGGTCGGACGGGACGAGGCCGTCGAGCTCTCCCGGATCGCAGGCGGGATCGCGCGGCGCGATGAGCGGGAGATCGACCTTGGTCCGCCCATCGAGGTGGGACACGGCGCGCCGGCAGATCGCCAGCGCATGGGCGTCGTCCGCGGCGTAGTGATCGGCGACGCCGGAGCGCCGCGCATGGACCTCGGCACCGCCGAGCGCTTCGGCGCTCACCACCTCCCCGGTCGCCGCCTTCACCAGCGGCGGGCCGCCGAGAAAGATGGTGCCCTGGTTGCGTACGATGATGGTCTCGTCCGACATCGCCGGCACATAGGCGCCGCCGGCCGTGCACGAGCCCATTACCACGGCGATCTGGGCGATGCCGGCGGCGGACAAATTGGCCTGGTTGTAGAAGATGCGGCCGAAATGATCGCGGTCCGGAAATACCTCGGTCTGGCGCGGCAGGTTGGCGCCGCCGGAGTCGACGAGGTAGATGCAGGGCAGCCGGTTCTCGAACGCGATCTCCTGAGCGCGCAGGTGCTTCTTCACCGTCACCGGGAAATAGGTGCCGCCCTTGATGGTGGCGTCGTTGGCGAGGACCATGCATTCGCGGCCCTCGATGCGGCCGACGCCGGTAATGAGGCCGGCGCCGTGGATCGCATCCTCGTACATGCCGAGCGCGGCGAGCGGCGACAGTTCGAGAAACGGCGCGCCGGGATCGACGAGCCGCAGCACGCGCTCGCGCGGCAGCAGCTTGCCGCGCCCGGCATGGCGCTCGCGCGCCCGGGCGGGACCGCCCATGGCCGCCTCGGCCCGCCGCTCCTGCAGGTCGGCGACCAGCGCCTGCATCTGCGCGGCATTGGTACGGAACTCGAGACTCCCGGTGTCGGCGGTCGGGGCGAGAATCGCCATGGGTTCCTCCTGCGCGAAGCTGCCCCGGCGCCGCGATTAAGGCAATGGCGGGAACCGCGATGTGGACCAGACGGAACCAAAAATGAGTGCGCGGTCACGAAATCTTTCGGTTCCTCCTCGTTTGGCCGCGGGCAGGAACCATGGGCGCATGCTTGCGTTGGCATCCGAACTACTGGGCTGGGCACGTGTCAACCCAAGGAGGTTTGAATGAACAGAAACAAATTGTTGATCGCGGCCGCAGCCGTCTCGCTCATCGCTGGAACCTGTGGCGCTGTGGCGCAACAGGAACCGCCGCGTGGCGCTCCAGCCGAGAAGATCGCGCCGAAGCCGGGCGCGCCCGGAGCGGCCCAGAACGGTGGCGCGCTGCACAAGGGCGCGGCGGATGCCGACCGCAGCAATGCCGCCGAGCAACGCGACAATCGGTCAAAGCCCAATCGCGTGGGCGAGGCGCCGCAGAATCGTGGGCGCAGCGAGACCACCGGCCAAGCTCCGCAGAACGATCGGCGCGATCAGAATCGGGCGACCGAGGAGCGTGGAAATGGCCGCGACGTCGATCACAATCGCGCGACCACAGGCCAAGGCCGGGAAATCGATCGCGGCAACCGGAATCGCGCGACAGAAGAACATCGAAATGACCGCGATCCGGTGACGACCGGCCAAGGTGCGGCGCCCAACAGGGGTTCGAACGTCTCAGTCGACATCACGCCCGAGAAGCGCACCCGCATGCATGAGGTCTTCCTCGGCGCGCGCAACGCTCCGCGGGTCGACCACGTCGACTTCGACCTGGCCGTCGGCACGCCAGTGCCGCGTTCTGTCCGCTTCGTCCCCGTTCCCCAACAGATCGTCGCGATCGAGCCGGAGTGGCGCGGATACGACTACTTCTTCGTGGCCGACCGGATCGTGATCGTGGACCCGCGGTCCATGGAAATCGTGGCAATCATCGACGTATGACGCCCGCGTCGTCCGATTGCCGAAGCGGGGCCGGGGTCGTTCCCGGCCCCGGTTCTATTCGACCAGCCCGCGCATGAGCGCAAAAAGCGCGGCTTGTCCCTCGAAGCCGATTCCGGGCCGGTCCGACAGCGTCAGGTACCCGTTTTCGACGGCCGCATCGTCGGCAAAGCCGCCGAACGCGCCGAACACGCCGGGATAGGATTCCGCGCCGCCGAGGCCGAATCCGGCTGCGATCGCGAGCGACATCTGGTTGCCGCCATGGGGAAACAGCGAGGCGCGGCCCCAGCCCCGGCCTTCCAGCATGGCGACGGTCCTGCCGTATTGCGCGATGCCATAGGCCTGGGGCGGATCGACCTGAATGAAATCGCGCCCCGCGCGCAGGCCGCCGAAGCGGACGAGGTTCTCGACGTCCTTCGTCGAATAGAGGTTCTCGCCGGTGGCGAGCGGGGCGTCATAGGCCGCCGCGATCTCGGCATAGAGCGCGTAGTCGAGGGGATGGCACGGCTCCTCGAACCATTTCAGCCCGAACGGCCGGAGCACCTTCGCATAGGCGAGCGCCTCCCCGCGCTCGAACTTGCCGTTGGCGTCGACCGCGAGGCACGCCCCGCGTCCCAGCACCTTCAGCACCGCCTCGATGCGCCGGCAGTCCTCGGCGAGCGGCAGGCCACCCACCTTCATCTTCACCATCGTGTAGCCGGTATCGAGATGACGGCGCATCTCGTCCTGCAGATCGGCCACGGTCTGGCCCGGCCGATACCACCCGCCGCCCACATAGCAGAACACCTCGTCCGGCACGCGGCCACCGCTGTAGCGGTCGGCCAGCATGCGATGGAGCGGCACATCCGCGATCTTCGCCGCCGCATCCCATACCGCGACCTCGATGGTGCCGATCCCGATCGAGCGCTCGGCATCGCCGCCGATCTTCTCGCGCATGAGCATGACCGCGACGACGCGGGCGGGGTCGATATTGGCGCCGCGGTCGTCGAGGAGCGCGGCCGGATCGGCGCGCAGGATACGCGGGATGAAGCGCTCGCGCATCTGCGCGCCGCACGCATAACGGCCGGTGGAATTGAAGGCGTAGCCCGCCACCGGCCGCCGGCCGCGCATGACGTCGGTGACGACGGCGACGATGGAGGTCGTCATCTCCGTGAAGTCGAAGCTGGAATTGGTGAGGCCCGATCTGAGCGGGACCGCCGTCTCACGGATATCTACGATGCGCATGAGGCTGCCAGTGCAAGGCGGGTGAACCGAGCGTGAAGCCGTCGGACGCGCGTTTCCCTCGCGCCGGGCCGGCCCGCCAGACCATGACGGCCGCGGGATATGACATCAAGCCCGATCGCGATCGAAGCGGCACGAAACGGCCTGAGCAACAGACGCTGCTCTCGCGGACCGCGTCCGCACCGGGCGCAGGGAGACATCCGGGCGGGGGCGGGTTATCACCGATAGTGTTGAAAAATGATTTTGAGGGGG
>DASYNT010000297.1:0-3815 GCA_036008405.1 Xanthobacteraceae bacterium
CATCGCGGCGCAGCCGGAACGCCGAGCAGATCCTGGGATTCGATCCCAAGCAGCCGATCACTGCCGCGGGCTTCCTGGCGCGCGTCCATCCGGACGACCGCGCACGCTTCAAGGCCCATATACGCGGCGTCCGCCCCGACAAGGCGTCCTATGCGCTCACCTTCCGCTTCATACGCCCCGACGGCCAGGAAGTCTGGCTCGAGGAGACATCGAGAGCCGAGTTCGACGCGGCAGGGCGCTTCGTGATGCTCAAGGGACTGACCCGCGACATCACCGAACGCAGGCGCGCCGAAGAGCGCCAGGACATGCTGATCGCTGAGTTCGACCACCGGGTGAAGAACATCCTCGCCCGCGTGGCCGTGGTCGCGATGTATACCCGCCAGGGCAGCCGCTCCATGGACGAGTTCATCCAGACGCTCGACGGGCGCATCCAGTCCATGGCCACGGCCCATTCTCTGCTGAGCCAGAGCCGCTGGAACGGCGCCGGCCTCGCCGATCTCGTCCGCCACCAGCTCGCACCCTATGCGACGGAGGCGAACATGACCGTCACCGGGCCGGACGTCATGCTCACCGCGGCGGCGACCCAGGCGGTGGCGATGGTGCTCCATGAGCTCGTGACCAACGCCGCAAAATACGGCGCGCTGTCGAGCCCCGATGGCCGGATTTCCGTGCATTGGGCCCCCGCGGACGGCGCCGAGACCGCAACGCTCGCAATCGCATGGCGCGAGACCGGCGGCCCCCCGATCACAGCCTCGGTGCAATCGGGCTACGGCACCAGCCTCATTCGCGATCTGATCCCTCACGAACTCGGCGGCACCGTCGACCTGTTTTTGGAGCCCGATGGGGTGCGCTGCACCATCGTCATTCCGCTCGATCGCGCCTGAAACGAGGCGCGCTACGGCGCGGCCCTTTGGGCGATCAGCGGGCGCAGGAGCGCCAGCAGCTGCGCCTCGCCGAAGGGCTTCTGCAGGATGGCCACGGCCTTTCCCGGCGGGCGCGGAAGCACCTCGTAGCCGGACGTCACGATGACGCTGATGCCGCGCTCATGCAGCCGGTCGATCAGGTCATAGGCGCGCTCGCCGCCGCGCAGGTTCAGGTCGACCAGGGCGACGGCGGGGCTGTGCTCGGCAGCCATGCGATCGGCCTCGGCCGCGGTCGCGACCGGGCCCGTCACATCGGCACCACAGGCCTTGAGCAGGTTTTTCAGGGCGATGCCGAGATGCCATGAATCCTCGACCAGAAGGATGCGCACGCCCTTGAGGTCCAACGCCCCTCCGGCCGCGTCTTGCGCGGCTCCAGACAGGTCATGCGCGTTCGATGAGGTCATCTTTTTCCCGGCACACCGGCCTTCTGCCAGCGCCCCCTCCATCCTCGCAATATCTCACCGCTCGCCAGGGCGCGCAACCCACGGACGATGCGGCAAAGCCGCCTAAAATGCGGCAGAACTGCGTTATTGTCCCGGTCTTCGAAGCGCTCGGAAGGGCCTCCGGCACGGCCGGCAACCTGCCTCGGGCCGGGCGGCCTCCGCTCCGGCGACACCGGCTCCGGCGGGCATGCTAGGCGCGCGCCAACAGAGGTATTATCATAATTCAGAATGGCATTTGTGCGATCGGACGCCGGCGGTCGGGACCGGCTTTGGTCCATTGTGCGCCACCAACTGAGCGCGGCATCAGGACTTGAAAGGACCCTCCCGGATGTTTTCATCACCATCGGCAGAAAAGGATTCTCGCCTATGCCGAGCTTGAGCGACTGGAAAGTGCCGCCGGAAGACCAGCCTAAGTCCGCAGATTACGACTACGATCTCGGTGCGGCCGTCGCCGCGGTGGTCGGTTTGCGCGCGGTGATTCCCGACGACGCCTTCACCGCCCAGACGCTCGGCACCGAGCGCGCCGGCAACGGCGTCCTGATACGGGACAGCGGGCTGGTCCTGACCATCGGCTATCTCATCACCGAGGCCGAATCGGTATGGTTGACGCCGATCTCCGGCCCTCCGGTTCCGGGCCATGCCTTGGCCTATGACCAGGAGACCGGCTTCGGCCTGGTCCAGGCGCTCGCCCGGGTGGACCTGCCGGCCCTTTCGATCGGCAGTTCGAGCCGGGCCTCGATCGGCGAACGGGTCGTCGTCGCCGGCGCCGGCGGCCCGCATCGCTCGGTGGCGGCGCGCATCGTCGCCAAGCAGGAATTTGCCGGATACTGGGAATATGTGCTCGACGAGGCGATCTTCACCGCCCCCTCCCACCCCAACTGGGGCGGCACCGCGGTCATCGGCCCGGCCGGAGACCTGATCGGCATCGGGTCGCTGCAACTCGAGCAGGGACGGGAAAAGGGTAGCGCCGGCCATCTCAACATGGTCGTCCCCATCGACCTGTTGACGCCGATCCTGGACGACCTCCTGCGTCATGGACGGCCCAACCGGCCGGCCCGGCCGTGGCTCGGATTCTACGCCGCCGAGATCGACGACCGGATCGTCGTCATCGGCGTCGCCGATCGCGGCCCGGCCCAGCGCGCCGGCCTGCAGACCGGCGACGTGGTGCAGGCGGTCGCCGGCGAAACGCCGGACGATCTCGCCGGGCTGTTCCGCCGCATCTGGTCGCAGGGCCGTGCCGGCGCCGAAATCCCGTTGCGCATCGAGCGCGACGGCCGCAGCTTCGACCAGAGGGTCACCTCGTCGGAACGCAACCGGTTCTTCAAGGTACCCCGCATGCATTGATGGGGCGGGGACCGGCGCGGCGCGCCGAAATGAAGGCAGCGATTTGGAATTGCACCCACGGATGACGGCCGCTGCGGCTCCCTGTGCACTGCGCCGCACAGGAGAAGCTCGGAGCGAGCGTAGCGCGGGGAATAGCTGGACTGCCGATGGGCGAGACCGGTTTTCGTTTCCTTCTCGACAATGTCGCAATGATGAGGGAGGTCGAGGACTGCCTGCAAGTGGTGTGAGCTGGTGGCGGGATAGACATCCATGTCGAATTTTTACGTCCGGGGCGTACTCGCCAACCTCATAACGCTCGCAATTTTGCTGGCGTGCCTGTTCATTCCTGCGGGCACGCTCAACTATTGGCAGGCGTGGGTCTTCGTAGCCGTGTTTGAGGTGTCCGCGCAGGCGTTGGGCATCTATTTTCTCGTGCACGACCGAAAGCTCGTCGAGCGCCGCATGAACATCGGACCCGCGGCGGAGCAGCGACCGAGCCAGAAACTCATCTCGGCGCTTTTCATCCTCGGGTTTGTAGGGTTCGTTGTGTTTCCCGCGTTCGACCATCGTTTCGGTTGGTCGCCGGTCGCGCCGGTCGTGTCGGTGATGGCAAACGCAATGATCGTACTGTCATTCCTGTTGTTCTTCGCGGTGATGAAATCGAACAGCTATGCCGCTTCTACCATTCAGGTAGAAGAGGGACAGCCCGTCGTGTCGACGGGCCCATACGCATACGTCCGGCACCCGATGTATTCGGGTGCGTTGCTCTTGCTCGTGGCGATGCCGCTCGCACTCGGTTCGTGGTGGAGCATTCTCCTTGTCGTACCGTTCTCCCCGGTGCTCGTTTGGCGCATCCTCGATGAGGAAAGTTTTCTCCGCCAAAATTTGCCAGGGTATGACGAGTATATGCGCAGGGTGCGATATCGCCTTGTTCCTCGGGTGTGGTAGGGCACCGGCGTTGGGGGCTTACATTTCGGCGTGTTGCTCTATCGACTGGGGCGACCGTTGATCGCCGTTCCCGAACCAACCGATGTCCGTTTTGGGCCATTCGCGACGTCGCCGAACGCCGTCATGGCGGCACTGCAACCGGAAGCGAACCGGGAGCACGGTTTGCGCCGGCTCCGCG
>DASYNT010000298.1:0-6370 GCA_036008405.1 Xanthobacteraceae bacterium
CGGCCCCGTCTGCGTGGTCATCGCGAGGCCTATGGCCGCGATGAACGCGATGATCCACCCCCCGAACAAAAGATGATGGACGCAAAAGGGCTCTTTTTCGCCGTCTGACATGAGTCCCCGTCCTGGTTGCCGCCGGCCGAAAGCCGACGTTTATGATCTTATTAAGAAATTCCGAGCCGATAAGGAATTGCTAGCATTTTTACGTTTGTGCGGCAAGGCGAACCCATTGGCGCGGGGCACCTTTGCGTACCAGCCTGGTCGACTCGAAAGCTAAATTCCGCATCGGGAATTGCGCAGATCATCACGATTTCCGCCCCTCCGTGGTCGTGCGCGCTTCTCGCACGCTTCATGGTTGCGCGCCGTGCGTGGCGCGGATACCCTGGTGGATGTCGAGCGGGCACTACAGGGGGCCAGTGATGAGAGTTGCCTCGGCGCTCGCTTCTATCAGCCAAATCATTTGCGTTCTCCAGGCCGCGACCAGGCTCCGCCGGATGCGGCTGGCGTTGACCGTCGCTGCCGTTGTCTCCGGTTGTGCCCCGACCCGGACCGGCGCCACGCTGGATGCTATCGAGGCGCCGCGATCCGGGCTCGCGCGCGTCGTCGTCCTTCGCGACAAGGCCTTTCCGGGATTTATTGATGCCGGATTTCAGGCCTATCTGGACGAGGCGCCCATGGGCGCCCTCAAGACCGGAACGTTCGTTTACCGCGACATTGCGGTCGGCCCGCACAAGCTTTTCTTCGCCCGGCCGCTGGAACTGTTTCGTGCCTCCCGGCAGGAGTTCGCGGCGGCGCCGGGACAGACCTATTTCTTTCGCCTGGAGATGAACGACAAGGGCAAATGGATCACCGCCAGCGGCATGGTCGCCGGGGTGGCGGGCCTACTGGCATCGTCGGCAGTGTCGGCGGCGGCCGACGAGCGCGGCCTATTCGACTTCGTTCCCCTGGATGATGCCGCCGCCCAAACGGCCATGGCCGAAGTCCGGCTGGCCGAGTGAGGCGTGGTCGGCGACACGTGGGGCTCAGGGCGGCTTCGCGCCAGCCGCGCACCTCGTCCACGCAGATGCCGTGGCGGCGCGGCATCTTGTTCTCGCTCACCGGCCCGTGCCCCGCTGCGAATTCCCGTCAACTGTTGCCGATCCGGTACATTGTCGCGGCGGCGAAGCAGGTAAGATCGATGTTGGTCGGGTGCGGAGGGGGTCTATGGGGCATGCATTTTTTGCCGGAATCGCCGTTACGGCGCTTCTGGCCGGTTCGGCTTTGGCGGCGGACATGCCTCTGAAGGCGGTGGCGCCTGCCGCCGCTTATGACTGGAGCGGCCTGTATGCCGGCGGCGTCGTCGGCGGCGCCTGGGGGACCACCGACTCCTCCGATCCGGGCCTCGGTATTCTCGGCATCCTCGCCAATGTGCCGGCGATTCAGACCACGAGCAGCAGTGGCTTCATCGGCGGTATCGAAGGCGGCTCGCGCTACCAGCTCGGCAAGCTGGTCGTCGGCACCGAGGCGGACATCGCCTGGGGCAAAGTCGATGGGACGAGCACCACCAGCTTCGGTCCCGTATCGGCTTCGACGCTGTTCACCCGGTCGATCGGCGCCAACACCAACTGGGTCGGCACCGCAGCCTCCACCATCGGCATCGCCCATGACCGCTGGCTGATTTACGGGAAGGCCGGCGCCGCCTATGCCCACACCAACTTCACCGACGGCTGGACCATCGCCGGGGGCTTCCCCGCGTTTTCCGGGACCGGCACCACGAGCCGCGTCGGCTGGACGGCAGGAACCGGCATCGAATGGGCGTTGTGGACCAACTGGTCGCTCAAGGCCGAATATGATTATCTGGATTTCGGAAACCGGGCGGTGGCCATCAACGGCACCATTCTGCCCACCGTCGCCAACTTCCCGGTTTCGACCGGCCTGCAGGACACCACCCACATCAACCAGTTCAAGGCGGGTTTGAACTGGCATTTCCTTTCGGACTTTTGGTGAGCGCAGCCGAGACTCGCTTCTTCATCGAAGGCCCTGGTTTACCGAGGCCTTCTTGCAATCGGGCTCACGAACGCGGTTGGCACCATACGAGCAGAACGCGCCGGGGCGTCACTTCGCGGCGCGGGACAGCACGTAGACCGACACCGCCTTGATCTCCTCGGGCTTGAGGCTGCCCTCGAAGGCCGGCATGACGCCGTGGCGCCCGCGGGTGATCGACTCGATGATCGAGGCGCGGTCCGCGCCATAGAGATACAGGCGCTTCTGGGTCAGATTGGTCGATCCGATCGCCGCGTTGCCGGTCGCGTCGTCGCCATGGCAGTCGTAGCAGTTGCCGGTGGCGCCATCGTGAAAGAATACTTCGCCGCGGGCGGCCTTGGCGGCGTCGGCCGGTTGGCCGCTGACCTGCAGGACGTATTCGGCGACGTCGGCGATCTCGGCGTCGGTCAGGTACCGCTTGTCGCCGAATTCCTTGGTGTCGTCGGCGTTGCGGAATGCCGGATCATAGGCCAGCATGTCCGCCTCCTCGCCGCGCGCGTTCGGGTGGCCGGAGCGGATGCCGTACCGCACCGTCCATTCGACATCGGACGGAAATTTGAACAGCCCGCCCGACGCCAGGTCGTCGCCGGAATACTGCCAGTCGGCATCGGTCAAATCGGGGGTGTGGCGGTCGGGCAGGCCCTTGAGGTCGGCGCCGTGACAGGCGGCGCAGGCCTTGTCGTAGACCTTGCGGCCCAGCGTCATCGCGGTTCCGTTCATGCGGATCGATTTGACGATGTCGTTGACCGCGACCGTAGCCAGCTCCTCGGGCCGCGCCAGGAACTCGCCATACTCCTCCTCCTCCGGCGGCGCGGCCGGTTGCGGCAGGGCGACGTTCGCGGTGGCGCCGATCCCGAACGCCACCAGGGCGATCGACATCAGCCGCCCGGCGCGGCCGGCCGGCGGCGAGCCCAACGAATCGCGCGCCGCGTCTCGTGCCCCCTCGACCATCTTTTTTCTCCCTGTCGCGTTTCCGAGCGGTGGTTGTGCCGCGCAATCTTGCCGTTCTGCCAGCAGACCAGCGCGATTTCACCGGCCAGGCAACTGCTATTTTTACGAGGGGGCGACGTCAAGACCCGTTGAAGGTCGGGCGCAGCGTCGGTGCTCCTCGAGACGAGGCGGGACTGACCGCCGGATACGAACGGAGCCCGACATTTTCTTCGGGCTCCCTCGCTTGGTATCGCTTACTGGATGGCCCGCTCGCGCCGGTACGTTGCAGCCGAGCGTGAACCGATCGAAACGAAATGCGCTCTCAAGGCGTGCACTTGACCGGCCGGCAGGCCTTGCCGACATGACGATGGTAGCGGACCGCGCCGCCCCATTCCGGGACCGGACCCTTGCGGCACACGCGGTTGCAGGCATCGACGTTCTCGATGAGGCCGGTGTCGTCTGCCGCCGATCTGAGGCCGGCGGCCGAGTTGGTCAGCGGCACGGCCTGCGCGACCGCGGTCATCAGACCGAGTGCCAGCACTCCCGTCAGCGTCATTGCGTTAAATCGCGTCACTGGTTTCCTCCGTTGTTCGCACCGCGGCTGTTCGAGCCGGCGCGGGCGCCGCGCGGCGACTGCGTCCGTCGGAGCCACCTAATCGCGGGGACATGCTGCCAGCCTTGACAAAAATCAAACTGAAATCCGCACTCGATCGCGCGCCGCCATCGGCAAATCGCGCGCGCTCGCGGCAACGGGATGTTATTGTGGGGTGATGATCGCTGGAACGACCGGAGGGCGAATGAAGGATGTCGTCGTGATCGGCGCCGGGAAAATCGGCGCCACCGTGGCCCAGTTGCTCGCCGCGACGGGCGATTACCAGGTCACCCTGGCGGATCGCTCGCCCGAGGTGCTCGCTGGCCGCGACCGCGACGAGCGCATTCGCGCCGTGGCGGCCGATGTCGAGGACAGCTCCAAGCTGGTCGACCTGCTCAACGGGCAGTTCGCGGTGCTCAATGCCGCCCCGTTCCATCTGACGACGCCCATTGCGGAAGCGGCCCGCGCCGCGCGCACGCATTATCTCGACCTCACTGAGGACGTGGCGAGCACGCGCCGCGTCAAGGAGCTCGCGGCCGATGCCGAAGTCGCCTTCATTCCCCAATGCGGGCTGGCGCCGGGTTTCGTGTCCATCGTCGCTTTCGACATGGCCAAGCGCTTCGAGGTGCTCGACAGCGTCAAGCTGCGGGTCGGGGCGCTCCCGCAATACCCCTCCAACGCGCTCAACTACAACCTGACTTGGAGCACCGACGGCGTCATCAACGAATATTGCGAGCCCTGCGAGGCGATCGTGAACGGCGTGCGCCGCGAGGTGCCGCCGCTGGAGGAGAAGGAGGAGTTCTCCCTCGATGGCGTCACCTACGAAGCGTTCAACACCTCGGGCGGGCTCGGGACCCTTTGCGATACCCTCGAGGGCAAGGTACGCAATCTCAATTACCGCACCATCCGCTATCCCGGCCACGCCGCGATCATGCGGGCGCTCCTCAACGACCTGCGCCTGCGCGACCGCCGCGACGTGCTCAAGGACATCCTCGAGCATGCGGTGCCGACGACCCTGCAGGACGTCGTGATCATCTTCGTTGCCGTCAGCGGCCGCAACGGCGGCAAGCTGGTCCAGGAGACCTACGCCAACAAGATCTACAGCCGCGACGTGGACGGCCGGACCTTGAGCGCCATCCAGATCACGACGGCGGCGGCGATCTGCACCGTGCTCGACCTGCTCGCGGGCGGACAACTGCCGCACAGCGGGTTCATCCGCCAGGAGGACATCCCGTTGAAGGTCTTCCTGGAGAACCGCTTCGGCCAGGTCTACGCCAAGCCGGAGATGGCGCCCCAGCAGTCGTTCAAAGGCTTGGGGCGATGACAGGGGCGTCCGTGGGGCAACGCATGTCGGTTCGCGACGAGGCGCTCGCGATCCTGTCCCGGCTCGGGGCGCCGCAGGGCGCCTTTGCCCGCGCCGGAATTGCCGCGTCGTCGCCGATCACCGGCGAACTCATCGTCCATGTCGCGATCGCCGGCCCGCAGGAGGCGGGCGCCGCCATCGGCCGGGCTGCCGACGCTTTCGAGGCCTGGCGCACGGTGCCGCCGCCGCGGCGCGGGGAGTTCGTGCGCCTCCTCGCCGAGGAACTGCGTGCCGTGAAGGACGATCTCGGCCGGCTGGTGACCATCGAAGCCGGCAAGATCGTGTCGGAGGGCCTCGGCGAGGTGCAGGAGATGATCGACATCTGCGATTTCGCCGTCGGCCTGTCGCGCCAGCTCTACGGCCGCACCATCGCAACCGAGCGTGCCGACCACCGGATGATGGAGAGCTGGCATCCGCTGGGCGTATGCGGGGTCATCTCCGCGTTCAACTTTCCGGTGGCGGTGTGGTCCTGGAACGCCGCTCTCGCGTTCGTCTGCGGCGACCCCGTGGTGTGGAAGCCGTCCGAGAAGACGCCGCTCACCGCGCTCGCCACCCAGGCGGTGGTCGAACGCGCCATGCGCCGCTTCGGCGACGCGCCCGACGGCCTGTCCGAGCTTCTGATCGGCGGCCGCGATGTCGGCGAGATGCTGGTCGACGACGCCCGTGTCGCCGTCGTCTCGGCCACGGGCTCGACCGCCATGGGCCGCGCCGCCGGTCCGCGGCTGGCTGCGCGGTTCGCCCGCGCGATCCTCGAGCTCGGCGGCAACAACGCCGCCATCGTCGCGCCCTCGGCCGATCTCGATCTCGCGGTCCGGGCCATCGCCTTCGCCGCCATGGGTACGGCAGGCCAGCGCTGCACCACGCTGCGCCGGCTCATCGTGCACGACGCCATCCATGACGGCCTGGTGCGCCGGCTCTCGCAGGTCTACGCGTCGGTCGCGGTCGGCGATCCCCGCGACGCCGGAACGCTGGTCGGCCCGCTCATCGACCGCGCGGCGTTCGATGGCATGCAGCGGGCGCTCGCCGAGGCCCGCGCGGCCGGCGGCATCGTGCATGGCGGCGAGCGCATTGCGGGCATCGGGGGCGAAGACGCGTACTACGTTCGGCCGGCACTGTGCCAGATGCCGACGCAGGCCGGCCCGGTGCCGCGCGAGACCTTCGCGCCGATTCTCTGGGTGATGCGCTATGGCAGTTTCGAGGACGCCATCGCCATGCACAACGCCGTCGGCGCGGGGTTGAGCTCCTCGATCTTCACTCTCGACATGCGCGAGGGCGAGCGGTTCGTCTCGGCCACCGGCTCGGACTGCGGCATCGCCAACGTGAACATCGGCCCTTCCGGCGCCGAGATCGGCGGCGCGTTCGGCGGCGAAAAGGAGACCGGCGGCGGCCGCGAGGCCGGCTCCGACGCCTGGAAGGCCTACATGCGCCGCGCCACCAACACGATCAATTTCGGCACCCGGCTTCCG
>DASYNT010000299.1:0-3086 GCA_036008405.1 Xanthobacteraceae bacterium
AGACCATCTTCCAACCGAGATCGTCTGCGACTGCCTCGGCGATGTCGCTCTTGCCGAGGCCTGGGTCGCCCCACGCCATCGGCACCAGGTAGTCTTTCATCGAGGCGCCTTCGTCATGCAGACGCATGTTGTGGTGCATGACCGCTGTCAGCACGGTCGCGAATTCGGGGATGTTCATCGGTGCTTCCCTTTTTTTGGGCTGAACACCTCCCGACCCCGCATCCCGTCCGCCCGGGGCAAGGGCGCGGCGGAGCCGCGGGCGCGCAGCGCCGGCCCCTTGCGGCGGGACGACGGTGATGCGGTAGATCATTCCCCTCTCTATTCGGGGGTCCGGTGGCAACGGAACCGATAGTTCGATTCAGACTGGACAGCGGACCGACCGGCGGAGTTCGTAAGACCGCATCCGACCCATGTCAGCCAATGGACGGCCAGTCGGCCGATCGCTGAAGCGGACGTTCAGCGTAGTGTGCGCCGGCTGCTTCGCGCCCATTAACGACGTTCCGGACGAGGTCCCCACCTCTCGATAGCGGACGTTTATTGGGTGCAACGGATACTGCCCGCCTGCGTCTGACATGGTGGAAAGCGGCGGTTGGTTTTAGACCCACGATGTGCTGGCCGCGCTTCGCGACAACAGGTCCATCCTGCCCGCAAGCTTCGAGCAGGCACTGCCCGGGTACGGCCCCCGCGAGGTCGTCGATCATCTCGGCGAGGCTGCGGGGCGCAGACTGAGGGCCCGGCGCCGTCGATTTGGCCGGTTGGAGGCACCGTCGTAGGCTCCGCGCAACGGAGTCTTGCGCATGCGCGAGTGGCGTGGCCGCTCATCGGGGGAATTCCGGATAATACCAGTTCGTTCCGCCATAAGCTGCCGTGGCGATCACACTGTCTGGAGTTCGGGCGATGACCCTTCGTGCCATGGTGCTGGGTGCCGGATCGGCCGGCGAGGGTCACGCGTTGGCGCTGCGCCAAGCGGGGGCCGACGTGGTGGCGATCGCCAGCCGCACCGCCGAGGTGGTGCGCCGGGTGGCCGACGATCTCGGCATTCCCTTGGCCACCACCGAATGGCGGACGGCGCTCGCCGACCTGCGCCCAGACATCGTCGCCATCGCCACACCCGGCGACAGCCACGCGGAAATGATCGAGGCGGCGCTGGCGCAGCAGTGCCACATCTACATCGACAAGCCGGTTGCGGTGACCGCCGCGGCGGCGCGGCCACTTGCTCGCGCAGCGCGCGCGGCCGGCGTCAAGACCGCCTATGCGGCAACCTCGAACTACCAGCCGGCCGCGCTGCTTGCCCGCGCGCTTGTTGCCGAGGGTGCGATCGGAGAGCTGCTGGAGGCTGAATTCGTCTCGCATTATCATTGGCCGCGAATGGCGCCGTTCGGCTGGCCGCACCGGCTCGCCACCGGCGGTGGGCGGCTCAACAACAACTTCACCCATAAGGCCGCGATCGCCGAGGCGATTGCGGGCGGCGTCATGCTGGCGGTGGCCGGCGAGACCCGCAACGATCTCAAACGCGCGCCGTTGGCACCGATGCCGCATGATTTTCGCGACTGGCAGCGCGCCGCCCCCTCGGCCGAACAGGCGGCGGGGGGCGACTGGGCCGAGGTGGACAGCGACTGGTCGTACACCGTGCTGGCACGCATAGGCGCCCCGGGCAGCGATCCCGCTGATGGCATGAGCGCGACGTTCCGCCACTCCTGCCTGCGCCAGGGCAAGCACCAGGACTATGTGGCGTTCTACGGATCGCGCGGCACGATCCACGTCGATAAGGCGTATTGCCAGGGCGCGCTTCATCTGTGGAAGGAAGGCGATGCGTCGTTTCGCGAGGTGCCTGTTCCCGCCGAAATTCTCACCTGGTTGCCTCCGGTCGAGCGACGCGCCAACTGGGCCGCCGGTTGGGAGGTGCCCCAGCGCGCCTGGAACGCGCTCGCGCGCGATTTCGTCGCCGACATCGAGGGGCGAGGCCATCAGCCCTATCTGACCATTGAGGACGGCTGGCGCCATCAGGAGGCGATCGACGCAGTGCGCGCCGCTGCCGGATGGGCAAAGCTATCCGCCGAGCCGTAGCGGACTATCCGCGCCGGTCGGCTGATCCGTGTTCGCTTCTCGTTGTGCAGGTGAGGGACGAGGTCAACGCCCGTCAATTCGCCTGTTGAAGCACGAGCATTTCGAAGCCTTGCCTGCCCACCGCGACGCGATAAAACGATAGACTCGGAAAATGGTTGCGGTCGTCATCGTGACAGGGGATACGGAAATGAGCCAACACAAAATCGGCCGCAGACCGTTGATCGTCGGCGGCGCGGGTGCGCTGGGGACTATGCTCGCGCGCGCGCGCCCGGCCGCGGCGCAGAGCATGGCGCGGCGCGAAACGCTGGTGGTGGCGCTCGATTTCAGCGACACGACGACGCTCGATCCGGGGCGCGTCGCCGGATACACCAACCCTATGCCGACCCGCGCCGCCTACGATCCGTTAGTGACGATGTCACCGGACGACCTGATCACCATCAAGCCGTGCATTGCGACGTCGTGGGAGTATCTGCCGGACGGCAAGACCGTCCGCTTCAACCTGCGCGACGACGCCAAGTTCGTATCCGGCAATCCGCTTACTGCCGAGGATGTGCGCTTTTCCTTCACGCGCCTGCTCAACATGAAATACCAGGCGAGCCAGTATCTCGCGCATGTCGACCACGTCGCCGTGGTCGATGCGCACACCGTGGATTTCGTGCTCAAGGATCCGAGCCAGCCGCTGCTGACCATTATCGCCGCCCCGGAATTCGGGATTTCCGAGAAGGCGGCGGTGATCGCGCACGGCGGCATGGACGGCCCGGACACCGCCGACAAGGACACCGCGACGCCGTGGCTGGATCAGAACTCGGTCGGATCGGGGGCGTTCCGGCTGATCGGCTGGCAGCGCAACCAGCAGATTTCGCTGGTCGCCAATCCTGGCTTCTGGGGCGGCAAGCCCGGCTACGACCGGTTGCTGATCCGCCACATGAGCGAGAGCGCGGCGCAGCTTCTGGCGCTGAAGCATGGCGATGTCGATGTCGCCTTCAACCTGATCCCCGAGCAGGTGGCGACGCTGAAGG
>DASYNT010000300.1:0-5591 GCA_036008405.1 Xanthobacteraceae bacterium
ATCGAGCCCGCGGGCCGCGCCCGCCGTGGTCATAGCGCCTTTCCCGGCAAAAGGGAATTGGCAGTTGTCGTCTCGGTTCCGGCCGGTTCGGCCGCTCTTCCCCGCAGCGCCGCGACGGTGAGCCGGCGCACCGCCTGCTCCATCTGCCGCGCCGCCGCCTTGCGGTCGGAGGCCTCGTCATAGGCGAGCGGCTCGCCCCAGGTCACCACCACGTCGACGGCGCTGTGCGCCACCAGCCGCGAAAAATGCGGCCACATTGCCGCGTCGCCATACCAGGCGACGCGGGGGCGGACGTGGCGGTCGAGCGGCAGGCCGAGCAGGCCCGTATAGGCGACCGAGAGCGGCTGGATCCATACCCGCCCGGCATGCTCGGCCTCGGCCAGCGCGTCGCGCGCCGCCCCGACCAGGGCGGTGCGGAAGGCGAGCACGCGGTTGCCGTCGCTCGAGGTGCCTTCGCCGAACAGGACCACGGGATCGCCGCCGGCGAGCCGCCGGGCGATCTCGCTGTTGACGTCCGCGGTCTTGCGCCGGCGGTTGCGGTCGACGAAAACCGAGCGTTGCAGCTTGGCGAACAGCCCGAACACCGGCCAGTTCGCGACCTCGCTCTTGGCGACGAACACCACCGGTGCGACCGCGGTGATCACGGAAATGTCGAGCCACGAGGTGTGGTTCGAGACGATCAGCAGGGGATGCTCGGCTACCCGGCGGCCGATCTCGGTGATGCGGATGCCGAGGACTCGGCAGACGATGCGGTGATAGAAGGTCGGGATGCGCCGCCGCAGCGGCCATTCCAGCCGCACCGCCAGCCATTGCACCGGTATCAGCGCGAGCGTGACGATCGTGATCACGCCGAGCGAGAACGCCATGCGCAGCATCGCGGCCGCCCGCTATGCGAGGTCGCGGCGCAGCACCAGCGCCGCTGCCGCGCCCTCGGCGGCTGCGTAATAGCTTTCGCGCCGGCCCACTTCCGCAAAGCCGAACCCGGCATAGAGCCGGCGCGCCGGCTCGTTGCGTTCGTCGACCTCGAGGAACACCGTGGCGACGCCATAGCCGGCGAGCCGGCGCAGATGCACGTCGAGCATCTTGTGCGCCAGGCCCTGCCCGCGATAGGCGGCGGCAACTGCGATCGAGAGGATTTCCGCCTGGTCGGCGGCGATCCGCGACACGACGAATCCGGCGAGTTCGGCGCCGGCCATGGCGCGGTCGGCGACGACATTGTGCTCGGCCAGGAGCTGCTCGAATTCCTCGGTGCTCCAGCCGCGCTGGAACGCGGCGCCGTGCAGGGCGGCGAGCAGCGCCGCGTCTTCCAGCCGCGCCTCCGACACCGCCGGCTCGGCGCCGCCGAAGTGGTGTCTGAGCCAGGCCGGAAACAGGGTCATTGCCGCGGCAGCACGCCGGCCGCCTGCGGATGGGCATCGGCCTCGCGCAGATAGAGCGGCTTCACGGAAGCGGGATCGGGATCGGCGGCGGCGCCGAGCCGGGCGATCCAGACGATGTCGGGCGCCTTGACCTCGCTGACCAGCAATGGCCGGCGCTCGTTCTCCGGCCATGCCGCTTCGACGAGCTTGGCCGCGTTGCCGACGATCCGGGTCGGGCTCGCCATGGCGGCACGAATGGCGTCGCGCAGATGGGCGATGCGCGGCGCGACCAGGGTGCGCCCGCCCGGACCGAACAATTGCATGTAGACGTGGTCGTGACGGGCGTCGATGGCGACCAGCAGCGCCTTGGAGTCGTCGGCATCGATGAACGGAACCGCAATGGCGGACAGCGTGGTCAGTCCGACCACCGGCTTGCCGGCGGCAAGCGCGATGCCGCGGGCGGCCGCGACGCCGACCCGCAGGCCGGTGAAGCTGCCCGGCCCGACCGTGACCGCGATGCGGTCCAGCTCGGCGAATTCAGCGCGGGCGTCGCTCATGACGGTAGCGATGAGCGGCATCAGGGCTTCGGCGTGGCCGCGTACCATCGGCAGCGACCGGCTCTTGGCCCGGCCGCTGCTTGCGGTGTCGAAAACGGCCGCCGAGCAGGCGTCCAGCGCAGTGTCTATGGCGAGAACTCGCATCAGAGGGAATTCGTTGAACCGTCCTGCATCGACGCTTGGAGCATTCTCCGATTACGCTGCCCTATCGGCTGTCATTGTCCGGCTCGACCGGGCAATCCGGTACTCACGGTCGGCGTTTACTGGATCGCCCGGTCAAGCCGGGCGATGACAACCAAGTGTGGGTGGGTCAACCTAAACGAAAAACGCTCCTGGTGAACTTCGCCCCCCGTCACCGACGCTGTGGGAAGAAACACTAACCGATTCTCTCGCCGATCGCGCCCTGACCCCGCCCCCGCCCTTACATGGGCCGGACTTCGACCACGTCGGGCACGAAATGGCGCAGCAGGTTCTGGATGCCGTGCTTGAGCGTCGCCGTCGACGACGGGCAGCCCGAGCACGAGCCCTTCATGTTGAGATAGACGATGCCGTCCTTGAAGCCGCGAAAGGTGATGTCGCCGCCGTCATTGGCGACCGCCGGGCGCACCCGCGTCTCGATCAGTTCCTTGATGGTGGCGACCGTGTCGGCATCCTTGGTCTCGAAGAATTCGTCCTCCGCCGCCGCTGCGCCCGCGCCCGTCGCCAGCATCGGCGCGCCGGACATGAAATGCTCCATGATGGCGCCGAGGATCGCGGGCTTGATCTGCTGCCATTCGGAATCGGTCTTGGTCACGGTGATGAAGTCGCTGCCGAGGAACACGCCGGTCACGCCGGGAACGGCGAACAGGCGTTCGGCGAGGGGCGACTTTGCGGCCTGTGCCGCGTCCGGAATGTCGAGAACGCCGTCGGGCAGCACCGGCCGTCCCGGCAGGAACTTCAAAGTCGCGGGATTGGGGGTCGCCTCGGTCTGGATGAACATTCTCGTCTCCTCTGCCGCGACGGGTTCAAGGCCCGGCGGCAATCGCGAACAGTGCAGTCCCCTAAATGGGGGTTTCCGCGGGGGGCGTCAACATCGGTGAGGCGCGGCGGGAGACGCGTCCGGCGGCCCCGAGCGCCATCTTTGCGGGGTGCGCCTTGCGCCAACCCCCAGTCCGGCCGACATGCGGAACGCGGGACCGCCCGGATTCCCGGGTTCACCGGTTCGCGGCACCGCGAAACGACCGCGCAGATGTTCGCATGGCAGAACCGGCCGACCATCGGCGGCCGTTGTCATCCCACCGGCGGTATGGCATGGGGAGGGGCATGCGCGCGGGGGGATTATCAAGCATGTCCTCTGCCACCCTCGATATCGACCTTGCATCCGGCCGGGCCGCCGCTACGGCGGACGATGATCGCGCCACTGCCGGGATCGTCTATGCCTATGCGGCGTCGGCGGTGTTCTGGCTGCTCGTGGGGTCGGCCTACGGCATGCTCGCTGCCTGCAAGCTGGTGTGGCCGGACCTGCTGCCGTACGAGTGGCTGTCGTTTGGACGCATCCGGCCGATCCATACCGCGAGCGTGCTGTTCGGCTGGCTCTCGGTCGGCCTGACCGGCATCGCCTATCTCGTCGTCTACCGCACCGCGCGCCGGCCGTTGTTTTCCAATGCGATGGCCCATGCCGGCCTGTGGCTTCTCAATCTGGCGCTCGTGGCCGGCCTTCTCACCCTGTCGCGCGGCCTGACTCGTGGCCCCGTCGAATACCGCGAATGGCTCACCCCGATCGCCGCGGTGTTCGCGGCCGGCGCGTTGCTCAACGGTTTGAAAATCTTCGTCACCCTGCTGCGCCGCCGGGTGCCGGAACTCTACATCGCCGACTGGTTCATCCTCGGCTCCTTCACCTGGCTGCCGATCCTCTACGTGATCGGCTACCTGCCGCAATTCGACCGCGGCATCGGCAATGTGGTGATCCAGGCCTATTACATGCACGTGGTGCTCGGCCTGTGGTTCACGCCGTTGGTGCTCGGCGTCACCTATTGGGCGCTGCCGCGCATGCTGCGCAAGCCGATCTATTCCTATGCGCTGGGCGTGCTCGCCTTCTGGGCCAATCTGGTGTTCTACCCGCTGATCGGCGCGCATCATTTCGTGTTCGCGCCGCTGCCGTGGTGGTTGCAGACCACGGCGATCGCGACCGGCATCGGCATGATGATTCCCGTCGTCGCCTCCAGCGCGAATTTCCTCCTGACCATGAACGGCTCGTGGCGCTTCATCAGGCGCGAGCCCGCCGTCTGGTTTATTGCGGTCGGCGCGGCCTGCTACCTCGCCGCCTCGCTGCAAGGCAGCCTGCAGGCCTTCCGCAGCGCCAACGCGCTCCTCCATTTCACCAATCACACCGTCGGGCACGCCCACTTCGCCGTCTACGGCTTCGTCTCCTTCCTGCTGTTCGGCGCCGTCTACGGCCTCGTCCCCCGCATCACCGACGCTACCGATGTCGCGGTTCGCATCCGGCTGCATTTCTGGCTCGCGCTCGGCGGCATGGCGCTCTACGTCGTCTCGATGGTCGTCGCCGGCGTGCTGCAGGGGATGAGCTGGGCGGACGGCCGTCCGTTCATCGAATCCGTCGTCGCCAGCCAGCCGTGGTTTGCGGTCCGCGCCGCCGGCGGCGGCCTCATGACCCTCGGCCATCTGGTGTTTGCCTGGAACCTGTGGCTGATGCGCCCGCAGCCGCGCCGCGTCGAGGCCCGGGTCTCGCCCGGGCTGGAGGCGGCGCGATGATCGATCTCAACGCGCTGTTCCACCGCCGGCCCGCCGCCATCGTCGTCATCGGCGCTGCGGTGTTCGGAGCGCTGTCGTTCCTGATCGCATTGCGTCCCGCGCTCGACCTCGATGCGGCCACGGCCGCGCGTCCGGCGGCGAATGCCGATCCCGCTATCGCCCGCGGTCGCGCGCTCTATCTCGCCGAGGGCTGCGGCTACTGCCATTCCCAGTTCGTGCGGCCGCTGTTCGTCGATGCCGCCTATGGCCGGGCATCGGAAGCTGCCGACTATGCGCGAGCCGCGCCGCCGCTGCTGGGCACCGAGCGCATCGGCCCCGACCTCAGCAATGTCGGCATCCGCCAGCCCAGCGCGATGTGGAACCTGCTCCATCTCTTCAATCCGCGCAGCATGGTGCCGGATTCGGTGATGCCCGGCTTTCCCTGGTATTTCGAGATCGTCGACCGGCATGGCGTGCCGGACGGCGTCGGCGACTATGTGCTGGCACCGCCGGGGCCATTCCTGCCGGCGGGCAAGGTCGCGCTGCCGCGCCGCGAGGCGCTCGATCTCGTCGCCTATCTCCAGTCGCTGCGCCAGGAGTAAGGGATGCTCGATCGCCTCGCCCTCTATCTCGACCTCGTCGTCAGCCAGTGCCCGCCTTCGGCTTCCGCCGCGCCGCCGACGCCCGCTGATTACGTGTTCGCGGCCGTCGCGGCGGGGCTCGGGCTGCTGGCGCTGTGGATGCTGGTGCAGGGCTTGCGCGGCCGCGACGATGCCCGCAGCCAGCGGATCAAAGCCGCGGTGCTCGAGGATTAGCGCATGATCATCCGAGTCTATGTAGACGACGCCGGCACGCCGGTCGCCGAACTCGCCGGAAGCTCCGGGCGGCTAAAGCTCGATACGGCGTCGATCCCGGACGGTTCCCATCGCCTGCGCATCGAGACCGT
>DASYNT010000301.1:0-5098 GCA_036008405.1 Xanthobacteraceae bacterium
GCAACGCCGGGCCGAAGAGCTGCAGGCTAAATACGGTTTCCGGCACCGGCTCCCGGACCTCGTGGCAACCCGCGCGGAACTCAGCCCCGGCCCCGGAGAGGTCCTCACCGACGACTTCGCGCCGGTCGACGTCTACGTCGCGGACGGCCCGCAGTTCAAGAAGGGCGACGATCGTTAGGGGCGGCGGCCGCCCCCTGCAACCGCCGTAGGCAGACCGCCCCTTTCTGCGCTATGCTCCGCTGCGTCGGGACAGCGGTCGCCATGCGGCGTCCGCCATTCGGCCCGGCCAGCTGGCTCGAACTAAACATCAATTCGAACCGTTTCACTCAAGTCGTGAGAGGACGCTCATGGCCAAGCTCAACATCAATGGACGGGTGCATAACGTGCAGGTCGAGCCCGAGACACCGCTCTTGTGGGTGATCCGGGAGCAAGTCGGCCTCACCGGCACCAAATACGGCTGCGGCGTCGCCCAATGCGGCGCCTGCTCGGTGCACATCAACGGCGACGTGATGCGCTCGTGCTCGATCCGGGTCGGCTACGTCAAGGCGACCGACAAGATCGTCACCATCGAGGGCCTGTCGGCGACCAGTTCCCACCCGGTGCAGAAGGCCTGGGCGGCGATCGACGTGCCGCAATGCGGCTACTGCCAGTCGGGCCAGATCATGGCGGCCGCGGCGCTGCTCAAGAAGACCCCGAAGCCGACCGACCGGGACATCGACGAGGCGATGACCAACATCTGTCGCTGCGGCACCTATCAGCGCATCCGCTCGGCGGTCCACATGGCGGCTGAAATGGGCAGCGGCGGCAAGTCGGCTGACCACGCCACCACGAAGTCCAAGGCCTAGGGCTCAGGAGGTCCGCCATGACAAAGAAGAACTCGTCTTTCCGTTCCGCCAAGGTTTCCCGCCGCGGCTTCGTCGTCGGCTCCGCCGCCGCGGGCGGCGGCCTGGCGCTCGGCTTCCATCTGCCGTTCGGTTCCGCCTCGGCGCAGCCGCAAGCCGCCGCCAAGGGCGTCGAGGTCAATGCCTGGGTCGTCATCAAGCCGGACGACTCCTGCATGATCCGCATCGCGCGCACGGAAATGGGACAGGGCACCCGCACCGGCCTCGCCCAGCTGGTCACCGAAGAGCTCCAATGCGACTGGAAGAAGGTCTCGACCGATTCCATCACGCCCGGCCAGAACCTCGCCCGCAAGCGGGTGTGGGGCGAAATGGGAACCGGCGGCAGCCGCGGCATCCGCACCTCCGAGGATTACGTCCGCCGCGGCGGCGCCGCCGCGCGCATGATGCTGCTGCAGGCGGCTGCCGATCAGTGGAACGTGCCGGTCGGGGAACTCGCCGTCGCCGAGGGGGTAATCACCCACGCGGCGTCGAAGCGCTCGACCAGCTACGGCAAGGTCGCCGCTGCGGCCGCCAAGGTGACGCCGCCGGATCCGAAGACCATCAAGCTGCGCGATCCGCGCGAATGGAACATCGCCGGCAAGCCGATGAAGCGGCTCGACACCGCCGACAAGCTCAACGGCAGTAAGGTCTATGCGATCGACCTGAAGCTGCCGGGCATGCTGTGCGCGGCGATCAAGGCGTGTCCCGTGTTCGGCGGCACGGTCAAGAGCTATGACGAGGCCAAGATCGCCGGCCGGCCCGGCGTGCGCGGCGTCGTCAAGGTGAAGGACAACGCTGTCGCCGTCGTCGCCGATACCTGGTGGCGGGCGAAATCGGCGCTCGATGCGCTGCCGATCGAGTGGGACGAGGGGGTGAACGCGACGCAATCGAGCGCGACCATCGCCGCGCATCTCGTCGACGGCTTCGCCGCCGCCACCGACAATGGCCGCCGGTCGAACGGCGACGCGATCAAGGCGATCGCGGGCGCCGCGAAGAAGGTCGAGGCGGTCTATTCGACGCCGTTCCTCGCCCACGCGACCATGGAGCCGATGAACTGCACGGCGAAGATCTCCGCCGGAAAGGCCGAGGCCTGGGTGCCGTCCCAGAACGCGGAGGCCTCGCTGGCGGCGCTGTCGGAAGCCTCGGGATTGCCGCTCGACAAGTGCGAAGTCTATCGGCCCGATATCGGCGGCGGCTTCGGCCGGCGTGGCGGCACCCAGGACTACGTCCACCAGGCCGTCGCCATCGCCAAGAACTTCCCCGACGTTCCGGTCAAGATGATCTGGACGCGCGAGGAGGACATGACGCACGACTTCTACCGCCCGGTCTCGCAATGCAAGCTGTCCGCCGGCCTCGACGAGAACGGCAACCTGGTCGGCCTGCATGCGCGCATTTCCGGCCAGTCGATCAACGCCTTCCTCGCCCCGGCGACGATCTCCGGCGGCACGGACATGCGCCAGTTGCAGGGCTATGACGTGAAGCCCGGCGAGGCGCAGCTCGGCTACGGCGCGCCGAACATGCTGATCGAATACGTGATGCGCAACACCCACGTCCCGGTCGGCCCGTGGCGCGGCGTCAACACCAACCAGAACGCCGTCTACATGGAATGCTTCATAAACGAGGTGGCGCATGCGGCCGGCAAGGACCCGGTCGAGTTCCGCCGCTCGCTGATGGCCGATTACCCCAAGCATCGCGCCTGCCTCGACGCGGTGGCCGAGAAGGCCGAGTGGGGCAAGCCGCTGCCGGCGGGCGTCCATCGCGGCATCGCCCAGTTCCACGGCTATGCCACCTATTCGGCGGCGGTCGCCGAGCTCTCCATGAGCGACGACGGCAAGGTCAAGGTGCACCGCATGGTGCTCGGGGTGAATTGCGGCCACGCGGTCAATCCCGACCAGATCGCCGCCCAGATCGAAGGCTCGGTTGCCTTCGGCCTCACCGCGGCGCTCTACGGCGAGATGTCCGTCAAGGACGGCCGCATGGTGCAGACGAACTTCGACACCTACCAGATCATGCGATTGGCGGAGATGCCGAAGGTCGAGACGCTGATCATGCAGAGCTACGACATCTGGGGCGGCATCGGCGAGCCGACCATCTGCGTCGTCACGCCCGCGGTGCTCAATGCGATCTACGCCGCCACCGGCAAGCCGGTGCGCAGCCTGCCGCTGAAGAACATCAAATTGGCGTGATCCGCGGTGACTCCGGGGCGCCGTGCAGGCGGCGAACCCGGAATCCGGCGGACTTCGCCGCCAGCGCGACAATGCGCCATACGAATTGCGCCGACCGGCATGATGCCTGTTCAAGGCGCGAGAGAAGTGCTACCAATGCGGCGCTGTCGTCGGATATTTGTTCGAACGAAGTAGAGGAGGAACTCTGCTATGTTGCAAGCGAAGCGCGCCTTGAAGGGAAAGCGTTTGAGTAAGGCTGCACCCGTGTTGGGAATCGCCGGAGCGTCTTTGGCGATGGCGGGTGGCGGAGCATCCGCATCGGCGGTCGGAACGGTGGCGGATATGGCGTCGCACAATCCGACGCCGCGCGGTGTCATTACGCTCGGTGAGGAAGAAATCTCCGACGTTAGCCTGTCGACGTTCTTTGTCTTCGACAAGGAAAACGCCGCAGCGGCCAAGCTCGGCGAAAAAGTCGCCTGGAGAGGCTGCGGCGGCTGCCGCGGCTGCAGAGGCTGCAGAGGCTGTGCAGTGGTAAGGGGCTGCAGAGGCTGTGGAGGCTGTGGCTGCGGCTGCTGCCTGTCGTGGGGATCCTGCCGAATCTGCTAGACTTGAGCTTTCCGATTACCTTGCGAGACGCAGGGCGTCATGGTCGGGTGTCCAACCCGACCATTGACGTTTTGTTTTCTGCGCTGCACACGTGGATGCGCGTGCAGGGCGTGCTGATGGCGGCCGAGCGGATCGCCGACCCGACCGAGAAATGCCGGACCAAGAAGCGCCGGACCTGGAAACGCCGGCGCGCGAGGTCGGCGGAGCCGTGGCAACGCGAGAAAATGCCTTGCCGTGGCGGTGTTGAGCTATGGCGAAGGTGCGTGTGCTGACCTCATGACAGGCGATCACCGAACCAACTTTCCGCCGCATGACAACCCACTGCATGACAGCAAAGACGTTCCGCAGTTCGCGCCGAATTTCAGCGTCTATGTGCTGCCGCCCGATGCCGTTTGCCTCTATTCCGAAGACCGGAAGTTCTTTCTTCACGGCGAGCTCTATTGTGCGCTCGCGTCCGCGATCGGAGAGGGTGGAAGGAGCTTTCGGCAACTCGTTCGCGAGCTCGGGCGTGATTTTCCATCCGATAAAATCCACGAAGCCCTGAAGCGGCTTCTCGACCGCCGATACGTCGTTGCGGAATCTCCCTCTTCTGCAGGCGCTGCTGCCGCCTATTGGGCGAGCCTCGGCCTGCCTCTGGAGACCGCCGAGGCAAATCTCCGGAACTGTCGCGTGCGCATTCGATCGATCGACGTCGAGGGAGGAGCGGGACTTGGCGCCGCCCTGGCTGCGCTCGGCGTTCGCGTCGTAAAGCGCTCGCCCGACCTGACGGTCACGCTGGTGAGCGACTATCTCGAAGCGCGAGTGGCCGCATTGAACCGGAAGCATCTGGCCGATCAAACGCCGTGGCTTCTCGTCCAGCCCTCCGGCATTTTTCCGTTGGTGGGGCCGCTGTTCAGCCCAGGCAACACCGCCTGCTGGACCTGTCTTTCCGACCGCATGATGCGCAACCGGGAGGTCAAGGGACTTCTCGACCGCGTACCGGCGCGCGCCGTCGCCGTTTCGCCCCTCGCCTGCAACACGTTCGGGCAGAGTGCCATCCAGCTTGCGGCCGTCGAGATCGCCAAAGCGATCGCCACCGACTTTCGCACGGATTTGCGCGATCACATCATCAGCCTCGATCTGCTGGGCTCGACCATCGCGAAGCATTACGTGGCGGCCCGGCCGCAATGTCCGAGCTGCGGCCGTGAGGAGCTGCGCGATCCAGGCCGTAAGCCTGCACCGATAGAGCTCGGCCCTGGCGCTAAGCTGGTCATGACGAGCGGGGGGTACCGGACCGTTTCGTCGCGGGCGACGGTGGCACGTTTCCGCAAGCACGTGAGCCCCCTCACCGGCGTGGTCTCGCGTCTGGAGCGGATCGACGCCGATTTGCCCCTGAACACCAACTTCCACGCCACCCACAATTTTTCGGGCCCGGCCAGGACCGTCAACGAGCTTCGTGCGAACCTC
>DASYNT010000302.1:0-11139 GCA_036008405.1 Xanthobacteraceae bacterium
GGTCTCAAGGCCCGCGTAAATAATTCATTTCATGGGGGCAGCGAGGCAACCGGCGGATACGGCCATGGCTGCGCCGTCGATCTGGCAAGCGTCGACAGGCTTTCCGACGACAAGGTGTGGAGCTGGGTGGACCGAAAGGGCCGCGAATTCGATCTCAATCGCCCGCTGCGCGCGGCCGATCCCGCGCATACTCTGCCTATGGCCGGATGGCATGAAGTGGCGGCAATGCTGCGGAACAAGCGGCTCGGGATACCTGCAGAGGCTGACCCGGCACCCCTCGGCAACCTCGTTACGCTGGAGCAATACCTGTGTATCCGACCCCTCCCCCCTGAGAACGCCGCCGCGGGAGCGCAAGTGGCGGACAGCGGCCGCCATACAACCGCAAACGGGGCCGCCACTCATGTCTCGGGGCACCACACCAAGGGGGATGGCGCTCCTCGCAAGCCGAACGGCGTCCGTGACAATGAGACGAAGCAGTCGGCGGCGACAATGCGGGCCGCATCGAAACGGTGACACTGGCGCGGAGCATGCGCTTCGCGAGTGGATACATCCCGGTTGGGTGCTCTGCATCGGCCGGCGGCAGATGATCGCGGCGCACCGTGTATCGGCGGCCTCCCGTGGTCTCGAGATCGGCATGACGGGCGAGAAATTTCGCGACCTCGGCCTCTCGACGGCCCGAGCCGGCAGTGTGCCTGCGCCCTGCTGAAGGATTTCGGCGCGTCGAACGTCAAGGCGTCCCGGCGCTATCAGTGTGGACACGTTATCGTTGAACACGGCATATTGCTGCTTCGAGGGAGACATGGAAGCTTCATGTGCTCCTACGACAGGGCTGCCATTCCGATTCTCGCCGTCACCGACTTCCGGCGAGGGCCCGTCGGCCTGGTGGCTGAGGCGCAGTGATCATTTAACGGGATTGGCACAAGTTTCGAGGAGCGATCATGGCTAGAAAAACCAACAGACGCGAGTTTGTCCAAGTCGCCGGACTGGCGGCGTCGGGACTGATGGCCGCCGCCGGTCCGCTGGCCGCCGCCGATCCCGAGCGAGGCCCGGCACCGAGAACGATGGGGGCGCGATTTCGCGAATTGATGAACGGGCCGGAGCCGCTGATTTGCGCCAATGCCTACGATCTCCTGACGGCTCGTTTGATTGAAGTTCATGGATTTAAGGGCGTGTTTGTCGGCAGCAGCGCCACCAACCAGGAATTGCTCTCGTTGCCTGACCAGGCGGTCGTCACGGTGTCCGAGATCATCGAATATGACAGTGTCATCGCCGCGAACGTGGATATTCCGGTGGTCGCGGATGTGGACGATTTCGGCGCCACTCCCCTCAATGTCTACCGCTTCGCGAAGCAGGCTGAACGAGGCGGCATCGCCTGTGCGGCCTTCGATGACCGGATGCCGCTCAACCGCGCCACCGCCTATTCGGTTCCGGGTGTCCTTCCCAAGGCTCGGATGATCGACCACATTCATGCCGCGGCCGACGCGCGCACCGATATGGTTCTCATCGCGCGCTGTCTTGCCCCGACTCCGAACAATTCCTACACCGAGATGCTGGATCGGGCGGCCGCCTACGCCGAAGCCGGTGCCGACTGCGTGTGGATCGGGTTGCCGACCGCGCAGGACTTCGTAAAAGCGGCCGAAATGATCAAGAAGCCGCTCTTCGCTGTGATCGGCGGCCCGAATTTGCCGGCAACTCCAGCCGCCATGAAGGCAGCCCGAGTCGCCGTGGGCCAGACCCCTCCTGTGGTGAACATTGCATTGGGTGCCATCGACAAGGCCCTGACCGAACTGCAAGCCACAGGACGGATGACCGAAGCGCAAAAAGGCGCTCTGGGCCGGGCGACGGTGGAGAAGGTCGAGCGAGTCGAAGAACTCAACGCGCGCTCGCGGAAGTACAACCTTCCCAGCGCCTCGGCTCCGGAACGCCGATGACACGCCTCCGGCGGTTCATCCAGTATCGGTGTCATGCCCCGCGAAAGCGGGGCATCCAATAACCGCCGCGCGATCGGTGGAACTCATGCTGTGCCCAAAGCGGTGACATGAAGCGGCGCGATGTCCTGTCGCTGTTGGGCGGCGCGGTCGCGGCGTGGCCGCAATGCGCCGCGGCGCAGGCAATGCCGCAAACGACGCTACGGAATTGGCCGCAGCGGGCGGTGCGGATCATCGTCCCGTTCGCTCCCGGCGGCGGAACCGATGCCATTGCCCGCATCCTCCAGGCCGGCCTGTCGAAATCCGCGGGCTACCAGATCATCATCGAGAACAAGGGCGGCGGCAGCACCAATATCGGCACCGAGGCGGTGGCCCATTCCGCACCCGACGGCTACACCGTGCTGTTCAGCTCGCTGTCCTTCGCGATCAATCGCTTCCTGTTCCCGGCGCTCGGCTGGGATTCGATGCTCGATTTCGCGCCGGTGACGCTGATTGCGTCCTACCCGGATCTGATGGCGGTTCCGAATGCCTCGCCGGCCAGGACGGTCGCGGAATTCATCGCCTATGCCAACGGCAATGGCGGCAGGACGACGTTCGCGTCCGCCGGCACCGGCAGCTCACCTCATCTCGCCGGCGAGTTGTTCAAGCGCCGGGCCGGCATCGAGATGACGCACATACCCTATCGCGGCGCCGGGCCCGCGGTGACCGATGTGATTGCCGGGCGTGTCGATGTCATCTTCAACACCTTTGGCAGCACCCTGTCGCTGGTGCGCGACGGCCAGTTGCGCGGCCTCGCGGTGACGTCGGCGAAGCGATTTCCGGCGGCGCCGGAATTGCCCTCGATCGCGGAGGCCGGCCTGCCCGGGTTCGACGTCACCGCGTGGTACGCGCTCCAGGTCCCCGCGCAGACGCCGCCCGACATCGTCCGCAAGCTCAATGCCGACGTGGTCGCGGTGCTCGCGGAACCCGCCATCCGCGACAAGATGGAGCTGCTCGGCGTCGCCGTGATCGGCTCGACGCCGGAGGAGCTCGCGCGCCATCTGCGGGCCGAGACCGAGCTGTGGGGTCCGGTCATCAAGGCCGCCAACATCAGGGGCGAGTGACGTTCGCGATCATTCCGTGGGGCGCGTCTTCCTTCGCGCCAACCCGGAATCCAAACGCCTTCAGAAGTCCGGCTTCTCGGCGCGCGGAACGTCGGTGTCGCTGCGGTCGTAATAATATTGGTGGATGTTTTCGGCACAGACGTTTTCCGGCAAGACGGCAGGTCCCGGCACATAGGTAAGGGTCGCGGTCCACGGCGTCGTGAAGGCGCCCGCGTCTTCGATCGTCAGGTGCAGCTGCAGGAACTTGCCCCGGTGGTTGCTGAAGACATCGCCGTTGAACAGCCAATTCTCCTTTTTGTTCCTCTCGATGGCGTCCTTCACGTCGTCGTATTCACGCAGCCGATAGCGTTCGACGATATGCAACGCCTTCGTATAGGGCGTGCCGAACAGGTCGATCATCGCATAGGGCCGATCGGTCTTGACGCCGACGGTGTCGATCACCAGCGTATCGCCCTCATAGTGGCCGACCGAATCGCCGTACCAGGACGGAGTGAACGGCTCGGGATGACGGCCGTTCAGGCGCACGCGGCGCACGTCAGTGCTCGGGGCGGTGTAGATGAGCAGGACCGTGTCCGGCTGCTGAATGATCTGCACCAGGAATTGCTTGTAGATGAACGGCATCGGCATGGGCCAACATTGGTTTGAAGGGTTCCCGTAGACGATGCCCGCAATCGACATTTCGCCGAACTTCTTCACCACCTCCGCCGCCCAGGGCTGCAGGATCGGATTGGTGTACTCGCCGACCAGCCGGTCGTAGTCGCTCACCCCTTCCACGCCCGGAGGAAGGGGAGGAAGGGCCAGCGTGCCGGAATCGTCGCCGGGCCGCTGCGGCCAGCGCGACCTGTTCGTCACCGGGCCGGGACCCGACGCCGGCGGCTCGAACCAAGGAAAGGCCGGGTGCATCCAGACGCGGGAAAAGTCCGGGATCGATGCGGCGCCCTGCGTTGCGCTGCCGGCCGGCCGGGCCGCCGGCGCTTGCGCCAGGGCGGGTGTCGCAGCCGCCGTCGCCAATATGACGAACAAGAGGAAATTCCGGTGCCCCTTCATGCCGACCTGCCTTTCATGGTTTTCCGAGCGATCACCCAGGCGCTCCCGCGTTCGGCTCGATTGGGCGGCACGGGGACTTCGGGAATCGGGCCCTGCGAACCCTAGCGCAGCCGGACATATTTCCGAATCTTGTGGGCGCCGACATCGGCGGCATAGATGTTCCCCATAGCGTCGGCCGCGATCCCCGAAGCCGAAGTGCCGCGGTCGACGGTGTTCAGATCGGTCGGATCGGGAATGAAGGCGCGCAGCGAACCGTCGATGGCGCTGCCGACGACGATGCCGCGCAGCTCGCCAGGCTGCGGTCGCGCCGACTCGTTGCGACGCGTCGACTCGTCCCGGAATGTGGCGCCGACATAAAGCGTATCGTCCGGCCCGACAAAGACCGAGCTCGGCTGGCCGAATTGGTGCCAGGCGGTTATGAAATTGCCGTCCTGATCGAAAATCTGGATGCGACTGTTGCGACGATCGGCAACATAGACGCGTCCGAGCGAGCCGCCGACGAAAATGTCGTGCGGATCGTCGAAGTCGCCGGGAGCCGATCCCTTATGGCCCCAGGTCTTGATGAACCGGCCGTCCGCGGAAAACTTGAGGACGCGGCCGTCATTCGACTTGTTCGGCGCATGGCCGTCGGAGACAAAAATATCTCCATTGGACGCCACCGCGACACCGGTCGGACGATCGAAAGTGTCCGTGCCGCTGCCGCCGACGCCCATCTTGCCCAGCATCATCAGGACCTTGCCGTTCTGGTCGAGCTTGAGGACTTCCTGACCGAGCACGACGCCGGCGGCATTGCGTGCCGGCATGCCGAGCACGGTGTCGCTGTCGTTAACATCGCTGACCCACAGATTGCCGTCCCGGTCCACGGTAAAGCCGTGCGGATAGCCGAACATGCCGGCGCCGAAAGCCTTGAGCAGCTTGCCGGAGGGATCGAACTGCAAGATCGGCGGGTTGGCCTCGCCGCGACCGATGCAGGTGGCGCTGCCCGGCGGCACGGTGTTGAAACAGCGATGGAAAATCCAGATGTTGCCGTCGCTGTGGACATGCACGCGGATGACTTCGCCCCAGCGGCCGCCATTCATGCCCGGAGGCAAGGTCGGCCAGTCCTCCGCAAGGCGATAGGGATTGGGGAGGTCGGTCGGCTTGGGATATTGCGGCTCCTGGGCGCATGCAGCCGTCGCCAGGCCGGCCATGAGCATCCCGGCGAGCAAGACCATACCGGATCGCGGTGCAGACATCATAGCGAACCTCCGTGCAGGCGACGCAGCCACTGTATCCCCATTGTAGAGCAAATTTTGCCGACATCGAGTCGGGCAATGGCTGCATGGCGGCCCACCGATGTTGAAGAGCGCGGCCGGGGCGGCTGGCGACAGGCGCTCCATCTGCGACCGATTCCTACAGTGGCGGAACGGGTCCGGTTATTGGGGTCGACCTGAGGCGCTCTCGGCGTGGCCGCCACCGCTGCCTTTGACCCGGACATCACATCGCGTCGGCTTGACGCTCGCGAAAACCGCGCATTGCCGCCGCTGGACATTGTGGCTGGTCTACCTATTCTCCGCTCGAGCTTTCAACTCCGGAGGAAACGGCAGTGCTGAAATCAACGATAGGACTGGTTGTCGCGTTCCTGTGTTGCACTTCTGCGCACTCCCAGCAGACGCAGCGCGGCCAGACCAGCGCCATACGCGAGATCATTCCCGGCCATTACATGTTCAGCTCCGGCGATTTGAACAGCGGGATCATCGCGACCAGCGAGGGAGTGGTCGTATTCGACGCCCTGGATTCCGAGGCCGTAGGGCGGGCCGAACGGGACGCGATTGCCAATACGATTCGACTGCCGGTCCGCTTCCTGGTCTCTTCGCCCTACCATAACCCATATTCGAAGGGGAACGCCGCCTACGCGGACGTATGGAAGATTGGACACGAGCTCTATCGAACCGATCTCATTCGACAAATGGAGAGGGACAAAGCGTCGCCGGAGGAGCAGAAAGCGAGGCTTCCCAATCAGACTTTCCGGGATCGGATCACGCTCTACCTCGGCGGCAAGGAAATCCAGGTTCTCTATCTGGGCCGTGCTCACACACGCGGTGACAGCATCATCTATGTTCCGCAGGACCGGATTGTTTATTTGAGCGAGGTCTTTTCCGCGGGCCAATTTCTATTCATGGGCGATGGCTACGGCCTCGACTGGCTGAAGACCGTGGAGACGGCCGCAGGCCTCGATGCAGATATCTTCGTGCCGGGACATAGTCCCCTTCCCGCGGACCCCAAGCAAACCCGGGAAGAGTTTCTGCGTTATCGACAAATGCTGGTGGATGTCCGCGACTCCGTTCAGCAGGCGATTACACGCGGCGTAACGGAGGACCAGGCTGTCGCCACCATCCAATGGCCGCAGTATGAGAAGCTGCGCGGCTATGAAGCCCAACGGCCGACGGTCATTCGGCGATTCTATCGGCAACTGACTGGCGCGCTCCCCTGACGTGGCGTTCGAAGCCGCATCGATGTTCGGACCGTCGAACCGGGAGCCGCCGCGGCAAGGCCGGTCATGACGTCGCGTGGTGGGCGTCGTCGCGGGCGTCCGGGCCATCATCGGCGCCGTTCCATCCGCAGGCCGCGAGCCGCTCCCGCATGTGGGCGGGCACCGGGGCGACGACCCGCACCGACGCCTTGTTCTTGGAGATCGGCACGCTGATTTCGCGGGCATGGAGCTGCATGACGGGGCCGCCGAAGCGCGGCGCGGTGCCGTAGATGTTGTCGCCGACGATCGGCCATCCGCTCGCCGCGCAATGCACCCGGAGCTGATGGGTGCGGCCGGTCACCGGCGTGAGCGCCAGCCAGGCGAGCGGCCCGCGACCGGAAGTCGCCATGGCGCGATCGTCCCCGCCTTGGCCCGCGCCTTCCCCCGCTGCGCCGCTCCGGCCCATCACCTTCCAGGTGGTGACCGAGGGCAGGCCCTTGGGGTCGGGCTTCATCCACCATCCGCGGGTCTCGTCGAGCCGGCCCAGCGGCAGGTCGATGACGCCTTCGTCCCCGTGGGGATGGCCTTCGACCACGGCCCAATAGGTCTTGGCGACCTTGCCGTGCTTGAACAGAAGCCCCAGATGAGCAAGCGCCTTGCGGTGCCGCCCCAGCACCAGGCATCCCGAGGTGTCCTTGTCGAGGCGGTGGGCGAGCGCGGGCGGGCGCGGCAGGCCGTAGCGCAGGGCGTCGAAATGGTCCTCGAGGCTGGCGCCGCCCTTCGGGCCGCGATGCACCGGCATCCCTGCGGGCTTGTCGATGACCAGCATCAGGCCGTCGCGGTAGAGCACACGGGCCTGCATCGCTTCCGGGCTCACCGCTCCAGGCGGCAGGTCTTCAAGCGAGGTGTCTTCGAGCAACGTGCCTTTAAGTGACATGTCGAAACGGGTATCACGGCAGCCGACATGAATGACAGCATCTCGCAGCCGGGCGAATCGGGAACTGGCGAAGCCCGGCAAAGCTGGTGGCGGCGGCTGCGCGGCGGGCTCGCGCGCACCTCGGCCTCGATCGCCGCCGTGATTTCCGACCTTGTCTCCAAGCGCAAGCTCGATGCCGGCGTGCTGGAAGAGCTCGAGGAGGTGCTGATTCGCGCCGATCTCGGCGTCGGCGCGGCCGCCCGCATCGCCGCCGCGGTGGGCGAGGGCCGTTATGACAAGACCGTGAGCGCCGACGAGGTCAAGGCGATCCTCGCCGCCGAGATCGAGAAGATCCTCGTTCCCGTCGCCGTTCCGCTGACGATCGATGCCGCCTGCAAGCCGTTCGTCATCCTGGTCGCCGGGGTCAACGGGTCCGGCAAGACCACGACCATCGGCAAGCTGGCGGCGCGATATTCCCGCGAGGGGCGCCGCGTCATGCTGGCGGCGGGCGACACCTTCCGCGCCGCCGCCATCGAGCAGCTCGAGATCTGGGGCGCGCGGACCGGGTGCCCGGTCATCGCCGGCGCCCAGGGCGCCGATGCCGCCGGGCTCGTCTACGAGGCCCTCGCCGCGGCGCAGGCGCAGGCCATCGACGTGCTGATCGTCGACACCGCCGGGCGCTTGCAGAACAAGGCCGGGCTGATGGACGAGTTGCACAAGATCGTCCGCGTCGTGAAGAAGCTCGACCCGGCGGCGCCCCATGCGGTGCTGCTCGTGCTCGACGCCACCGTGGGGCAGAATGCGCTGTCGCAGGTCGAGGAATTCTCCCGGGTCGCCGGCGTAACCGGGCTGGTCATGACCAAGCTCGACGGCACCGCCCGCGGCGGCATTCTCGCCGCCATCGCGGCCAAGTACGGCCTGCCCGTGCATTTCATCGGGGTCGGCGAGGGCATCGACGACCTCGCGCCCTTCGCGGCGCGCGACTTCGCCCGCGCATTGGCCGGTGCGGATTTGCCTTGAGGGCCGGAAGGTTCCCCCGGTCCCGTCAATGTCGAGATCATCGATTATCATTAGGAGGCATCGTCATGGCGCGCACCCCGATCCATCCCGGCGAACATCTTGCTGAAGAACTCAGGGAAATCGGCATTTCTGCCGCCGAATTGGCCCGGCAGATCGAGGTGCCGGTGAACCGCGTTACCGCGATCGTCAACGGCCAGCGCGGCGTGACGGCCGACACGGCGCTGCGTCTCGGCCATTGGTTTGGTACGAGTCCGGAATTCTGGCTCAACCTGCAATCGCTCTACGCGCTGCGCCTCGCCCGCCAGGAAATTGGCGACCGGGTCAAAAAGCTGCCCAGGCGGATCGACCACGGCACTCCGCCGATCCCGTCCCCACCTGCGGTGTTTGGGGTTCGGGCCCGGAGGTCTCGCGAGGCGGAATGATACGAGACACGACGATCGTGCTGGGCTAAATCCTCCCCATGACAGACAAGCCGAAGCTCAATCCCTTCCTCAAACTCGCCCTCGACATCGGGCCGCTGCTGCTGTTCTTCGCCGGCAATTCGCGGTTCGGCATCTTCGGCGCCACGGCGGTGTTCATGGTGGCGGCCCTGGCCGCGCTCGCCATCTCCTATGCCCTGACGCGGCGCCTGCCGGTGATGACGGTGGTGTCGGCGGTCATCGTGCTCGTGTTCGGCGGCCTCGCCCTGTGGTTGCACGACGAGACCTTCATCAAGCTCAAGCCGACCATCATCTACACGCTGTTCGGCGGCGCGCTGCTCGGCGGCTATCTGTTCGACAAACCGCTGCTGGAAATCGTCTTCGATTCGGTGTTCCACATCACCGACGAGGGATGGCGCAAGCTGACGCTGCGCTGGGCCGCGTTCTTCTTCGTGCTGGCCGTGCTCAACGAGGCGATCTGGCGCACCCAGTCGACCGATTTCTGGGTCAATGCCAAGGTGTTCGGCTTCACCACGCTCACCTTCCTGTTCGGCGCGCTGCAGGTTCCGCTGCTGATGAAATACGCCATCGAGCCGGAGCCGGCGGCGCCTGCCAAGGATTCATGATCGGGGGCAATGCCGGTCGTTTCGCACGTCACGAGGCCGCGAGCGCCTTCTCGATCTCGGGCTTCACCACCCGCTCGAGATTGTCCGGCGTGAGCGGTCCAACCAGCTTGTAGGCGATCCTGCCGTCGCGCCCGATGATGAAGGTCTCGGGCACCCCGTAGACGCCCCACTCGATCGCGGCACGGCCGCTGGTGTCGGCGCCGGAGGCGGCAAAGGGATTGCCGTAACGGCCGAGGAAGCGGCGCGCATTGTCGGGCTGGTCCTTGTAGTTGATCCCGATGATGCGGATGCGCTTGTCGCCGGCGAGCCTCACCAGCAGCGGTGCCTCGTCGCGACAGGGCACGCACCAGGACGCCCACACATTGAGGACGGTCACCGCGCTCTTGAAATCCGCCGGCATGATGCCCGGCACCGGCTCGCCATTGTGCTCGAGCCCGGCCACGGCGGGCAGGTCGGTCGCGGGCGCCTCGTGGCCGATCAGCGCGGAGGGAATGCGCGAGGGATCGCCGGCGCCGAGCCGGAAGAAGAACAGCGCTGCCAGCGCCAGGAAAATGAACAGCGGCAGCAGCACCAGCAGGCGGCGTTTGCGGACGGGAGGGCTCTCGATGACGGTCATGCCGGCTCCTTGACGCCGGACGGCCGCGGTTCGGCCGACCTCCGGGTGATGCCGCGGCGGTCGAGATCGGCCAGCGCGCGCCGTTGCGCGAGATAGTCGCCGGCCACCCAGGCGATGAGCAGGCCGACCACCGCAAAAGTGACGGCATAGGCGACAATGATGAAGTCGGCGTGCGGTCCGAGATCCATGGGGGCGGCCTCTAAGCGTGCTCGGCTTGCGTCAGCAGCAAGGTGCGGACCCGCCGGCGCATGATCTCGTTGCGCATGGCGGCGAGATGCAGGGTGAGGAACAAGAGCGAGAAGGCGATGGCCATGACGAACAGCGGAACCAGCAGGCTCGCGTCGATGGTCGGCGCGCCCATGCGGAACACCGAGGCCGGCTGGTGCAACGTGTTCCACCAGTCCACTGAGAACTTGATGATGGGCAGGTTGACGGCGCCGACCAATGTCAGGATCGCGGCGGCGCGGCCGGCACGGGCGGGATCGTCCATGGTGCGCCACAGCGCAATCAGGCCGAGATACATCAGGAACAGCACCAGCACCGAGGTGAGCCGCGCGTCCCACACCCAATAGGTCCCCCACATCGGGCGGCCCCACAGCGAGCCGGTGACCAGGGCGACAAAGGTGAAGGCGGCGCCCAGCGGCGCCGCGCATTTGGCGGCGACGTCGGCGAGCGGGTGCCGCCACACCAGGGTGCCGAGCGCGGCCAAGCTCATCACGCCCCATACGAACGAGCTCAGCCAGGCGTTCGGCACGTGGATGTACATGATCTTGACCGTCGCGCCCTGCTGGTAATCGTCCGGCGCAAGATATGCGCCGCGCAGCCCGATCGCGAAGGCGAGCACCGTGGCGGCGATCAGCCACGGCAGCACCCGCTCGACGAGCGCGAGGAAGCGGGTGGGATTGGCGAGGTCGATGAGAGCCATGCCGCAGTCTTAATCCGCGGGCGGCGCCCACGCAATGCGGCGTGTCGGCCGGGGCGTGTTCCCGCCGTCACTCCATGCCGTGGCGCA
>DASYNT010000303.1:0-5804 GCA_036008405.1 Xanthobacteraceae bacterium
CGCCTCGGTGGTCACCAGCAGGCCGGCGATCGAGGCGGCGTCCTGGAGCGCGGCGCGCACCACCTTGGCCGGATCGATGATGCCCTTCTCGACCATGTCGACATAGTCTTCGGTCTGGGCGTCGAAGCCCCAGGTCTCGGATTTGTTTTCCATGATCTTGCCGACCACGATCGAGCCCTCGACGCCGGAGTTCTCGGCGATCTGCCGGATCGGGGATTCCAGCGCCTTGAGCACGATGTTGATGCCGGCCTGGACGTCGTGATTGTCGTTACTGATCTTGCCGACCGCCTTCTTGGCGCGCAGCAATGCGACGCCGCCGCCGGGCACGATGCCTTCCTCGACCGCGGCGCGGGTGGCGTTGAGCGCGTCCTCGACGCGGTCCTTCTTCTCCTTCACCTCGACCTCGGTGGCGCCGCCGACGCGGATCACCGCCACGCCGCCGGCGAGCTTCGCCAGCCGCTCCTGCAGCTTCTCGCGGTCATAGTCCGAGGTGGTCTCCTCGATCTGGGACTTGATCTGGGAAACCCGCGCCTCGATGTCCTTCTTCTTGCCGGCGCCGTCGATGATGGTGGTCTTTTCCTTCTCGATCAGCACTTTCTTGGCGCGGCCCAGCATGGCGACGGTGACGCTTTCGAGCTTGATGCCGAGCTCCTCGGAGATGAGCTGGCCGCTGGTGAGGACCGCGATGTCCTCGAGCATCGCCTTGCGGCGATCGCCGAAGCCCGGCGCCTTCACCGCCGCGACCTTGAGGCCGCCGCGCAGCTTGTTGACGACGAGGGTGGCGAGCGCCTCGCCCTCCACGTCCTCGGCGACGATCAGCAGCGGCTTGCCCGACTGCACCACCGCCTCGAGCACCGGCAGCATCGCCTGCAGGCCCGACAGCTTCTTCTCGTGCAGCAGGATGTAGACGTCCTCGAGCTCGACCACCATCTTCTCGGCATTGGTGATGAAATAGGGCGAGAGATAGCCGCGGTCGAACTGCATGCCCTCGACGATTTCGACCTCGGTCTCGAGCGACTTCGCCTCCTCGACCGTGATCACACCCTCATTGCCGACCTTCTGCATCGCCTGGGCGATCATCTTGCCGATATTGACGTCGCCGTTGGAAGAAATGGTGCCGACCTGGGCGACCTCGGCGGACGACCCGACCTTCTTGGACCGCTTCTCGATGTCCTTGACGACGGCGGCGACGGCGATGTCGATGCCGCGCTTCAAATCCATCGGGTTCATGCCGGCGGCCACCGACTTGACGCCTTCCCTCACGATAGCGTGGGCGAGCACCGTCGCCGTCGTGGTGCCGTCGCCGGCCGTGTCGTTGGTCTTCTGGGCGACCTCGCGGACCATCTGGGCGCCCATGTTCTCGAACTTGTCGTCGAGCTCGATCTCCTTGGCGACCGTCACGCCGTCCTTGGTGATGCGCGGGGCGCCGAACGACTTGTCGAGCACCACGTTGCGGCCCTTGGGGCCCAGCGTTATGCGCACCGCATTGGCGAGCACGTCGATGCCGCGCAGCATCTTGTCGCGCGCGTCGGTGGAGAATCTTACTTCCTTCGCAGCCATGTCCGTTCACTCCTGGTTTCGTTGATATCCGCCGTTCCACGTCCGCAGACCGGGCCGTGCCTGTGCGGACACGGTTACATCGATTGCGCCCTCCTCAGGCGAGAACCCCCATGACGTCGGACTCCTTCATGATCAGGAGCTCTTCGCCGTCGAGCACCACTTCGGTCCCGGACCATTTGCCGAACAGAACCTTGTCGCCGCTCTTGATGTCGATCGGGATCAGCTTTCCGGCCTCGTCACGGCCGCCCGGTCCGACCGCCACGACTTCGCCTTGCTGGGGCTTCTCGCGGGCCGTATCGGGGATGATGATGCCGCCTTTGGTCTTCGCTTCGGGATTGATACGCTTCACCACCACGCGATCATGGAGGGGCCGGAACTTTAATTTTGCCATGGGGGACCTCGACGCCGCGCATTCTGCGGCCCGTTGTTGCAATGCAGCAGGGAACTGTTAGCACTCAATTTTAGCGAGTGCCAATCGTGCGCCGAAATATGGCTTGCGCGCGTGGCTGTCAAGCGCCACTGCGCCGGTCAGGCCGAAGAATTGGTGGTGAACCGCTTCGCTTTGCACGCGGTGTTCGAGCCGGCGCGCGAAACTGTGCGGGAGGCGGTCCGTCGGCTGGATTTGGACGTCTCCATCAAGTAGAGGAACCGCGGTTGATCAGGCTCTCGCCGGCTCCGGCCGGGCCGGGTTCACCAAACCGAACGCTTGCGCCAGCAATTCATAGGAGCGCCGCCGCGCCGCGTGGTCATAAATCATGGTGGTCACCATCACTTCGTCAGCCTTGGTGGCCGCCAGCAGGGGATCGAGCCGGACGCGAATGGTTTGCGCCGTGCCCGTGAAAATGCGGGCGCGATTGTGCCGGATGCGCTCGCGGTCGGCTGCCGTATAGGGATAGACGTCGGCCTCTTCGGGACTCGCGAGCGGCATGTATTCGCCCTTGGAGCGGCGCAGGAAATTGAGGTCGATGGTGGTGGCGAGGCGGTCGGCGCCGGCTTCGCTGTCGGCGCACACCGCAGCGACGCCCAGGATCGCATGGGGATGCGCCAGCGCCGCCGACGGGCGAAACCGGCTGCGATAGCCGATCATCGCGTCCACGGCATCGTGGGTCGCGAAATGGTGGGCGAAGGCGAAGCCGGCGCCGATGGCGGCGGCAAGCTCGGCGCTGTAGCCGCTCGATCCCAGCAGATGGATCGGCGGCAGCGCCACGTCGGCCGGCATGGCGCGGATATGGCGGAACGGGTGCCCGTCGGGAAAGCCATGGCTCTCGATCAGCATCAATTCCTGGAACCGCTCGAGGAAGTCGTCGTCGTCGCGGATATCCTGGCGGCGGCGCAGCGCCACCGAGGTGACGGGATCGGTGCCCGGGGCGCGGCCGATACCGAGATCGATGCGCCCGGGAAACAGCGCCTCCAGGGTATGGAAGCGCTCCGCCACCGTGAGCGGCGCGTGGTTGGGCAGCATCACGCCGCCGGAGCCGACCCGAATGCGCGCCGTCGCCGCGGCGATCTGGCCGATCATGATGTCCGGCGCCGAACTCGCTACCGAGGGCAGGTTATGGTGCTCGGCGACCCAATAGCGGGTGTAGCCGAGCCGGTCGGCGAGTCTCGCGAGATCGATGCTGTTGCGCAGCGCCGCCGCGCCCGAACCGCCTGTGGTCACCGGAGAGAGATCGAGAACGGATACGCGCATGGGCTGAGATAACACGCGGGCAGCCCGCCCGGAACCGGCCCGGCCGGTCACTCTCTGCTGATGCCGACCCCTATCGGGAGGACGAAGGCCACGGCGTTGCGGCGGCAGCTCGCGCCTCAGGACAAAATGACAATTGAAGGACTGTGAACGGCTTCACGCGTGGTTTCTGCGATGTCCGTTAGGGTGACGGTGTTCGCAAGCCTTTCTCGTCGATCTCTGGAGACCGGCCATGAAGACCTACCTCACAGCCCTGGCGTTCGTCTTCGCGCTCGCCATCGGTGTTTCGATGATGACGCTGACGGGCCAGGTCGACCGCGCGCAGACCGACCGCGGCGGTTCGCACCGAGCGGCACCGCAGAAAATCGCCCTCCTTTATTGAATCGGGACTGGTATCGAATCGAGACCGTCATTGAATCAAGCTTGGCGGCGAGCCGCGAAAGCGATCGTGGCGAGCGTCTCACCGGCCCGCCCCGATGGCGGGCCGAGGCGTCAAACATCAATCGAGATGGCGGCATCGGCGGCAGGCGCATCGGCGATCCGCCGCTTGATGCGGTCGATCTTGGCGACCGCGCAATCATAGCCGTACTTGATCGCCTCGTCATAGGCGCGCCAGTCCAGGAGGCCGAGGTGCTGCACATTCGGCGCCAGCAGCACGTCGCATTGCTGCCGTGCGGTGGGGCCGCGCGCGTCGTCGCTCATGGTTACGATCCGCGTCAACAGCTCGAAAATATTGGGCAGGGGCGCCGCGTCGCGCCGGCCGGCGTCATTGCCGGAGGCGGGGCCGGCTCCGACGTCGACCGCCAGCACGAACCCCACGCCCATGCCCTGGATGATATCGGTCGGCAGGTTGTCGACGAGGCCGCCATCGATATGGACGGCGTCGTCTGCGAAGATTGGCGGGAACACGCCCGGCAGCGAGCACGACGCCCGCACCCAGGTCTTGAGTTTCCCGCGCCGATGCGCGGCGACGCCGCAGGCGGTCAGGTTGGTCGTCACGCACGCATAGCGGATCGGTGTCTCCTCGATCGCCCACTCGCCGAACCATTTCTCGGTTGAAACGCGCAGCCCGCGACCGGACAGCAGCGACCATCGCGGCACCACCAGTTCGAGCAGGGGATGCTTGCGGCTGAAATCCTCTATCCTGTGGCGCAGCGTTTCGAAGTCCCATTCCATCGCGAGCGCGCCACCGATATAGGCCCCGATGCTGGTGCCGCAGACCGCATCGATCGAGACGCCATGATCGGAGAGCGCGCGGCCGACGCCGATATGCGACAGCCCGCGCGCGCCTCCGCCGGAAAGGACGAGACCCATTCCCCGGCCCGTCATCAGACGTGCGGCGCGCCCGATATCGACCTGCGAGCGCACGTGGTGGTGCCCGACCGGGCGTAGCGCTTCGAGCCACGCGGTGGTCTGGCCCGCCACGATGTGACCGGGCCATAGCAACACCAGTTCGACCGGAATTGCCGTGCTGACGCGTCGGTCGAACGGCGCGGTGACGGTTGCCGCATCCGTTCCGCGCGCCACGATGAGGATGCAGTCGGCCTGGCTCAGGCAGAGTCGGGACCACGCCGTCTCGGCGCTTTCCGCCAGGTAGACGACGTATTCATGGGCGGCCTCCAAAACGCTGAATTGGTCGGCGGTGGCGCCGGAAAACTCCGGCTTGGTGACGAGAAAGGTCGAGCCGAGCGCACCGAGGGCAGCGGCGAGATCCTGTGCGAAGTCGCGGGCGCCGTCGGCGGCGGCGGGCAGCAGGCAGAATGTCCGTGGCCGATAGCGGGCGTGCTTGCCCTCCTGCACGTTCCTCAGCCGGCCGACGACGGTCCGATAGAGCGCCAGCAGGATGCCGGGATTCCGGCGTGCCAGCTGCTCCAATGCGTCGCGGGAAACCGCGATCAGTTCGGAGCTGCGCAACGCGCGGATCGTCGCCGAGCGCGGCTCCCCGAGGACGCAGCCCATCTCGCCGATCACCTCGCCGGGTCCGATCCGGTTGACCGTGATCTCTTCACCGGAGCTCTTGCGGAAATCGGCTCCGAGCAGGCCGCTCACGGTGATATATAGCGCCTCCGACGGGTCGCCCTGGGAAAACAGGATGTTGCCGCCGCGGACCGAGAACCAGGTCGCCGCCTCGGCGATCGATCGGATGCAGTCGTCGTCGAGGCCGGGGAAAGCACCGGACTTGCGGATGCGCGATGCGATTTGATGAAGCAGGGGGTCGTCGTTCACGTCGCTTCCTCGCGCCGCATCGACGATCGAAGCGGGAGTAGATATCGGTGCAGATCATCCTACCGCCAGGCTGGATGGGTCAACATCGGCTCCCGAGCCCGCCCGGCGATGCCGGACGGCGTCAATTGCCCGGCGCGCAGCCGCGCCGTGACCGAGGCCCAAGATAACTTCAGCCAGCGCGAGCTGGCCGGCTGCGCCGGCCGCCCGGTCCAGGGGATTGGTTGTTCAGGATCGGTTGTTCAGGGATTGCGGTGCTCCGCGAAGGGCGTCAGAATTGCATCGTGCCGAACGGGCGTTGGTTCGACGGAAATGCCCTGCGAACTGTGGAAAT
>DASYNT010000304.1:0-3880 GCA_036008405.1 Xanthobacteraceae bacterium
GGGCACACGCGACCTATATAGGAGTCCGAAAACCCAGATGAATCCCCCGCTTATGACAACTTTCATGGAATCGCTCGTCTAGTGACCCACGGCGCGACGGACAAGCTCGCCCTGGTCGCCGCCGCCAGACACACGGCTGCAACCATTCCCGGCGCCAAGCTCTCGGTCTATGATCGAGTCGGTCACGCGCCGTTCTGGGAGGATACGGCGCGCTTCGATGCCGAACTTTCGGCCTTTGTGCGGGCGGCCAACGCGACAAGTTGATGTTTTGGCCGCACATCGCCGCCCCTCCAAAAGCGCGCGAAATTGGTGTAGCTTTCGACCTTGAGCTGCCAGCGGGAGGTGCCGATCCCTTGCGAATTAGAGGCGACAATCTTGGAGCGCACGCCGGCGCGCGACGCAGTGCCCGACTGGAGATATCCATCATGCGAATGGTCATTATCGCGACGACCGTAGCTCTATTTTCATCGCCGGCATTCGTACAAGGGGTGAGCCAAACTACGGCGTCAATCCCAGATTTCTCCGGCATATGGCGTCATCCCTCTTTACCGGGTTTCGAGCCTCCGGCGTCAGGGCCTAGACCCGTGACCAATAGGTCGCGGCGCAACGGCGTGAGCAATCTGAATCAACTGGTCGGCGACTACACCAATCCGATTTTGAAGCCCGAGACGGCGGAGGTCGTGAAAAGACATGGAGAAACCTCGTTGAAAGGCATCGGCTACCCAACGCCAAGCAGCCAGTGTTGGCCAACACCAGTACCGTATATTTTCTTTCATTTTGGCATGCTGATGCTGCAACAGTCGGATAGAATTACGATCCTTTACGACCAGGATCATGAAATTCGGCACGTACGCCTGAATAAGCCTCATCCAGCGCACGTAGTGCCGTCCTGGTACGGTGATTCCGTCGGCCATTATGAGGACGACACCTTGGTGATAGACACTGTAGGCGTCAAGGCCGACCGGCCGTTTGCCATGATCGACTGGTACGGCACGCCCTACACCAATGCTCTCCACGTGGTGGAACGCTATCGTCTGATCGATTACGAGGCGGCGAAAGAGGGGTTAGAGCGCGATGCAAAAGAGAACCAACCCTTTCCGGGGATCAGAGACCCGAATTATCGAGGCAAGCACTTGCAGCTTAATTTCACCGTCGAGGACGAAGGTGTTTTCACGATGCCCTGGTCGGCAACCATCACCTATGGGCGCGGGACCAATGACTGGGGCGAGGATGCCTGCGCCGAAAACGTCCAATGGTACCCAGGAAAGAACGCTGCGGTTCCCCAAGCTGACGGGCCGGATTTCTAAGTGATGACAGAACCGGCGCATCTGGGGCTTGCTTCGAAAAGCCGGTGCCGGACGGGAGGGTTCGATGAAACTTGCCCGTCGCCAATTTCTGCATCCGGCTGCGGCTCGTCCCGGCGTCGCTTCAATGGGTCCGGTCGATCGCGAACTCGACGGCGTCTTCGAGCGCCTGCTTCATCGGCGCGGCCGGGAACAGCGCCAGCGCGTCCTTGGCGATGGCTCCATAATGCCGCGCCCGCGACACCGTGTCGTCGATGGCGCGGTGCTTGGTCATCAGGCCGATGGCGTGCTCCAGGTCGGCTTCGGTCGTTTCGCCGCGCTCGAGTGTGCGTTGCCAGAATCCGCGCTCGCCGTCGGAGCCGCGGCGGAACGCCAGCACCACCGGCAGCGTGATCTTGCCCTCGCGAAAGTCGTCGCCGACGTTCTTGCCGAGCTTGGCCGCCTTGCCCCCATAGTCGAGGGCGTCGTCGACGAGCTGGAAGGCGACGCCGAGATTCATCCCGAACGAGCGGCAGGCGGCCTGCTCGGCCTTGGGCCGGCCGGCGATCACCGGCCCGACCTCGCAGGCGGCGGCGAACAGCTCGGCGGTCTTGGCGCGGATGACGGCGAGATATTCGTCCTCGGTGGTCGCGGTGTTGTTGGCGGCGGAGAGCTGCATCACCTCGCCCTCGGCGATCACCGCCGCGGCCGACGACAGGATTTCCAGCGCCCGCAGCGATCCGACTTCGACCATCATCTTGAAGGCCTGGCCGAGCAGGAAGTCGCCCACCAGCACGCTCGCCTCGTTGCCCCACAGCATGCGGGCGGCGAGCTTGCCGCGGCGCATGTCGCTCTGGTCGACCACGTCGTCATGGAGCAGGGTCGCGGTGTGCATGAATTCGACCGCCGCCGCGAGCTTGACATGGCCGTCGCCGGGATAGCCGGTCAGCACCGCCATCGCGAGGGTGAGCATCGGCCGCAGCCGCTTGCCGCCGGAATTGATGAGATGATTGGCCACCTCCGGGATCATGGTCACTTCGGATCCCGTGCGCGACAGGATCGCCGCATTGACCCGTTCCATGTCGCCGGCGACAAGCGCCACGAGGCGGTCGATCAGGGCGGGCTGATGACTTTCGAACGGAACGATGACGGCCAACAAAACGTCTCCCACTGCCACCGAACATACATAGAAATGTGCGCGGTGAGCGGCAAGTCCTCGTAGCGCGACTCGGACCGGCGATCCCCCGGCCCCGACGTGTTTGCCGGCCCCGTCGACGGGCGCCCGGCGGCCATTCCGGCCTCCGCGGCTGCAGCCGGGGCTCGCTCCACTATCTGTTTATCAACACATTTGAGCGATCCTGGCACGACATCTTGGCGCGACCGCTCGGCACGCCCGCAGCGGCGGCAAGGCATGGCTCAGGCATGGCCCAGGAACGAATGATGATCGGCCCGGTGCAAGCTCTCGTAGAAAAGGTGCAGGCCTTCGCGGAGCAACGGGCGGCCGGCGAACCCGACCGCCAACCCGATGGCGGCCCCTTGGCCGCCCAGCGGATCGCCGTCCTGGTGCCCTGCTACAACGAGGAGGCCGCCATCGCCACGGTAGTGGCGGATTTCCGCGCGGCGCTGCCCGCGGCCGACATCTACGTCTATGACAACAATTCGCGCGACCGCACCGCGGCGGTCGCCCGTGCGGCGGGCGCCATCGTCCGCGGCGAAACCCTCCAGGGCAAGGGGCGGGTGGTGCGCCGCATGTTCGGCGAGATCGAGGCCGACATCTACATCCTGGTCGACGGCGATGCGACCTATGATGCGCCCAGCGCCCGGGCGATGGCGACGCGGATCGTCACCGATCGTCTCGACATGGTGGTGGGCGCGCGCATCGACCAGGAGCAGGCGGCCTATCGCATGGGCCACCGCTTCGGCAACCGCATCCTCACTGCCTTTGTCGCCGACGTCTTCGGCAAGACCTTCACCGACATCCTGTCGGGCTATCGGGCGTTTTCCCGTCGATTCGTGAAATCCTTCCCGGTGCAGTCGGGCGGCTTCGAGATCGAGACCGAGCTGAGCGTCCATGCGCTCCAGCTCGAATTGCCGGTCGCGGAGGTCGAAACGCCCTATTACGCGCGGCCGGAGGGATCGCACTCCAAGCTCAACACCTGGCGCGACGGCATCCGCATCCTCGGCACCATCATCAAGCTGTATCGCTCCGAGCGCCCGCTCGGGTTCTTTTCCGGGATCGGCATTTCGCTCGCGATCATGTCGGTCGGCTTCGCCATCCCGATCCTCGTCACCTATCTGCGCGAGGGTATCGTGCCGCGCCTGCCGACCGCGGTGCTCTCGACCGGCCTGATGATCATCGCCGCCCTCGCCATCACCTGCGGCCTCGTGCTCGACACGGTGACGCGGGGCCGGCGCGAGATCAAGCTGCTGGCCTATCTGGCCCAGCGCGCGCCGGGCGAGATACCCAGCCGCCGCGAGCGCCCATAGTGCTGCGATCCAACCGATGTTCCCATCGGTCAGGACCCGTCAGTGAATTATCGCTTCGATTCGCGCGATCGAGCCGCTTTTCTACTCCCTCTCCCGCTTGCGGGGGAGGG
>DASYNT010000305.1:0-13114 GCA_036008405.1 Xanthobacteraceae bacterium
CATGCGTGGCAGGCGGCCGCTATCGCTCATGCGCAGAAAATGCGGGCGTTTTTTGATCGGAATAGCGATCAACAAACGACCCCACCCGTCATTCCTTCATTCGAAACCGACTCCGACCCCTCCGGGTCGATTGCGACCACTCAACCGGGCGGCGCGACACAGACCTCACAGAACGCTTTTTTTGCAGATCTCGGCACCAATAACCGCACTTGCTTTACCTGCCATCAGCCGCAGACCGGCTGGACCGTCAGCGCCGCCAGCGTCCAGTCTCGCTTCAACGCGGGCCAGGGCGCTGATCCGATATTCCGACTGGTCGACGGGGCAACGTGCCCGAGCGACGATATTTCGAACGTCGGAGCGAAGCTTCAGGCTTACAAACTGTTGTTGAGCAAGGGACTGATTCGGATCGGACTGCAGGTTCCGACGACCGTTGCCGTCACGGGCGCGCCCACCGAATATCGAATCGTTTCCGTCTCTGACCCTTACTTATGCAATACCAATCCCTTTACCGGCCTGACCAACTTCGGCCCCGACAGTCCGACGACTGGTGTCGTATCAGTTTATCGCCGGCCGTTGCCGTCGACGAATCTGGGATTTCTGACCACAATCATGTGGGACGGACGAGAGCCGAGCCTCGCGAGCCAATCAGTCGACGCGACGCGTATCCATGCGCAATCCAACGCCGATCCGAGCACCGCGCAACAGCAGCAGATCGTAAATTTCGAATCCGGTATCTTCACCGCGCAGATTAGTGACAACAACGCGCAAAACTTGAAGGCCGCGGGCGCGAATGGAGGCCCCGATGCGCTGGCGAACCTGCTCCCCGGATTTTACGTCGGCATCAACGATCCTCTTGGAGGGAATCCGAAGAAATTGCCGTTCACGTCGCAAATCTTCGACCTGTACCAAGCTTTTAATAGCGTTGGCGGCGGCGGACCCGTAAATGCGGCACGCCAATCGGTTGCGCGCGGCGAGGCTTTGTTCAACAACACATCTATCAATATTACTCGCGTAGCAGGGATCAACGATGTGCTTGGTGTGACGAGCCTTCCCGGTTTCTGCGGAACCTGTCATTCCACGCCCGATGTGGGAAACCATTCGGTCAAGTTGCCGATAAACATCGGCATTGCCAATGGCGGCCCGAATAACGATAACCCGGCCTTGGACATCGCCGATCTGCCGGTCTTCACCTTGTCGTGCGTGTCGGGGCCAAATATCGGCAATACCTACACCGTCACGGATCCGGGCCGGGCGTTGATTTCCGGACTATGCGCCGACATCGGCAAGGTCAAGGGACCGATTCTTCGCGGCCTAGCGGGGCGGGCGCCGTATTTCCACAATGGCTCGGCCGCGACGCTGCTGGACGTGGTGAATTTCTACGATCAGCGCTTCGCCATCGGCTTTACTGACGCGCAAAAGGCCGACCTCGTCGCATTCCTGCAAACCTTGTGACCGCGAAGGCCAATGAGGTGCCCTCGTGTCGGCCTCGTCACTCCCGGGGAGGCTTAACCGGCCGTCAAGGCGGCCGGCCGGCATCTCATATCAAATACGAATAGTAAGAGGTGCAGCCGTACCATCGATCATATATCGGCGGACAAAGTCCTACTTTGCATGGGGTTGTTTTGCAGGAAAAAGAATCCCCCACCCCGGGCTACTGGGGGCTACGCGGGAGACGGCCCTTGCTACGCTGCGTCGGAACGGGCTTGCGCCGGCGACCCAGGCCGCGGCAGCGGGCCCCGAATTCAGACGGCGCGCCCACTGCTTTGCAGCCTGAATTTCGGATTTGCACGAAGATGCGCACCGAGAAATGACGCCCTTAAAACATGTAATACGCCGTCAGCCGCCCATAGACGACGACCGCGATCCAGCAACCGAGCGAGATCGCGCCGGCGAGCCGCGCGCTCGCGGGGACCGCGGCACGGTCCCACTTCGCCACCCCGCGATAGGTGATGTATTGGAACACCAGCATGTTGATGCCGGCTGCGAGCAGCAGCAGCAGCTTCATGCGAAAGGCATAATTGCCGTAATACTTCACCGCCTGCCCGGTGAACATCAACACGCCGGTGAACGCGGCGATGGCGAACGCGGCCCAGGTCCACGGCAAGGCCTGACGGCAGATGTCGGTAACGGCGCAGTCCTTCGACGCGATGCCGAGGAGGCGCAGGTCGACCACGGCGATCATGCCGAACACGACGCAGATGGCGCCGATATGGACCATGTCCAGGGCCGAAAATCCGAAAATCCCCTGCGAGACGAACAGCGCCGGCGGCGTGGTTTCCAGCCAGTGCAGGAACGCGACGGGTTGCACCTCTAAAGCCCCCTTGATTTGTCATCCCGAGCACGGCTCAGCCGATGAGGTTGACGATCCAGCGCCCGCGCCCGGCGAACGTCACCCCGAGCCACAGGACGAATGCTGCGGTCGCGGCGAGGCTCATCATTGCGTGCACGCTGCGGTTCTTCTCCCACATCCCGTCGCCCCGCATGCCGACCGCGAGAATGAGCGAGGCCGCGACCGCGGGCACCATCATCCACAATTTCACCTGCAGGGCGGGGTCGCGCAAGGTCCTGGGATTGCCGACCACCAGCGCCACTCCGGTCACGATGAGGACGACCAGCGAGGTCCAGATCCAGGGCATGTAGCGATGCCCGCGCGCGGCCATGGTCTGCGTCCGCGACACGCCCCACAGCCGCAGCGAGATCATGATGACGGACGACAGCATCATTCCGGTCGCCAGGATATGAATCGTCTGCAGCAGCGGAAACAGCCAAGCGATCCGCCGCATCGCCTGGCTGAGCGGCAGGCCTGCAAGCCACTGGGCGAGGTCCGCCATACCGGGTGCTCCCTTCCGCGCCGTGTCGACGCTGCCGCGTCGCCGCAGCCCGTCCTTCGCCGGGATCATAAGGCCTCGATGGCCGTCCGTCGAATTCTCCGCATCGAAGTTCCCGCATTGACGGAACGCGCGCTTGCCCTTCAACTCCACCGAAATCGTCCGGCCAGAAACCCAATGAGAAGGAATGGCTCATGTGGCCCGATGCCCGTCTGATGAAGCTCATCGGCACCGCGCATCCGATCGTGCTGGCTCCGATGGCCGGCGCCATGGACTTCGAGCTGGCCGCGGCGGTGAGCGAAGGGGGCGGGCTCGGCTCGCTGCCCTGTGCGATGCTCACGCCGGACGGCCTGCGCGACCAGTTCGCGAAAATCCGCGCCCGCACCGACAAGCCCGTCAACGTCAATTTTTTCTGCCACACCCCGCCGGTTCCCAACAATGCGCGGGAGGCGCGCTGGCGCGAGCGGCTCGCGCCCTATTACGAAGAGCTCGGCATCGATCCCGCGCAGGCGGCGCCGTCGAGCAATCGCATGCCGTTCGACGCGATATTCTGCGCGGCGATCGAAGCGCTCAGGCCGCAGGTGGTGAGCTTTCATTTCGGCTTGCCGGAGGCATCGCTGCTGCGGCGCGTCAAGGCGGCCGACTGCGTGGTGATCAGCTCCGCGACCATCGTGGCCGAGGCGATCTGGCTGGAACAGCACGGCGTCGACGCCGTGATCGCCCAGGGCTGGGAGGCCGGCGGCCACCGCGGCATGTTCCTCACCGACGACGTCGCGGCCCAGGTCGGCACCTTCGCGCTGGTTCCCCAGATCGTCGGTGCCGTCGCGGTGCCCGTGATCGCCGCCGGCGGCATCGCCGACGCGCGCGGCATCGCGGCGGCGTTCGCCCTGGGCGCTGCCGGGGTGCAGATCGGAACCGCCTATATGCATTGCCCGGAGGCGAAGATTTCCGCGATGCACCGCGCCGCACTCACATCGAGCGGCGACGCCGGGACCGCCCTCACCAACCTGATGACCGGGCGCCCCGCGCGCGGCGTGTACAACCGCATCATGCGCGAGATGGGCCCGATGGGCGAGGCGCCGGAATTTCCGCTCGCCGCAGGGGCCGTGGCGCCGCTGCGCGCCAAGGCGGAGGCGGCGGGATCGGCGGATTTCTCGCCGATGTGGGCCGGCCAGGCCGCGGCGCTCGGCCGTGCGATGCCCGCACGCGAACTCACGCAGACCCTCGCTTCCGAGGCGCAGGCCCAACTGCGCCGGCTTGCCGGCGGCGGCGCGTAGCGTGCTCTCAGACGTCGGGCTGCGCATCCATCCGGCAAATCCGGCTCTCGAACATCGGGTTCATGTCCGGCTGGCATGCCCTCGCTCGCATTGCGGGCCGGTGCGTGGTTGCCTATGCTGGCCGGCACACCGAGAAAATGAAATTCCGCCCCCCGGCACCAGGCGCCGGCGGGCCGTCGGGAGGATAATCATGACATCGCAGACCATCGCCGCGTCGCTGGCGACACTCGGGGCCGCCAGCATGATGATGGTGGCAGGCATCGCCGATGCGGCCGAGTTGAGGGTGATCGGCTCGCCCGGCACCAGGGCGCCCTACACCCAGCTCGTGCCGGGCTTCGAGAAGGCGACCGGCAACAAGGTGGTGACGATCTGGGGCGGGGTGAACGAAGTCGCCCGGCGCGTCGCCGAAGGCGAGACCGCCGATGTCGTGATGCTGCCCGCCGCCCAGATCGACGGCCTCATCAAGCAGGGCAAGGTCGCCGCCGACAGCCGTGTCGACGTCGCCAAGTGCGGCGTCGGCGTCGTGGTTCGCGCCGGCGCCCCGAAGATCGACATCAGTTCCTCCGAGGGCATCAGGAAGGCGTTGTTGGCCGCCAAGACCGTCGCCTGGTCCGCGGGACCGAGCGGCGTTCACATGGACGATCTGGTGCGCAAATGGGGCATCGCCGACCAGCTCAAGTCAAAGATCGTCGCGCCGCGCCCCAACGTGCCGATCGGCGAGATGGTGGCCGCCGGCGAAGCCGACATCGGCTTCCAGCAGGTGAGCGAACTGCTTCCGGTGAAGGGGGTCGACTATCTCGGCCCGCTGCCGCCCGACATCCAGGAAGTCACGGTGTTCTCCGCCGCCGCGCACAAGTCTGCCGGCGCCGCCGATGCGGGCCGGGCGCTGCTCAAGTTCCTGACCGCGCCCGAGGCGGCGCCGATCATCAGGAAGACCGGCATGGAGCCCGGGTGAGCTCGGACGCGCGCCTATGAGACTTCATCGCCGCCGATTCCTCGCAATGGCCGGCGGCGCCGCCGCGCTGCCGCTCGCGCGGCCGGCGATGGCGCAGGCCTATCCGGCACGGCCGGTGCGGGTGATCGTCGGATTCCCGCCCGGCGGCCCCACCGACATCGCCGCACGCCTGATCGGCCAATGGCTGTCGGATCGGCTCGGCCGGCAATTCGTGATCGAGAACCGTCCCGGGGCGACCGGCAATATCGGCACCGAAGCGGTCGTCAATGCCGCACCCGACGGCTATACGCTGCTCCTCGTCGCCGCATCGAATGCGATCAACACCACGCTCTACCGCAAGCTCAACTTCGTGTTTCACCGCGACACCGCGCCGGTCGCCGCCATCATCCGCGTGCCCAATGTGGTCGAGGTCACGCCGTCGCTCCCGGCGCGCACCGTTCCCGAGTTCATCGCCTATGCCAAGGCCAATCCCGGCAAGATCAATTTCGCCTCCGGCGGCAACGGCACCTCGCAGCACGTGTCCGGCGAATTGTTCAAGATGATGGCCGGCGTCGACATGCTGCACGTGCCTTATCGCGGCTCGGCGCCGGCGCTGACCGATCTCATCGCCGGCCATGTCCAGGTGATGTTCGACGCGGTATCGTCGTCGATCGCCTATATCCGGGCCGGCCAGGTTCGCGGCCTGGCGGTGACCACAGCGACCCGGCTGGAAGCCCTGCCCGACCTGCCGACCGTCAGTGATTTCGTGCCTGGCTACGAGGCCAGCGCCTGGTTCGGCGTGTGTGCGCCCAGGAAGACCCCGGCCGACATCGTCGACCGGCTCAACCGCGAGATCAACGCCGCCCTCGCCGACCCCGCCATGAAGGCGCACCTCGCCGATCTCGGCGGCACTCCGCTGCCCGGTTCGCCCGCGGATTTCGGCAACCTCATCGTCGCCGAGACCGAGAAATGGGCCAAGGTGGTGAAATTCTCCGGCGCCAGCGCCGATTAATCGGATCGGGCTCGCTTGCACCGTGTTGCGATTTGATCGAAGCGCACAGACCCGGTGTCGATGACCTCATCGCCACCCGAACACGCTCGGCGTCGTCGCCATGGATACCGGCGATGACGTGGATATTGTGGTTGTAAGCGAACTGAACCGCAAAGGCGCCGACTTTGCCGGCGCCGCCCTGGACAACGATGCTCCGCGTTTCGCGCGCCGCAGCGTGGTCGAACAGCATCCGCCATGCGGGCGTCTATACCGGCCGCGGCCGCCCTACGGCGCCGAGTTGACATTCCAGTTCCGCACGGTTCCACTTTCCTCGCTCCGCTGCTGCCGAATACGTGCTCTGGAGAAAATCCATCAAGACCGCCGAAGGGTCGGGCGCGGTGCGCACGGCATCGTATGGCAGAATGAATTCGCCGAGCTCTGGACTGAAGAACGCCTGCTCCGGCCGAACCGGCGCGGAAGCGAAATCCTCGGGTGGCGGGTAGGCGTAGGAATAAAACGCCGCGTAGTCGATTGAGCCCCCGCCCGGCCAGAAGCCGGCGCTGGAGACCTCATGGGAATAGGCCTCCTGCACCACCGCATCGGGCAGGTGCGGTACCCCGCCCGGATGCCTGGGGGCGCGACGGCCCGAGAAGCGCGTCACGGCGAGATCAAAGCTTCCCCAGAAGAAGTGCACCGGGCTCGACTTGCCGAGAAACGAGCTGCGAAAATAGGAGAAAACCTCGTGCGAGGCCAACAGGACGCGCCAAAGCCGTGTCACGTAGTCGCGGTCGTACGCCGCGTGCGTGAGATCCCGATCGAACGGAATCGCATCGACCACCTCGTTCGGAACCTTATTGATGCGCACCGCGATCCCAGACTCTGACAGCAGATGCAGGAATTCCGCGTAAAATTCCGCAACCGGCATTGGCTTGAGCATGATCTGCCGGCGATGCCCATCGCTGCTGCGGAGCCAGAGGATGTGATCGATGAAGTCGAACTCGACCTGGAAGTGTAGCCCGTTGACGGACGTGAGCGGCGTGCCCAAGCCGCGGGCGGTTACGCGCAGGGTGACGTGCCAGGAGTGATTGATCCAGGGCATGAGCGACAGGCGCACCTTGCCCACGATCTGTGTCCACAACTGCAGCGTGGAACACGTGTCCTTCCCGACCGCGTAAGGCAGCTCCGGCCAAGAAGCGGCTACGATTGTTTCCATCTCGCGAAAGCTCCGGACTTGCCGCCTGTCCTCAATCGAGCAGGATAATAGCCGCGACCAACCGGACGGCAGCAAGAAAATTTCGAGCGAGCTTGCCAGCGCTTGCCAATGGCTCGGCAGTGTTTGATTTCGTTGGAGGGGCGCTCGAGTTCGCGAAAACGGTGTGCTTCTTGCCGCTTGGTCCGGCCTTTCGCCTCCGCAAGGAAAGGACATACGGTCTGCGCACTCCATGGGGCCTTCGCCATGTCGTTCGTCACCGGCGCGGCTCCGACCGTAAGGAGACAGTCGAAGCTGCATGGCAAATTCATTGCCACGGGGCACTGAATGGAATCCCCTCCCGATTGATCTTAGGCAATGATACTGCAAGGTTGGGTTCGGATCATGCCGGCCTCCGACAGGGCGTCGTCTCGTACAGCAGGCGGAGCAGACAGTGCGAAATCGATCAGTCCTGGTCGGGGCAACCTCTATCTCGGCATCAGGCGCTCTCGCTCTCCTCCTGGCGTTCGCGGCCCTGCCCTTCATCGACCCGACGGCTGCGAAACCGCGCTCGACCGAGGCGCGCGGCGCGCTCGGCGATGCCGAGCGGGCGAGGGTCGAGTTGTTCGAACGGGTATCGCCGTCGGTGGTGGCGGTCAGCGTCATCACCGCGGCGGACGACCCGGCGAAGGTCCACATCGGCGCCGGCTCCGGTTTCATCTGGGACGCGGCCGGCCATGTCGTCACCAACGAGCACGTCGTGCGTGGCGCCGGCACGATCACCATATGGCTCGCATCGGGCGAGGACCTCGACGCCGAAATCATCGGCGTCGCTCCGAACTACGATCTCGCGGTGATCCGCCCGAAACAGAAACACGCCCTGCCCCCGGCCATCGCCTTCGGTTCGTCCGCCGGCCTGAAGGTCGGCCAGTCGGCCTATGTCATCGGAAGCCCCTACGGCCTCGAGCAGTCGCTCACGACCGGCGTGATCAGCGGGCTCAAGCGGGACCTGCCGATGACCAGAGGCCACGAGGTCGCAAACATCATCCAGACCGATGCGGCGATCTATCCCGGCAATTCCGGAGGTCCGCTGCTCGACTCGGGCGGACGGCTGATCGGCGTGATCAGCGCGTATTTTCGGCTCGATGCGCCCAATACGGGGTTGGGATTCGCGATCCCGGTCGACACCGTGCGGCGGCTGGTTCCCGAACTCATCGCCAACGGGCGGATACCGACCGCCGGAATCGGCATCGTGCCCGACGATGAAGCGGCCGTGATGCGGGCGGGCATCGACGGTGTCGTCGTCGCCCGGGTGCGGCCGGGATCTCCGGCGCAACGTGCCGGCCTGCGGGGCGCGGACGTTCAGGCGGGCACGCCGGGCGACGTCATCACCGCCGCCAATGGCGTCCCGATTCGCAGCGCGTTCGACCTGACCAACCAGCTCGAACGGGTCGGCATCGGCCGGACCATAGAACTCACCGTCAAGCGCGACGGGCACGCCGCCTCGCTGCCGGTGGACATCGTCGATGTCGACCGGCCGTCGCCGCGATGATCAGCGCAGCGGCGGCTCCATGTCGCCCTTCTTGATCAGCGCCGCGTTCGCGGGGTCGGCCATGAACTTGATGAAGGCCCTGGCGACCTCGGGCTGCCTGGAGACCGTCAACAGGCCGACGCCGACGGAGCCGTATTCCATCAGCGCCGGCGGCAGCGGGCCGAGATACTGCGTCCCGGCAACCGGCTGGATCACGTTGGTCTGCTGGATGCCGATCTCGACGTCGCCGTCGGCCACCGCCTCGGCGACCAGCTTGCCCTCGATGATCTTGATCTTGTCCTTGATCTGGTCGTAGATGCCGAGCTTCTGGAACATCGTGGTATTGAACGGGCCGGTGCCGACCCTGGTATGGCCGATCGACCTGGCCTCGAGCATCGCGCGCTTGAAGGCCTCCGGCGTGCTGATGTCGGGCTTGGGCGCACCGGCCTTGACGGCGACGCCGTTGCCGACGCGGGCGTATTCGACCACGCTGTCGGGGACGATCTTTCCCTGCTTGATGAAATCGTCGAACTGACCGAGGCCGAGCGAGGCCAGATCGCCGGGCGCACCCGAGGCGATCTTCTGGTAGAGCGCCTGCCCGACCTCGAAGTCGACATTGACCTTGTTGCCGGTCGCCTTCTCGAAGCCGGCCGCCAGCTGGCGCACCCCCGTCGCGGTGGCCTGGTTGAGGTAGATGGTGATCTCGGCCGACCGGGCGGGGCCCGCATCCCACATGCCGAGCGCGGCAATGAGGGTGAGCGTCGCGAGTTTGAACGATGATCTCAAGGCATCCTCCAGCTGTTTCTCAAGTTTCCCAATGTAGCGCTTTTGGTGGCGCCGGCATCCTCGGGGTGAATTGGTGTCGGGTTGAATTCGTCGCGTGCGGCTCGAAGAGCCGGGCTCGATGCACGGCCGCCGTCAATGCCTCGCCGGCTCCACGTGGGTCTTGCGGAGCAGCGGCGCGGCTTCCGCAGACGTCATGAACTTGATCATGGCGCGCGCGGCATCGGGCGCCTTGGAGGCCGCCACCAGGGCGACGCTGGATGGGCAGGGATCGTTGAGGAAGCCCGGCAGCGCGCCGACATATTCGGTCCCGGGCGCGCCGACCATGATGTTGGTCTGCTGAATGCCGACGTCGAAGTCGCCTTTCGCCAGGAAGTCGACGACCGGTCCGTCGACGGTGTATTTCGTCTTCGGCTTGAGCTCTGCGGCGATGCCGAGCTTCGCGATTCCCTCCGCCGCGTGGGTGCCGCTGCAGCCGTTCGAATAGCCGATCGATTTCGCCGCCAGCAAGGCCGCCTTGTAGGCCTCCACCGTGCTGATGTCGGGCTTCGGCACGCCGGCCCGCACCGAAAGGCCGAGACCGGCCAGCACGAACGGCGTCACCGAGTCGCCCACGACCCAGCCCTTCTTGACGAGAGCCTCGATCCCGGAGGGATTGCTTGCGATCAGGTCTGCGGGCCCGTTCGACGCGAGCCGGCGCTCCAGAGGCGGGCCCGCCTCCTGGATGACGGTGACCTTGTTCCCGCTCGAGCGTTCGAACGCGGCAGCGACCTCGCGCACCCCGGGCGTCACGCCCTGGTTGGTCAGGATGACCAGCTCGGCCGCGCCCGCGGCCCCTTGCGGCAACGATCCCAGCACGCCCAGAATGCACGCCGCGGCGAATTTCCGGCACCCTCCCATGGCTTCCTCCCGCTATCGTCACGGCAGCGGAATTGACGCCGGCTGCCGGTGGACGGAAAGCTTATGCGGTCTTGCGGCCGTGGGCCAGTGGCGGGATGGCGGGGATGGTGCGCCCGCGATCACGACCCGCCGCCTCGCGCCGCAGCCGCCCCGGCAATGCTCAGCGCCACGGCTTCCGCGATGCGGATGCCGTCGACGGCGGCGGAGAGAATGCCGCCGGCAAAGCCCGCCCCCTCGCCGGCGGGATAGAGGCCGCGCGTATTGATGCTCTGAAAGGTGTCGTCGCGGCCGATCCTGATCGGCGACGAGGTCCGCGTCTCGACCCCCGTCATGACAGCGTCAGCCATGGCAAAGCCCTTGATCTGGCGGTCGAAGCCCGCGATCGCCTCGCGGATCGCCGCGACCGCGAACGCGGGCAGGCAGGCGGCGAGATCGACCATGCGCACGCGCGGCTTATAGGACGGGATCACGTCGCCGAGCGCCGTCGACGCCTTCTTGGCGAGGAAATCGCCGACGAGCTGCGCCGGCGCCGCATATTCGGCGCCGCCTGCCGCGAAGGCGCGCTCCTCCCAAAGGCGCTGGAACGCGATGCCGGCGAGCGGGTGGCCGGGATAATCGGCCGGCGTGACGCCGACCACGATCCCCGCATTGGCATTGCGTTCGTTGCGCGAGTATTGGCTCATCCCGTTGGTCACGACCCTTCCCGGCTCGGAGGCGGCCGCCACCACGGTTCCGCCCGGGCACATGCAGAAGGTGTAGACCGAGCGCCCGTTGGCGCAGTGATGGACGAGCTTGTAGTCGGCGGCCCCCAGCGCGGAATGGCCCCCACCCGTATGTGCGCCGTAGCGGCAGCGATCGATCAGCGACTGCGGATGCTCGATGCGCACGCCGACGGAAAACGGCTTGGCCTCGATAGCGACACCGCGATCCCACAGCATTTGAAAGGTGTCGCGCGCACTGTGGCCGACCGCGAGCACGACACGGTCGGCCGCGATGTGGCTTCCGTCGGCCAGCATGACGCCGCGAACGCGCCGCACCCCGTCGCTGCCCGTATCGATCTCGATGTCCTCGAGCTGGCTTTCGAAACGATACTCGCCGCCGAGCGCCTCGATGGTACGGCGCATGTTCTCCACGATGGTCACCAGCCGGAAGGTGCCGATATGGGGCTTGCCGACTGTCAGGATTTCCGGCGGCGCGCCGGCCGCGACGAACTCGGCCAGCACCTTGCGCCCGTGGTGACGGGGATCCTTGATCTGGCTGTGCAGCTTGCCGTCGGAAAACAGGCCGGCGCCCCCCTCGCCGAACTGCACGTTGGATTCCGGATTGAGCACGGACCGTCGCCACAGGCCCCAGGTGTCCTTGGTGCGCTCGCGGACGACCTTGCCGCGCTCCAGGATGAGCGGGCGAAACCCCATCTGCGCCAGCACCAGCGCCGCAAACAGGCCGCAGGGACCGGCGCCGACCACGACCGGCCGCAGGGTCGCCGTCGCCGGCGCGCTGGTGACGAAACGGTAGCTCATGTCGGGGGCGCGCGCGAGGTTGCGATCCCCGGCGAACCGCTTCAGCAGCGCCGCCTCGTCGGCGACCTCGATGTCGAGGGTGTAGGTCAAGGCGATCGCGTTGCGCTTGCGGGCGTCGGTGGCGCGGCGGAACACGGAATAACCGATGAGATCCGACGCCGATATTTTCAGCCGCCCGAGGATGGCGGATTCGATCGCGCCCTGCTCGTGATCGAGCGGAAGCTTCAGCTCGGTCAGGCGCAGCATGCCAAGGCTCCCCGGGCATCGCGGCCGGCCCTGCACGCCGGCCGGGACACTCTACATGCACGCACCTGGCACGCCTTTCGGACCCACGCTGCTCCCGCCGGATCGGCGGGTCAAAGCGCACCCGCCCTGAGGAATCGTCTGTGAATTATCGCTTCAATTCGCGTCAACGAACAGCTTTCTACTCCCTCTCCCGCTTGCGGGGGAGGGTTGGGGAGGGGGCTCTCGCAACGACACTGCGCCGTGGAATTGCCCCCTCCCTGACCCTCCCCCGCAAGCGGGAGAGGGGACGAAAATTGAATCGATTGTTGGCGGACGAGTCGTAGGCACTCATACAAGGTCTCGTCCTGGCTCGTCCCCACCATCTCGATCGTCGAGGCGTGCCCCGGGCATTCAAAGCGTCACGCGATTGCCGGCAGCGCCCTTTGTATCGGGATCACCGGACGAGTCCGGCGACGACGTCGGAGGTTGGCAGTTATGGGTAAATTTCTCTTAATCCATTTATCGTAAATTTTTCGTCGACGCTGCCGTTATCGAATCGGCAGGGCCGCAGCGCGGACGCGTGCGGTTGCGACCGGGACTGTTCGCACGAAATGGGTGGGGCAATGAAACTCCTCGAGGTCTCGGCGGTGCTCGCTTTGATGGGGTCCGCCGCTCCGGCACTCGCCCAGGAGGCCGCCTTTCTGCGCTTGGACCCCAACGCCACCACGCATGTCTTTGCGGAAGGCGCCGTCATCACGCCCTCCTCATCGATCCCCAAGCCCCAGCCCCAGTCCCAGCCCCAAGGGGGGACCGGCCAGGCCGCCGCTCACAAGGTGCACATCTTCCAGCCGGCCGGCATGCCGGCAAACGTGAGCCGCGGCGCAGTCCCCGCCGCGGTCGGCCCGCCGTTCCCCGGATATTATTTCGAGACGCCGG
>DASYNT010000306.1:0-3511 GCA_036008405.1 Xanthobacteraceae bacterium
AGCGATCAGACGGAGGGCGGACATGCAGGAGATCGGCCATTTCATCGCTGGCAAACGAGTTGCCGGCACCAGCGGCAAGTTCGGCGACGTGTTCAATCCCGCCGCCGGCGAAGTCACCGCCCGCGTCGCGCTGGCCGACACAGCCGAGGTGAACAAGGCGGTCGCCGCCGCCACCGCCGCCTGGCCGGCCTGGGCTGCCACGCCACCCCTGCGCCGCGCCCGCGTCATGTTCAAGCTGAAGGAGCTGCTGGAGCGCGACCGCAAGGAGATCTCCGCCATCATCACCGCCGAACACGGCAAGGTCCTGTCCGACGCCGATGGCGAAGTGCAGCGCGGCCTCGAGGTGGTCGAATTCGCCTGCGGCATCCCGCATTTGCTGAAAGGCGAATTCACCGAAGCCGTCGGCACCGGCATCGATGCCTGGTCGATCCGTCAGCCGCTCGGCGTCGTCGCCGGCATCACCCCCTTCAATTTCCCATTGATGGTGCCGCTCTGGATGATCCCGGTCGCCCTCGCCTGCGGCAACTGCTTCATCCTGAAGCCCTCGGAAAAAGACCCCTCCGCATCGCTGAAACTGGCCGCCCTGCTGGCCGAGGCCGGCATTCCCGACGGCGTGTTCCAGGTCGTGCAAGGCGCGCGCGAGGCAGTCGAGGCGATCCTCGCGCATCCCGGCATCGCCGCGATCAGCTTCGTCGGTTCCACCGCGATCGCCGAGACGATCTATCGAGGCGGCACCTCGCACGGCAAACGCGTGCAGGCGCTGGGCGGCGCAAAGAACCACCTCGTCGTGATGCCCGACGCCGACATCGACGACGCAGTCGATGCCCTGATGGGCTCTGCCTACGGCGCCGCGGGCGAACGCTGCATGGCAGTCTCGGTCGCCGTCGCCGTCGGCTCCGCCGGCGACCAATTGGTGCGCAAGCTGGAACCCCGCGTGCGCGCTTTGAAGATCGGTCCCGGCACCGATCCCGACGCCGAAATGGGCCCCCTTGTTACCCGCGAGCACCGCGAGAAAGTACAAGGCTACATCGACCTCGGCGTGAAAGAAGGCGCCAGGCTTGTCGTCGACGGCCGCGGCCTCTCCCTGCAAGGCTACGAGAACGGCTACTTCCTCGGCGGCTCCCTGTTCGACAACGTCAGTACAGACATGCGTATCTACAAAGACGAAATCTTCGGCCCGGTGCTCGGCGTTGTCCGCACCCCCGACATGGCCAGTGCGGTACGCATGGTCAACGCGCACGAATACGGCAACGGCGTAGCGATCTTCACCTCCGACGGCGGCGCCGCGCGCGACTTCGCCGCCGGCATCGATATCGGCATGGTCGGCGTCAACGTGCCGATACCAGTGCCGATGGCGTTCCACTCATTCGGCGGCTGGAAACACTCGTTGTTCGGCGACCACCACGTCTACGGTCCCGAAGGCGTGCGCTTCTACACCCGCTACAAGGCGATCACCCAGCGCTGGCCGACAGGCGCCCGCCGCGGCGCCGAGTACGTGATGCCAACGCTAGGGAGATAACGCCGCGCGGCTACGCCGCCACTGCGCCACGATCTGATCGACATCCAGCGTGCCGAGGCACGTCGGCGGCCCCTCGACCACCGTCGCATTGACCTTCGCGATCTCGACATTGAGCGCGGCGACCCGATGACGCACCGTCGCTTCGTCATGCAGCTTGCCGATCGCGGCGAGCTCCGTCTCCACCTTGCGGAGCAACTCGAGCGATGGCGGCAGCACTGAGATCTGTTCGCGCTGGACAAGCTTCTTCACCCACCAAAGCGGGTCGTATTCCTCACCGAAATTCGGGAGAGGCTTACCGGCCCCCGGCAGGTTGTCGAAGGCGCCTTGTTCGGTGGCGACACGGATCTGCGCTTCGATCCACGTCTCCCAACTCGTCCCGGGAGGCTTCCGCTCCGTCATGGCACCCCAGCGTATCGCGGCGCACCATTCTAACGACACTCAGTCGCTAATGACTAGCGGCACTCGCAACCGCCTCTGCCATCACGCTGGCGACGAATGCCGGATGCAGCGACGCATCCGCTGAATTCCGCGCATCGAGGATCTTCAGCAGGCGCCTGTCGTCCAGCTCACCGACAACGCAGCAAACCGACCGCGGCCACGCCACCAACTCGTCGAAAGCGACGCTCCAGCCACCAAAGCTGACCGGCAAACGCAGCGCCACTTCGTTCGCCAGCGACAGCGGCACCGACGTCATCCCGCGCGTAAGTCGCAACACCCGCAGCACATCGCGCGTAGCATACCAAACGACACCGTATTCACCGTCCAGGGAAACGACCGAACCAAGGGTGACCTCAGCTGGCTTATCGTTCAGATACTCTACGATCTGTGCCATGCATTGCCTCCCTGTAAGGGGCCGGAAACTGCGCTTGCAGCGCCGGCCCCGCTACTCAAGATTAGGTGAGGCCCACGCCCAGGGAGTGACTTGATGAGCCAGGACCAGCCGGTAACCCGTCAGACCCGCCAATCGTTCTTTTTCGAGTCCGATATCTTCTCCTCCAGCCGCCTCATCGCCCGCCGCGCACGCCCCGACGCGACGGTGCAGGAACCCGCCCGCGCGATCCCGGTCTTCCGCGACTGCGACGTCCTTGTCGTCGGCGGCGGCCCCTCCGGAACCGCTGCCGCCATAGCCGCCGCCCGCACCGGCGCCGACACGATCCTGCTGGAGCGCTACAACCACCTCGGCGGTCTCTCCACCGGCGGCCTCGTCATCTGGATCGACCGCATGACCGATTGGTCCGGCAAGCAGGTGATTTGCGGCATCGCCTGCGACCTCCTCGACCGCCTTCCGAAGGACGCCATCGCCGGCCCGCCACGCGCCCAGTGGGGCAGCGCCGACGAGGCCACCGCCGCTTACTGGCGCGAACGCACTGCCGCCTACCACGGCATCGTCACCTGGTCTCCCACCATCGATCCCGAGCGCCTGAAACTCGCCAGCCAGGACCTGGTACTGGAGAGCGGCGTGCAGCTTCTGCTCCACGGTCTCGGCGCCGCCCCGATCATGCAGGACGGCGCCGTCGCCGGCGTGGTGTTCGAGAGCAAGGAAGGCCGCATGGCGATCCGCGCGCGCGTCACGATCGACTGCACCGGCGACGGCGACATCTTCGGCCGCGCCGGCGCGGGCGCCGACACCGATGTCGAGGAGCGCGACATCCATCACTGCATGAACACCGCCTGGATCTGGGCCGGCTGCGACATGACGCGCTGGATCGCCTTCAAGACCGGCGACGCCGCTGGCTTCTCCGCCTTCATGGATCGTGGCCGCGAGCTGTGCAACGGCCTGTTCGAGAAGCCCTTCGTGTCCTGGCGCAATGACGTCGCGCTGTTCATGGGCCCGCGTCTGTCGGGCTACTCGGCAATCGACATCCAGGACCTGACCGAGGTGGAGATCCGCTCGCATCGCGCCATGGCGCAGCACCTGGAGGTGTATCGCGCCCACGCGCCAGGCTTCGAGAACGCGTTCCTGATGCTGTCCGCACCGCAGCTCGGCGTGCG
>DASYNT010000307.1:0-5112 GCA_036008405.1 Xanthobacteraceae bacterium
ATGACCTGCTTCTTGGCGAAGATGGCGTCGCCGCCGTCCATGTCGGTCACGTAGCCGCCGGCCTCCCGCACTATGACGATGCCGGCGGCGGTGTCCCAGGACGAAAGGTCGCGCTCCCAGAAGGCATCGACGCGGCCGGCGGCCACCCAGGCCAGATCGAGCGCGGCGGCGCCGAAGCGGCGCAGCCCCGCGACGTGCTCCTGGACCGCCGCGAACTCCCTGCGGAACAGGGCGAGATCGCCGCGGCCGAGATGGGGCAGCCCGCACGTGATGACCGCTTCCGCCATGCGCCGGCGGTTCGCGACGCGCAGGCGCTGCTCGTTGAGGAACGCGCCCTTGCCGCGCTCGGCGACGAACAGCTCCTCGTTGGCGGGATTGTAGATCACCCCGGCGACCATCATGTTGTCGCGCTCCAGCCCGATCGAGACCGCGAATTGCGGAATGCCGTGGAGAAAGTTGGTGGTGCCGTCGAGCGGATCGACGATCCAGCAATGGGACTTGTCGGCGCCGTCCTCGCGACCACCTTCTTCGCCGAGAAAACCATAGCCGGGCCGTGCCTTGGTCAGCTCGGCACGCAGGATCTCCTCGGCGCGGTGGTCGGCCGCGGAGACGAAATTGGCGGGCCCCTTCAACGACACCTGCAGGTGTTCCACCTCGCCGAAGTCGCGCTTGAGGCTGCGGCCCGCCTTGCGCGCGGCCGCGATCATGACGTTGAGAAGGGCGGACCGGAGCATGGGGTGATTCGAATTTCAAGCGCGGGAGCGCGCAGCCATCGGCACCGGTGGTGTGCATGGCACACACTGCCGCGTCAAGGCGTGGCCAAGAGAGGCTCGAGGAAGGCCAAAAAAGGAGCCGATCCCGGTCAGGATTTAGGGGGCAGCGCGGCGAGCCAGGGACGCGCCGCCTTCTGCGCGGCCTCGCGGACCTCGTCGGGCTGGTCGGCGGCATATTTGTCGAGATAGGGGTCGCTATTGCCGCCGGCCTTGGAGATCAGGTGCCATTTGATGGCCTCGACCGGATTGGCGGCGGCGCCGCGGCCGATGGTGAAAATGCGCGCCAGCCGGTTCTGGGCGATCGGGCTGCCGCGGAGGGCGGCGCGGCGGAACAGCGCGGTCGCCCTGACCTCGTCCTTGGTGACGCCGGTGCCATTGTACAAGGCAATGGCGTATTCGACCTCGGCGTCCGGATTCTCCGCAAGCGCCGCCGCCGCCAGCAGCCGTGCCGCTTCGGCTTCGTTCTTCTCGACGCCGCGGCCGTCCTTGTAGAGCGTGGCGAGGGCGTATTGGGCCTCCGGGCTGCCGGCCTGGGAAGCAGACCGGAACAACTCCGCGGCGCGGCCGAAATCCTGAGGAAATTGCTGGCCCTCGAGATAGAGGAGGCCGAGATCATAGGCCGCCGCCGGGTGGCCGAGCTTGGCGGCCTCGGCGAACAGGCGCGCCGCCTCGGTGCGGTCGCGCAGCCCGCCGCGTCCGGTCATGTTGAACAGGGCAAGGGCGAACATGGCATCGCGGTCGCCGCGCCCAGCCGCGAGGCGGTACCATTCCACCGCCTTGGCATCGTCCTGCGGGATGCCGATTCCGCTGGAATAGAGTTCGCCGAGCAGGGTCATGGCGCGCGGATCGCCCTTCTCGTCGACCCGGCGGGTCGCCTCCGCGAAAGCGGTGAGGAAATAGCCGCGCTGATAGGCGCCATAGGCGAGGTCGGGCTCCACGCCCGGCCGCGGCACCAGGGCGCCGGACTGGGGAGCGGCCGGCTTGCCGGCCGGATTGACGGCGCGCGGGGGCGGCAAGGGATTGCTGCGAGGCGCCGGCCGGGGCGCGGCCGGCTTCGGGGCGGGCGCAGCCGATTCGCCCGGCGCCTGGGCGTAGCCCGGCGCGGCAAGGGCAATGATGCCCGCCGCCAGCGCCACAGATAGCCGGCCGGATCGCCTCGTCATGGCGCCATCCCCCGGTTGCCGAGCCGGGCCGCCGCCTCGGCCAGGGCTGCTCTGAGCCCGCGGGGGTCGTCGAACACCGCTCCGCCGACGGCAACGAAATCGGCCCCGGCGGCGGCCAGCGCGTCGATCTCATCGAGCCGCGCCGCATAGGCGACGCACGGCACCTCGAAAACCTCGGCCCACCAGCCGACCCGGTCGACGATGGCATCGAAGGGCGCCCGGTTGCCGGCTTCGTCGGGGTCGCCGAACATGACGTAATCGGCGCCGGCCTCCCCCGCCGTCATGGCGTCGTGCCGGGAAAGGAGGCCGCCGACCCCGGCGATGTTCTTCGGCTTGAGGCGGGGCACCGCATCCCTCAGCGCCTCGACATTGCCGAGATGGGCGCCGTCGGCGCCGGCGCGGGCGACGATGTCGTCGCGCCCGGCGAGCAACAGCGCCGCATCGCGATTCTGGACGGAAGGGGCGATCTTCTTGACCAGGTTGATCAGGCTGCGTTCGTCGGCTTCGACCAGGCGTAGCAGCACGGCGGCAACATCGGCGCCGCTCATGGCATCGCCGAGACCGGCGACCGCCGCCGGGTCTTCCACCGGCGGGGTGAGCAGGTAGAGGCGCGCCAGCGGCGCTCCTGGTGATCGCGGACTCATCGTGTCGTCGATGATGCCTTATTTCGGCGAATTGGCGGCATCCTGTATCGCACGATTCGCGGTCGTGTCGCGAGCCGGGAGGCCTGCCGAGCCTGCCGAGGTTCCGCCGAGCTCAGGTCGACCGGGCATGGCCCCGTCATGGTGCCGTCATGGCCTCCGGGGCTAACGGTCTGCCACCTGGCAAGCAGGCGACGACGCCCGATCCGGGGATGAAAACCGCCCGAGGTGTATTTCAGTGCGATGCCGATGCCGGCACGCGATCCCACTCCCGCGAAGGCGAGCCATATGCGGCGCCCGCCTTTCCGTTCGGCGACCTCGAGCATGCCCAGCGGCGAGGTGAGCACGCCCACGGGGCAACAGATGATAATAGCGGAGGTTCCGGTAATTGTCGGGTCCAAGGGCGACCGACAACAGGCCGGCGCCGACGCAGACCGGAAGCAAAAGGCGAGGCCGCCAGGCCTCGGAGCCGACATCGGCGGCACATGAGCATTGGCCTGCGAGGCCGCGATTGCAGCTGGCTGATCGATCAGGCCGGATGGCGCTCGGATCGGCGGTCGCACCCGCGGGGAACGCGCCCGGACTTCCCGGATGGCGTGGACCGCATCGCAGCATGTGCTTTTTTGGTTCGCCTGCAAGCGCGGCACCATGGCTGACGGGAGATTTCATGTTAACAATTTGCCGATAAGGGGAAAGCCGACAGGCGACGCCCGCGCCGATGTCGGCATCGCAGGCCTTCCGGACAGCGGTTCTCGTGCGACGCCGGGTGCAATGCGCGCCGACGAAACAATCAGCCATGCAGACGGATCGATGGGCAAGCAGCATGATCGAAAACCGGAAGATTTGCGTCGTTCTGCCCGCCTACAATGCCGGTCGGACGCTCGAGATGACCTTCAACGAGATCCCGACCGATATCGTCGACGATGTCATCCTGGTCGACGATGCGAGCACCGACGACACCTTGCAACTGGCGAAGAACCTGGGCGTCTTTGCGGTTCGTCACGACTCCAACAAAGGCTATGGCGGAAACCAGAAGACCTGCTACCGCTTGGCGCTAGAGCGCGGCGCCGACATCGTCATCATGTTGCATCCGGACTACCAATACACGCCCAAATTGCTGCTGCCGATGGCAGCCATGCTGTCGTCGGGGCTGTTCGATGTGGTCCTCGGTTCGCGCATCCTCGGCATCAGTGCGCTGGCCGGCGGCATGCCGTTGTATAAATACATCGCGAATCGCGTGCTCACGTTCGTTCAGAACGTGCTCCTCGGACACAAGCTGTCCGAATATCACACCGGTTATCGTGGTTTCACCCGATCGGTGATCGAGGCTCTGCCGCTGGAGCGCAATTCGGACGACTTCATATTCGACAATCAAATGCTGTCCCAGGTGATCTACAAGGGATTCCGGGTCGGCGAGATTTCATGTCCGGCAAAATACTTTCCCGAAGCCTCCTCGATCAATTTCCGTCGCAGCGTGATCTACGGATTGGGCGTGCTGAGGACCAGCATCAGCTTCAGGCTGGCGCACCTCGGACTCGACCGCGGCACGATTTTCGAAGGACTGCATCGATAGTCGACGCGCCGCTACTGAACAGGTCCAGCACATCGCTAAATCGCCGCGCGATAGCCTGCTTCCACGTGCAATTTGTCGGCGCGCATCCCACGGACAGCCGTTTCACCCTTTCAGGCTGTCATTACCTTCCGAGCAATTCTAGTGTCCTCCCGGGTTCTGGGTCGGGGCCTTGTCCTCTTGTTCTATTTCGCCGGGGGTTCGGACCTTACGAAGATGCCCGTACATGAGCTCCTCTGCGTACGCCACACAGTTGAATTCCAACAATTGCATGTTCTTTTCCATCCGCCGGTACAGCGGCATGCTCATCTTCCAAGGACGGGTGTAGATCTTGGGATCGTCGACAGTCACTTCATAGAGAAGCGTATTCTCGCTGGTGCGCGTGTAACGCTCAGTGAGGTGCAATACGTCGCTATGATAGTCTCCCGACCGGTCAAACCAGGTATCCTCAACCATCCCGGTCACGTCGACCACCAACGTATCCCCGTCCCATGAACCGCTCGACCAACCCATCCAGGAATCGACCGGAGCCTTGCTCTTCATCCCGATATTCACAACGCGTGAGGCAAAGGCAAATTCGTAGGTGAACGACACGTATTGCGGCGACTGCACGATTTGAAATGGAAACGGCATGTAAGTCGCCCGCGGCAGGCCAGGCAGGAAACATTTAACAACCGGATCCAGAGCGAGCCAATTTGCTTCATTTTCCTTCTTCTTGGCGAGCGCCTCGGGCCGATATGGAAGCGGTCCGTCTTCTACGACGCCAAGGCCTGCCGGAATTCCGCCCACCGCCCCCATCACGACAAGCGGTCCTGCCTTCGCATCATGGGCTTGGATATCCCATTCGGCGGTGTTTATGGCCTGCCAGATCCCGCTCAGGTCCGGCTTACCATCGACGGTTCTCGGGGCTCTGTATTCTGGGGCAGCAGCCGGCGGCCGCGCCGGCGCCTCCTGCGCAAATGCCG
>DASYNT010000308.1:0-3312 GCA_036008405.1 Xanthobacteraceae bacterium
GCCGACATCGTCGGCACGGCCAAGGTTCGCGAAGGCAATATCGTCCAGGTCGGGGCCAGCCGAATCCGCCTCGGCGGGATCGACGCCCCCTCGGTCGACCAGCTCTGCCTCGACCACATGGGTGAGCGATGGGCTTGCGGCATTGCGGCCCGCGACGAACTCATCAAGCATGCCGACAACAAGACCTGGACCTGCCACATCCGTCAGGCCGTCGATCGCCAGGCCGTCAACCACCGCCGCAGCGTGGCGCGATGCGAGGTCGATGGCGAGGACATCCAGAAATGGATGGTTCGCAACGGTTGGGCTTTGTCTTATGTGCGCTTCTCCCACGACTATGACGCCGACGAGAAGGCCGCGCACGAGGCCAAGGTCGGCCTTTGGCAGGGCGCATTCATCGCGCCGTGGGACTGGCGCGTGCGCAACAAGAAGACGACTATTCTGGGAGCGGCCAGGCCGCCGGAGACCGCGCACGCCATCCTGCAGGCGTCGGCCTCGGGACCGGTCGCGCCTTCGCCCGACTGCACCATCAAGGGTAACGTCAACCGCGCCGGCGAGTGCATCTACCACAAGCCGACCAGCCGCTGGTACGCCAAGATCGAAATGAGAATCAGCAAGGGCACGCGCTGGTTCTGCTCGGTCGATGAGGCCGAAGCCGCAGGCTGCCGCGAGACCAAGAGATAACGCTGTCCTCCCCCGATCAGCCCGAACCGGACGAAGACGCCGCGGCGAACTTTCGTTCGAATTTTTTTGGTATCTTGCCGTCCCACCACCCGCATGGGCTGCTGGAGCAGTTTCTGCTCGCGGTACTCGCCCTGGTGCTGGCCTATACGGCGCTGGCCTACCAGGCGCTGCCCGCCTTGTGGAGCCATTACGAACATCAACGCCGGCTTGCGGACTTGCCGATGGTGACGCGCACGGCGCAAGGCATTCCCGGCGACCCCATCAATGTCGGGCTGATCGGCGACACGCGCGAGGTGCTCTGCGCCATGCAGGCGGCCGGCTGGTATCCGGCCGATCCGGTGACGCTGCGATCCGCCATCGAGATCGCCGGCAGCGTTCTGCTCGACCGCCCCTACCGCCGGGCCCCGGTCAGCCCGTTATTCTATCTCGGCCGGGCCGAGGACTTAGCCTTCGAGAAGCCGGCCGGCGAGAGTGCGGACAGCCGCCACCATGTGCGGTTCTGGAAGGTGCTGGAAGAGGGCCAGGAGAAGCGCCCGGTCTGGCTTGGCGATGCCACCTTCGATCGCGGCGTCGGCGTCAGCCATTATACCGGCGCCATCACCCATCATATCTCGGCCGATATCGACGCCGAGCGAAGCCTGCTCACCGCCGACCTCGAGGCGGCCCAGATGGTCGATGCCAAATATCAGGTGACCGGCATCGGCGTCACGCTGGCGGGGCGAAACGGCGGCGGCGATTCCTATTTCACCGACGGTGAGGTGTGGGTTTTACGCCTGGTGGCGGCGTGTGAGAGGAAAACCGGGCCGGTGGATGTTGTCCCAAGCCCGATTGCGACCGAGATCAAGGACCAGATCTGGCACGCCATCGCCAATGCGCTGCCCCACCAATGACGCGCATGACAGCCTCACTCTAATATCATCCCATGCCAGCTTGAATTTCCCGCCATTCCCCTGCATCCCTAACCCCTCGCAAATCTTGAAGAGGAATCACGAAAATGGCCGTTGGCGCGGGCCGGGAATTCCTGGCGATCCCCGGACCCACCACTATGCCCGACGAGGTGTTGCAGGCGATGCACCGTCCGGCGCTCGACATCTATTCCGACCAGATGGTGCAGCTGACGAACGGCCTGCTCCGCGATCTCTCGAAACTGTTCGCCACCAGGGGCAAATCCTACATCTACATCGCCAACGGTCATGGCGCCTGGGAAGCCGCGCTCAGCAACGTGCTGTCGCGCGGCGACAAGGTGCTGGTCCTGGAAAGCGGCCGGTTCGCGATCGGCTGGGGCAATGCGGCCGCTGCCATGGGCGCCGAGGTCGAAGTGCTCAAGGGGGACTGGCGCCGGGCCGTCCGCCCGGCCGAGGTCGAGGCGCGTCTGCGGCAGGACAAGGACCACAGGATCAAGGCGATCCTCGTGGCGCAGGTCGATACGGCGTCGGCCGCCTATAACGATATCGAGGCCATCGGCAAGGCGATCAAATCGAGCGGCCATCCCGCGTTGTACCTGGTCGACACTGTGGCTTCGCTTGGCTGCATGCCATTCGAGATGGATGCCTGGGGCATCGATGTCGCGATGTCGGGCTCGCAGAAGGGGTTGATGACACCGCCGGGCCTGAGCTTTTGCGCCGCCAATGAGCGTGCCCAGGAAATCCACAAGAAGGCGAACCTGAGAACGCCTTACTGGGACTGGAGCGAGCGCGAGGGCACCGAGCACTACCGGAAATATGGCGGCACCGCGCCGATTCATCTGCTGTTCGCGCTGCGCCAGGCGATCGACATGATCCATGAGGAAGGCCTTGAAAACGTCTTCCTGCGCCACCGGCTGCTCGCCGAGGCGGTCCGCGCGGCCGTCTCAAGCTGGGCCGAGGGACAGGTGCTCGGCTTCAATATCGCCGAAGCCGGCGAGCGGGCGGATACCGTCACCACCGTCTTGATGGCCGACGGCCACGACCCGGCGGCGCTGCAGCGCTACTGCGAGGAAAAATGCGGCGTGGTGCTCGGCGTCGGAATCGGCGAATTGACCGACCAGGCGTTCCGGATCGCTCATATGGGCCATGTCAACGCGCCGATGATCCTCGGCACGCTCGGCGTCATCGAAGTCGCGCTCCAGGCGCTCGGCATCCCCCACGGCAAAGGCGGCGTCGAGGCCGCGATCGGCTATCTCGGCGACAACGTGCCTGCCTAAATCAAGGCTGTCCAAGGCTTTCCGGCCGGGGCGCATTCGTGCTTATATTGATCTGACGATAAATAAGCGGCCGGCCACGGCGCGCGCGTATTTCTCCTGTCACAATCAGGTTTCAGCTCGCGAGCGTAAATCTGGTCACGGCGGAATGCGCGCAAGAGCAACCAGGGAGTGAAGTGATTGGCGTCGGTTGAATTGCGTGGCCTCACCAAGCGATTTGGATCGCTGGCGGTCGTTGATAATGTCTCGCTCAGGATCGACCACGGGCAACTGGTCTGCCTTCTGGGTCCCTCGGGCTGCGGCAAGACCACGACGCTGCGGCTGATCGCAGGCTTCCTCGAGCCGAGCGATGGCGAAATCCGCGTCGGCGACCGCCTCGTGTCGTCGGCTGCGCGCACGCTGCCGCCCGAGCAGCGCAAGATGTCGATGATCTTCCAGAGCTATGCGCTGTG
>DASYNT010000309.1:0-5181 GCA_036008405.1 Xanthobacteraceae bacterium
CTTCACGCCGGCGAGCTTCATGCCGGGCATCGCCGGCCAGTTCTTCAAGCAGTTCGGCATCACCGTCTCGGTGCAGGTGCTGTTCTCGCTGCTGGCGGCGCGGCTGGTGACGCCGATGCTCGCGGCCTATTTCCTGCGCCATCACACCATCGTGGAGAAGCCGCCGGGCCTGCTCATGCGCGCCTATACGCGGCTCGTCACCTGGTCGGTCCGGCATTACCTCGTCACCGTGATGATCGGCCTGATATTGTTTTCGGCGTCGATCTGGAGCCTGGGCCTGTTGTCCAAGGGTTTCCTGCCGGCCCAGGACAGCGCGCGGTCGCGGCTCGCCATCGAGCTGCCGCCGGGCTCGCAGCTCGCCGACACCGAGAAGGTCACCGAGGAAATCGTCAAGCGGTTGCGCGGGCGGGCGGAGATCAAGAGCATCTTCGTCGATGGCGGGCGGGTGCCCAAGGGGGCGAAGGAGATTCGCCGGGCGTCGCTCTATATCAACTACACGCCGAAGACGGAGCGCTCGATCTCCCAGCACGACCTCGAACTCGCCATCGGCCGCGAACTCGACGACATTCCGGACCTGCGCTACTGGTTCGTCGACGACAACGGGCTGCGCGCGATCACCCTGGACGTGACCGGCGCCGACAGTGCCGCGGTCGCTAATGTCGCCGAAGAGCTCGCGGCCCAGATGCGGCGAATCCCGCTGGTCGCCGACGTGATTTCGGAAACCTCGCTGGACCGGCCGGAGCTGCGCATTCATCCGCGCACCGACATGCTGGCGCGCCTGGGCGTCTCCACCGAGGGCCTCTCCGAGACGATCCGGGTGGCGACGATGGGCGACGTCGACCCCGCGCTCGCCAGATTCGACAGCGGCGACCGTCTGGTGCCGATCCGCGTGCAGCTCGAGGAGAAGGCCCGCACCAATTTGCAGATCATCGAACAGCTGCGGGTGCCGATGGGGCGCGGCGGCGGCGTTCCGCTCGGGGCGATCGCCGACATATCGCTCGACCAGGGACCGACCAATATCGATCGTTTCGACCGCAACCGCCGTGCCGCAGTGGCCGCCGATCTCGTTGGCAAGTCCTCGCTCGATGACGCGATGAATGCGATCTACGACCTGCCGGTGATGAAGAGCCATCCGAAGGGCGTCAGCGTCGGCAAGTCGGGCGATGCGGAAAATCTCGCCGAGCTGTCCGACGGCTTCGCCGACGCCATGCGCAACGGGCTGATGATGGTCTATGCCGTGCTGGTGCTGCTGTTCGGCAGCTTCCTGCAGCCGATCACCATCCTGTTCTCGCTGCCGCTGTCGATCGGCGGCGCCATCATCGCGTTGCTGCTCGGCGGCATGCAGCTGACGGTGCCGGTGTCGATCGGAATCCTGATGCTGATGGGCATCGTCACCAAGAATGCCATCATGCTGGTCGATTTCGCCATCGAGTCGATTCATGCGGGGATGCCGCGCGACGAGGCGATCATCGACGCCGGCCAGAAGCGCGCACGCCCCATCGTGATGACGACGATCGCAATGATCGCCGGCATGATACCGAGCGCGCTCGCCTTCGGCGCCGGCGGCGAGTTTCGCGCGCCGATGGCGGTCGCGGTGATCGGCGGCCTCTTGTGCTCGACCGTGCTGTCGCTGGTCTTCGTGCCGGCGGTGTTCGTGCTGATGGACAACGTGTCGCGGCTCTCGTCGCGGCTGGGCAGCCGCTTCGTCGCCAAATCCGAGCCGGAGGCGAAGCCGGACGCCGCCGGGCACTCGGCCGGTCACTGACGAAGCGCCGCCGTCGCCGGCTCGCTTCGAAATTGCGGCGGGCAAGGTGCGCCCGATCGCCGAGTGGAGCACGGCGCCGTTCACGGCTCGCTTTGGGAGATCACTCCCAGCGCGCCGCGATGTTGAGCTTGTTCATCTTCAGCAGCGAAATGCGGTTGCGTCCCATTTCGAGGATTCCCTGCCGCCGCCATTCCTGCAATTGGCGGTTGACGGTTTCGCGCGCCGCGCCGACATAATCACCGAGCTGCTGCTGGGAGATTTCGATGTCCGATCCGAAGTCAGTCGCCAGAAAGCACAGCCGCCGCGCTAGGCGGACCGGAAGCGGCAGCAGCACCGCCTCCTCCATGCGATCGCTGATCCATCGGATGCGCTGGCACAACAGCGTGATGAACTTTACCGCGATGGAGGGCTCGCGTTCGAGGAAGCCGAGAAAATCGTCGCGCCTGATGAGGAACAGCTCGGTCGGCTCCTCGGCGGTCGCGTCGGCGGTGCGGGGTTGGCCGTCGAGCGCCGCGATCTCCCCGAACAGATCTCCGGAACCGAGGAAGTTGAGGGTCAGTTGTCCGCCGCTGGCGGTTCCGGTCTCGATCCGAATCTGGCCGCGGCGGATACCGTAGAGCGCATCGCCGCTGTCACCTTTCTGAAACAGGACCTCGCGCGGGGCGAGATGCTGCGTATGGCACAGCGTTGCGATCTTGTTGAGCGCCTCCGCCCCCAAATTGGCGAACAGTGGGTTTAATCCGAGGATGACGGCAAATTCAGACTGCTTGCTCATGGCGCTGGGCCACCGAAACGAACGGCCAAAGGCCGATCGGAATGCGAATGCTTCCCGGGAGCTCCAAAGCCTTCGATTTTGCGCAATCTCGTCCGCAAAGGCTGCACTTTTTGAGATTATGCCCCGGGGAATGCCGGGGAATGCTTCGGGCATATCGACAATTTGTGATGTTAGTCACATAATTTCGGGATTACAACGCTTCCGGTCGGGCACCGAATGGGCTCGGGTGTCGTCTCACAGCTTCGGCGGCGCCGGTGGTCGGAATTGCCCGTGCGATCCACGATCGTTTGGCCCCTTATCGGTTCGCGGGGATTTGACATGAAGCCCTTGAAGATCGCGGCCCTCGGATTCGCAGTGCTGTTGGCGGGCGCAGCCCTCGTGCTGGGGTTCGGCGTTCCCGCGGGGTTTGTCGCGAAACTCGCGCAAGATCAGGTCGAGGCCCGCACCGGATACCGGTTGCGCATCGAAGGCGGTACGAAATTGTCCTTCCGGCCGTCCCCGACCGTGACCCTGGACAAGGTCAGCCTGCGTGACGGCAGCGGCAACGATTCCGCGACCAGCTTTACGGCGCAGAGCGTGCGGGCGTCGCTCTCGCTTGCGAGCCTCGTCTCCGGCCGGCCGGGGATCACCGAGTTGGCGGTCGTGAGGCCGGCGCTGCGCGTCGCGCTGGTGCGCCAACCCGTGAACGGTGCGGGGAGCGTTCCGGCGCGCCCGCGCGACGGCGCCACCGCGGCGGCCGCGACGGTGCCCGCCTTCACCGTGGACCGCTTGACCGTCGAAGACGGCTCCGTCGTGATGTCGAACGCCAGAGATCGCCTGGAGATGCGCATCGATCGCATCGATCTCACCGCATCGCTCGGCGCGGATGACGGCCGGCTCGACGCCCGCGCCTTTGTCGGCGATCAGCCGGTTCGGCTGCAGGCGAAAGCCGGAATGCCGCTCGCGGGCTTCGGCGGCCGGAGCGTGCCGGTCGAATTGTCGTTCGCAGCGCCGGGTGTGTTGGCGGACGTCTTCACCGGCGCGGCCGACATCCGGGCCGGCGCGTCCGCGCTCATGATCAACAACCTGGCCGGCACCATCGGTCCCGGAAAGGTCAACGGATGGGCCTCGGTCGATGTTTCGGGCAAGCCCCTCGTCAAGGCGGATTTCGACATGCAGCGACTGGATTTCGCGGTGTCGCGTGCCGCAGTGAATGCGGGCGCCGCTTCGGGGGCGGCCGGCGGCGAAACCCGGCCGCGCGCGAGCCAGCCGTGGAGCGGGGAGGCGGTCCGGCTCGTCGGGCTGAACTATCTCGACGCCGACCTGCAGTTTTCCGCGGCCGATTTGAACGTCGGTGCGCTCCGCCTGACGCCGGTCGCGGTGCATGCGACGCTCGCCAACGGGGTCCTCAATGCCGCGATGTCACGCAGCGGCGTCTATGGCGGGCAGGTGGAGGGCACGGCGTCGGTCGACGCGTCCGGCGACATCCCGGCTCACACGGTCCGCATCGACCTCGCGGGCGTTCGGGCACTGCCGCTGCTGTCCGACGTCGCGGATTTCAACGCGGTGGACGGGCGGCTGCAGGCCAAAATCGATGTCCGCGCCGCCGGGGCGAGCGGACGCGACGTGATGTCGAGCCTCTCGGGATCGGCCGATGTGCGCATCCAGGACGGCCAGATCCTCGGCATCAACGTGCCGCAGATGATCCGCACCTTGACCGCGCAGACGCTGACGGGCTGGCAGGAGAACCGGACCGCGTCGACCGACCTGAGCGATTTCAGCGCGCGGTTCCAGATCCAGGGCGGCCGCGCCACTACCGCCAATCTGCGCCTGCTCGGGCCGCTGGTTCGCGTCACCGGCGCGGGCACCGTCGATCTCGCCGCCCAGACGCTGCAGTTCAAGCTCGATCCTAAGCTGGTTGCGAGCCTGGAAGGCCAGGGCGGTGCGGTCGATCCGCTGGGCTTCGGCGTGCCCGTGAACGTGGAAGGAAGCTGGACCGATCCGCGCATCTATCCCGATGTGGCCGGCATTCTGTCCGATCCCGATGGCGCCTACGCCAAGCTCCATGCGCTGGGACAGGGCCTGTTCGGCAAGGGCCCAAGCCAGGGCCCGGGGCAGAGCGGTGGACAGGGCGGCGGGCTCGACTCGCTGTTGCAGGGGCTCGGTACGTTGCTGGGCCCCAGGAATGACGGCAAGGACAATCGTAACCCACCAGCAGGGGACAAGCCCTCCGATCGCCCGAGTCCCAACGGGTCGGTCGGCGATTTCCTTCGCGACCTGCTCAGTCGGTGACGCCCCACGAGGATCGAATGGAGGATGCCCGCAGAAACTGGTTTCGACGCGGCGGGCTGTTCGCCAAATACGTCGTCTCCTTCGTCGGGCTGGTGGTGATTGTTCTCGCTGTGAACGTGGCGCTCGAAACCTGGGCCCTGTACCGTGAGACCACCGTCACGGTGGCGAGTTCCGAAACCGAGAAGGCGGAAGCGACGGCCCACCGCGTCGAGCAGTACCTGTCGGAGATCGAGCGACAGGTCGGTTGGGTGACGCGGGCGAGCGTCGTCACGCTGGAGCAGCGGCGCGCCGACTACAAGCAGCTGCTGCAGCAGACCCCCGCCATCGAGGAACTCACCCAGCTCGACGGCGACGGCCGCGAGCAGCTGAG
>DASYNT010000310.1:0-17384 GCA_036008405.1 Xanthobacteraceae bacterium
AGATCGTGGAATCCGGCGCGCTTGCGAGCGGGCTCACGGTTTCCGGCGGCGGCGAGGAATACGTGGTGGCCGGCGGCACCGCGAGCGCGGCGATCATCGGCAGCGGCGGGCTCGAGGCGGTGTTCGGCATCGACCGCGGCGGCACCATCAGCCACGGCACCCAGTACGACTACGGCACCGTCTCCGGCGGCACCATCATCAGCGCCGGCGAGCAGATCGTGGAGGCCGGCGCCGTGGCGAGCGGCATGACCGTCGACAGCGGCGGCCTGGAATACCTCGTGTCCGGCGGCACCGCAGCCTCAACCACCATCAGCGGCGGCACGCTGGAGGTGACCAGCGGCGCCAATGGCGGCAACGTGACCTTCGCCAGCGGCGGCATCCTGCAGCTCGACTCGCTGATGGCGTTCGGCGGCACCATTTCGGGCTTCCATCTCGGCGACGAGATCGACCTGCGCGGTCTCGCCTTCACCAGCGGCACCACCAACCTGTCATGGTCTCAGCTCACCACCGGCGCCAATGCCAGCGGCACGCTCACGGTGAGCAGCGGGGCGACGGTGGAGACGCTGACCCTGCTCGGCCAATACACGGCGGCGAATTTCAGCGCCACCTCGGACGGCGCCGGGGGCACGCTGATCACCGATCCGCCGGCGTCGAGTTCGGCAATACAGACGCCGTTGGTGGCACACCATTGATCAATGCGCAAAGGGAATGAGAGGCCAAGCGCCGGAAGACATATTGCGGCGCGGGCGGCAGGCCCTTCGCGTCGATTGCCGCGGCGCAGCAATTCAACGCGATCCGCGTTAAGCATCATGGACGTTGGTTGGCTCCTTCAGTCTCGGCAAAAATCCGAACTGACCCGCGACCAGGCGTTCCGATGTCTCGCGCTCACGCAAATAGTTAGGCGGCCAGTGGATGGCCAACGGGGGCACGCACGTCCCATCGCAACGGTGTCAAAATACCTCCAATTGTACTTTGCATGGGGTTGTTTTCACAAAAAACGGGTCGCCCCCGCCCCCTCGGTCGGAAACCCTGACTTCTACCCCATCTCCTTCGGCGCGCATTCGATCTCGCCGAGGGGCGCGGGGGCCGTCGACGGAGGCCGGCATGGTCCAGGGACTCGCCGTCGGCGATCTTCCTGATGCCACACCGGATCTCGCCCAATCGCGTCTTCGGCAGCCCGTGATCGCGATCTTGTAGCGGCCGGGGAACTCGCTGAGGTAGCCTTCGCGCATGCGCTCGTCCGACGGATCATCGATCCGCCGGTGCGCTTGGACTTAATCGACGTCGGTTTGGCAGGCTTGAGATGACCGCATGGCGGGAGCGCGCCCGCAGGCTGAGGGAGGACGTGGTCGCGGTCGCATTGGCGATCCGCGATCCGCGGGTGCCGTGGCATGCCCGGGCGCTCGGGGCCATGATCGTCGCCTATGCGCTGTCGCCGATCGACCTGATCCCGGACTTCGTCCCGGTGATCGGCTATCTCGACGACCTCGTGCTGGTGCCGCTGGGGGTGATCCTGATGCTGCGCCTCATCCCCGCGGACGTCCTCGCCGAGCATCGCGCGGCCGCCGCCGGGGCGCCTCCGGTGAGCTATGCGGGGGCGGCGGCGGTGATCCTGGTCTGGGTGCTGTCGCTCGGCCTGGCCGCGTGGTGGATGCGACGCGTGTTCATCGGTTGATCCGATCGATGCCGAAAAGTTGCGGGCCGCTCGCGTAAGATCATGTGGCATGATGCGAGATACCAATGATCAGAGTGCGGTAGACTTTCGTGACCGCGCTCGGCCGGGATTTGCCATGACCAGCATTTACGAAACCGACCTCGACCGCAATGAAGCGAACTTCCAGCCGCTGACGCCGCTGAGTTTCCTCGAGCGCACCGCCGCGGTGTTTCCCGACAACATCGCGATTGTGCACGGCGGGCGGAGCTGGACTTATGCGGCGTTCTATGCCCGCACCCGCCGCCTCGCCTCGGCGCTCGCCCGGAACGGCATCGGACGCGGCGACACCGTTTCGGTGATGCTGGCGAACACCCCGGCGATGATCGACGCCCATTACGGGGTCGCCATGGCCGGCGCCGTCCTCAACACGCTCAACACCCGGCTCGACGCGGCGATCCTCGCCTTCACCCTCGACCATGCGGAGACCAAGGTCCTGATCACCGACCGCGAATACGCCGAGGTGATCAAGGAGGCGTTGGCGCTCGCGAAGGGAAAGCCGCTGGTCGTCGATTACGACGATCCCGAATATTCCGGTCCTGGCGAGCGCCTCGGCAACATCGAATACGAGGCGTTTCTCGCGCAGGGCGATCCGGATTTCGCCTGGAAGATGCCGGACGACGAGTGGGACGCGATCTGCCTCAACTACACCTCCGGCACCACCGGCGACCCCAAGGGCGTCGTCTACCATCACCGCGGCGCCTATCTGCTCGCCGTCGGCAATGTGCTCACCTGCGGCATGGGCAGGCATCCCGTCTATCTGTGGACGCTGCCGATGTTCCACTGCAACGGCTGGTGTTTTCCTTGGACCATCTCGCTGGTGGCGGGCACCCAGGTCTGCCTGCGCCAGGTGCGGGCGGCGCCGATCTATGATGCGATCGAGCGCCACCGGGTCACCCATCTGTGCGGCGCGCCGATCGTGATGTCGACGCTGCTCAACGCGCCCGACGCCGAGAAGAAGCCGATCTCCCACAGGCTCGAGTTCGTCACCGCCGCGGCGCCGCCGCCGGAAGCCGTGCTGGAGGCGATGCGGGCGGCCGGATTCAACGTGACCCATGTCTACGGCCTCACCGAGACCTATGGGCCGGCGACGGTCAACGAATGGCATGCCGAATGGAACGAGCTTCCCGCGGCCGAGCAGGCGGCCAGGAAGGCGCGCCAGGGCGTGCGCTATCCGGTGCTCGAAGGCCTCGACGTGCTCGACCCCGACACCATGCGGCCGGTGCCGGCCGACGGCCAAACGCTCGGCGAGGTGATGTTCCGCGGCAATGTGGTGATGCGCGGCTATCTCAAGAACAAGTCCGCCACCGAAACGGCGTTCGCCGGCGGCTGGTTCCATTCCGGCGATATCGGCGTCAAATATCCCGACGGCTACCTCCAGCTCAAGGACCGCTCCAAGGACATCATCATCTCCGGCGGCGAGAACATCTCGTCCATCGAGGTGGAGGACGCGCTCTACAAGCATCCGGCGGTGCAGGCCGCCGCCGTCGTCGCCAAGCCCGACGAGAAATGGGGCGAGACGCCCTGCGCCTTCGTCGAATTGAAGCCCGGCGCGGCCGCGAGCGCCGCCGAGCTGCTCGCCTGGTGCCGCGACCACCTCGCCTCCTACAAATGCCCGCGCCACCTGGTGTTCAGCGAATTGCCGAAGACCTCGACTGGGAAGATCCAGAAGTTCAAGCTGCGGGAGATGGCGAAGGAGGCGTGAGCCCCCATTCCGCAAAGGAGAGAGCGCATGAAAGAGCGGACGGTCGCCGCCAACATGCTCGCCGTCCTTCTCTGGCTGCTGGTCGCCGTCTACGCTGCAGTCGCCGTTCTGCCGGACGCGTTTCCCGGCGCATTCGCTTCGTCGTTGACGGTGCCTCTTTCGGTGCTGCTGCCGCTCGGCTTCGCGCTCATCCACGGTACGATCCGTTATGGAGCCGCCGGCACCGCGGTGTTCCTGGCGCTGTGCGTCGGGGTCGGAAATGTGATGGAAAACCTGGGCGTGCTGACCGGGTTTCCGTTCGGACGCTATCACTACACCGATACTCTCGGGCCCAAGCTGTTGTTCGTCCCCGTGCTGATCGGCCCGGCCTATTTCGGCGCCGGCTACCTCGCTTGGGTGCTGGCGAACGTGCTGCTGGGAACCGACCGGCGCCGCGACGCCGCGGCGACCTTCGCCGTGCCGATCGTTGGAAGCTTCATCATGGTCGGATGGGATGTCTGCCTCGATCCCGCCGCCTCGACGATCCGCAGGATGTGGATATGGGAGAACGGCGGCGGCTATTTCGGCGTGCCCTTGACCAATTTCCTGGGCTGGTTCTTGACCGTATTCATTTTCCAGCAGCTGTTCGCGTTGTATCGTGTGCGCCGGCCCGATCCGGCGCCCCATTCGCTGCCGCCCGGCTACTGGTTCCAGCCCTGCGTTCTGTTTGCCGCAATGGCGCTCAGTTACCCGGCGGCCTATTTCGGCGTCACGAACATGCCGGTCGCGGATGCCTCCGGCCACGTCTGGCAAACCGGAGACATCTACGAGACGGCGACAATCATGAGCTTGTTCACGATGCAGATGGTCGCCGTCGCGAGCTTCCTTGTCGTCTTGTTGCGGCGGGGACGGCAGGTGCCGCGATGACATCGCGAGGGAGGCGTGAGGCAAGGGAGGCCGCATCACCTCGAAAAAGGATGAACCTCGAGTTTGAGAAAAGCATGTACGGCGTGGTAGGATGTGTTCATGACGAACACGAAAGTATTGGAGAATCTAATCGGGCGCGCGGCCGCGCTGCCGGAAGAGGCGCAGGCCGAATTCGTTGACGCCGTCGCCGATGTCATGGAACAGATCGAAATGAAACATGGCAGCGTCTATCGCTTGAGCGATGACGAACGCAACGGTATCGAGCGCGGGCTCGGGGAATTGCGCGAGCGGCGCTTGGCGAGCGATGACGCAGTCGCGGCGGTTTTTCGCCGCGCTCGCAATGCTGGAGCATGAAGGCTCGCTATACCGACACGGCGCTTCATGAAGTTGAGGCGGCTGTCTCGTATCTCCTGGGACACAACCCGTCCAGCGCGGCCGCATTTGCAGACCTCATCGATGCTGCCGTTGCACGGCTTCTCGATCATCCCTTTTCGGCGGAGGAGACGGAAATCGCGGGCGTTCGGCGTGTATATATTCGTCGATTCCGGTACTCGTTGTTTTACACCGTGGCGGAAGAGGAGATTGTCATCCTCCATATTCGGCACGCCGCGCGGCGCTGGCCGTGGGAGATTGAGGGCCTATAAGATCACAACCCGAACACCCACACCGCGTTGGCGTTGCCCTGCAGGCGCAGTTCCGGGGTGCGGGCGATGCGGCCGCGGCTATTTCGCGGCAGCGGGCCGCCGCGGCCGTCGCAGCACAGGCCCGAGGCGATGGCGATGTATTGCTTGCCGTTCACCGCATAGGCGATCGGCGGCGCGTTGAAGCCGGAGCCGACATTGATGCGCCACAGCTCCTCCAAGGTCTGGTCATCATAGGCGAGGATGGTACCGTCGATCATCGCCGTGACCACGATGCCGCCCGCGGTCGCCAGCACCCCGGCCGAATTCGGATAGGGCATGTCGACGCGTCTCTTCACCTCGCCGGATCCGGCGTCGACGGCGAGCAATCCCCCGGTGATGGGGCCGGCCTCGCCGCCGGCGCCGCCGGTGATCCGGCCGCGCACATGGGCGCTGGTGTCGGTCGTGACCCGGCCGCAGCCTTCATGGGTCGGCAAGTAGAGCAGGCCGGTCCTGCGGCTGTAGGATGACGGCCAGAAATTGGTGCCGCCCGCGGCATAAGGGCAGATCTGGCGCGTCCCCTTGTCGGCGACCGCCGCGGCGGGCGCGGCATAGAGCTGGATATCCCGGGCCGGATCGTAATCCAGCGGCTTGCCGGTCTTGGGATCGATGCCCTTGGTCCAGGTCACCTGCCGCACCGTCTGGACCGCCTTGAGGAACTGCCCGCTGATGCGGTCGAATGCGTATTCGAAGCCGTTGCGGGCGGGATGAACGAGGATCTTGCGGTCCTCGCCGTCGACCTTGGTGTCGATGATGATATGGCTGCCGGTCTCGTCGTAATCGCGGTTATCGTTGGGCGTGTACTGGTGGTACCACCTGATCTTGCCGGTGGCGGCGTCGAGCGCGAGCGCGCTGTTGGTGTAGAGATTGTCGCCGGGGCGATAGCTGGAATCCAAGGCCGGGACCGGATTGCCCGATCCCCAATAGGTCAGGTTGGCGGCGGGATCGTAGGTGCCGGTGCCGTAGAAGGCGCCGCCGCCGGTCTGCCAGGCATTGTTCTTGTCCTTCCAGGTCTCGCTGCCGGGCTCCCCGGGCGCCGGCACCGAATAGGTCTTCCACAATACGGTTCCGGTCTTGGGGTCGAGGGAGGCGAGCCAGCTGCGCACGCCGTGGTCGCCGCCCGAGCTCGCGACCAGGATCGTGTCCTTCAAGGCGAGCGGCGCCGCGGTCAGTTCTGTGAACCCGACCTCATCCTGATCGAGGAGGTTCCTGTCCCACACGACCTTGCCGGTTTCCTTGTCGGTGGCGACGACCCGGCCGGCATAACCGGTGACCGAGAACACGAGATTGTTCCACAGCGCGACGCCGCGATTGCGGTCCGGTCTCTCCTGCTTCGGGTCCATCCGCCACATGATCGGACCCGATGTCCCCGACCGCACATCGATCTTCGAGACGATGCCCGAACTGTCGACCACGTACATGAAGCCCTCCTCGACCAGCGGGGTGGCTTCCAGGCTGTCGTCCTTGGAGCTGCCGCCGAGCGCCACGGCGAACAGAAGCTTCATGTTCTTGATGTTGGACCGGTCGATGGCGTCGAGCGGGGAGAAACGTTGCCCGCTGAAGTCATGATGGTTCATGAGCCAGTTCTGCGGCTCGGGATTGGCGAGCCGCTCATAGGTCACGTCCGCGGCGCGGGCGGCGGAAGCGCCTGCCAGCAGCACGCAGGCGAGCCCCGCAATCGCGCTCGCGCGCCGGATCGGCATTCGGTTCGCGGGCCCGCCGGCCAACAGCGCGTGTGCCATCGTTTCCTCCTCGGTTTTGATCGCCGGAACCCCTTAGCACGCTCCCCGGGCGTGCGAAACAAGTCGGCTTTTGAGAGCGTCCCAGCCGATCATGTGCGCATTGCCGGCCGCGCGCCGGCCGTGCAGATGCGGCGGTTGGTCCGCGCTTGCCCGGCTTCGCGTTTGCGGTCGCCGCCACGTCGGGACGAAATGATCTTGTCTGTCCGCGAGCCTTGAAAAGGGCCCCGCCGGCGAAGCGAGGCCCGTTTCACTTTCGCTCCCGAATCCCGTCGTCCGATTACGGGTTCGCGGTTCCGGCCCTGCGGGCGCCGCCCGGATTGGCATTGCGTTGCGCGGCGAGGTCCGGCAGCAGCGGCGGTTGCGGCCCGATCACGGCTTCGAGCGCGTCGCGGGCGCACATTTCTTCGCCATAGGTCGCATTGCGCTCGGCCGGCGGGATGCCGCCGACGCCGATGGCGCCGATCAATTGTCCGTTGACGATGATGGGAAGGCCGCCCTCCTGAGTGGTCAGGCCGTATCCGGCCATGTTCTGGTTGGTGAACGGATCCTGGACGTTGCGATTGGTCAGCGCATGGGACGGCGCGCGGGTCCGCAATGCGGTGCGCGCCTTCTGCTCGGTCGCATTGACCTGGATCCAGCCTTCACCGTCCATGCGGTGTTCGTGCACGACCAGGCCGTAGGGATCGACGACGACCACCACGACCGCGCTGTTGTTCTTGCGGGCGATGGCTTCGCAGGCTTTCGCCAGTTTTTCCGCCGTGTCGGCATTGATGGAGATGTGGTCGTGGACCCTGTCCGCCGCCTTCCCGGAGATGACGAATTGCTGCGGCACCTGTCCGTCCCCGTCATAGGTCGAAGCCGCACGCGCGGCCGTGACCGCAAGCGCCGCCGTCGCCGACAGCAATGCCACCTGCAAATTGCGAGCGATCATATGTTCCTCCCATGTCCTGCGCCTTGGTATGTCGCGCATCCGCCCACCTTTACCCCGGCGCCGGTCTTCGGCCAATTCCAACCACGGTGCAGCATGCGAGCACGCCATCGGCTCATGCCGATAATGCTCATGCGGATGCGAGCGTCTTCGCGGACAGGAGCGCCGTCCCGGTCGATCATTTGCATGCAGGACGGCGCGAGCCGATTGCCGCCATCCGCCGCGGTGCGCCTCAATCCACCCTGAGCGCGAGCTTCCTGATCAGAGCCGACCATTTCGGCTCCTCCCTGGCGATATCGGCGGCGTATTCCTGCGGGCTCGAAGCCAGCGGGTCGCCGCCGTCGGCGGCGATGCGGGCCTTGACTTCCGCGCTCTCCACCGTCGCACGCAGTTCCTTGTTGAGGCGGGCGATGATCTGCGGCGGCGTCCCGGCCGGCGCCATCAGGCCGTAATGCAGCACGGCCTCGAAGCCGGGCAGCCCCGACTCCGCAATGGTCGGCACCTCGGGGAGGAGGCCCAGTCGCATCGGCCCGGCCGTCGCGATCGCCCGCAGCGTCCCCGCCTGCAGGTTCCCCATGGCCGGCGCCAGCACGTTGAAGGCGATCGGCACGTGCCCGCCCAGGAGATCGTTGGTGAGGGGACCGGTGCCCTTGTAGGTCACAATGGTGAAATCGATCCCGGCGGCCGCCTTGAACAGTTCCGCGGAGAGGTAGCCCCCGGTGCCCGGCGGCGGGGTGCCGACATCGAGCTTTCCGGGCTCGCGCTTGGCCAGTGCGATCAGGTCGCCGACGGTTCGCGCTGGAAATGTGTTGTTTGTCATCAGCACGATCGGCGTGGTGGCGATCAGCCCGATCGGCGTGAAATCTCTTTTGGTGTCATAGCCGGGATTGGCATAGAGCGTCGGATTGATGGAGGTGATGCCGGTGTGCGACATCACGATGGTGTAGCCGTCGGGCGGCGCCTTGGCGGCAACACGCATGCCGATGACGCCGGCGACGCCGCCGCGATTGTCGATAATCACCTGCTGGCCGAGGCCGGCGGACATTTTTTCGGCGACGATGCGCGCCACCGCATCGACCCCGCCGCCGGCGGGAAACGGAACGATCAAGGTCACGGCGCGGGACGGATAGGGTGCCTGCGCCGCTGCACTCCCCGCCCAGAAGATGGCCGCCGCGGCGGCGACCAGCGCCGACAGTTTCGATCTGCTCATGGTGTCCGCCGCTCGTTCGTCCTGCCTGGGGTGCACCGGATACAAAACCGCCGGCCTCGATATCGAGGGCCGGCGGCTTTGAGGCGAACTCGGATAGCCAAGAATTCGCAAAGAATTCGAACGTCCGAGATTCAGTGCACGCTTTCGAATTCCTGCAACCGGGCCATCTGGTCCTTCAACTGCAACTTGCGACGCTTGAGTTCCGCCAATGTGAAATCGTCAGTGGAGGGATGCTGGAGGGCTTCGGCGAGCTGGTCTTCGAGCATCCGATGCCGTTGTTCGAGTTCTGCAAGATGCGCAGGTGTTGCCATAGATCCTCCTGGTCAGATTTCGAGCCTGACTCGCAAAGTTTGACACGAGGTAAAGGCGGAGTCGACAGCGATTGATTGTGCGGTGCGAAAGGTCGCTGGGTTCTACCTGCAAGTCCTTCCAGACCAAGCGAAATCGCTGGCAAGCCTCAGTGTCGCACGGCTGGGCTGTCGGCTCCCTTCAAGGGCGAGAGGCGTCGCGCCCGCAATCGTGGTATTTTGGTCCTAGCAGTGCGACCAGGGACCTGCAGGTGGCGTGGAAGCGGCCGGCGCGGGGCAAGGCGGATTCGGCAGCACCGATGACTCGAGAAGAAGAGAGCGAGCTGCGGGCGCAACTTGCGCGGCTGCGGCAAGAGCATCGCGATCTCGACGCCGCGATCGAGGCGCTGCAGGCCGCGCCCGGCGCGGACATTCTCCAGATCCAGCGGCTCAAGAAGCGAAAGCTGGTGCTGCGCGACCGCATCGGCTTCATCGAGGACCAGTTGACCCCCGATATCATCGCGTGACGATTGACCCGCCTGGTGCGCCTGGGCGCACTGCAGGGCTCCGGACCGCCCCTTCCAGATATTCCTCTCTCATCGGCCGCTCCCGGCTTGCGGGTGCGGGGCCGCTATCTATAATCCGCGCCTTCGTTTTCCGGCCGCTGGGCCGTTTGCGGGAGCAATTCGTGGCCGCCACGCCCGTCGCCATCATCATGGGCAGCCAGTCCGATTGGGCGACGATGAAGCATGCCGCCGAGGTGCTGGATGCGCTCGGCATCGGCTATGAGGCCCGCATCGTCTCGGCGCATCGCACGCCGGACCGGCTTTACGCCTTCGCCAGTGGTGCCAAGGCGGCCGGTTTTCAGGTCATCATCGCCGGCGCCGGCGGGTCGGCGCATCTGCCCGGCATGACCGCTGCGATGACCACGCTGCCGGTGTTCGGCGTTCCCGTCGAATCGAAGGCGTTGTCCGGGCTCGATTCGCTCTATTCGATCGTCCAGATGCCGCCCGGCGTTCCGGTCGGCACGCTGGCGATCGGCCGTCCCGGCGCCGTCAATGCCGCGCTCATCGCCGCGAGCGTGCTTGCGCTCGGCGACCCCGCGCTCTCCGACCGGCTCGAAGCCTGGCGCAAGCGCCAGACCGAAGCCGTCGCCGAGGTGCCGTCGAACGAGGGCGGCGCGTGAGCGCGCCTGCCTTTCGGTCCGGGCCGGACGCGATCATCGGCATTCTCGGCGGCGGCCAGCTCGGCCGCATGCTGGCGCTGGCCGCGGCGCGCCTCGGCTTCAAATGCCACGTGCTGTGCCCCGAGCGCGGCTCGCCCGCCTTCGACGTGGTGCGCCGGGTCACCGAGGCCGACTACGCCGACAAGGCGGCGCTCGACCGGTTCGCCGACGATGTCGACGTCATCACCTATGAATTCGAAAACGTGCCCGCGGAGACCGCGACCTTCCTCGCTGCCCGCAAGCCGGTGCTGCCCGATCCCAAGGTCCTCGCCATCACCCAGGACAGGCTGGCGGAGAAGGATTTCATCGTCTCCCTGGGCATCGCCACCGCGCCTTATGCAGGCGTCGCTGCCGAACATGGACTCGCCGAGGCGCTCGGCGCGGTCGGCCGGCCGGCGGTGCTCAAGACGCGGCGGTTCGGCTATGACGGCAAGGGGCAGGCCACCTTGCGCGCCGGCGACGAGCCCGCGGCGGCGTGGCGCGCGGTCGGCGGCCAGCCCTCGATCGTCGAGGCGTTCGTCGCCTTCGAGCGCGAGATCTCGGTGGTGGCGGCGCGCGGTCATGACGGCCGGATCGAATGCTTCGACGTGACCGAGAACGAACACCGCGACCACATCCTGAAGGTCTCGCGGGTCCCCGCGGACGTGCCGCCTGCGGTCGCGGCGCAGGCGCGGCGCATCGCCGAGCGCATCGCCGAGGCATTCGGCTATGTCGGCGTGCTCGCGGTGGAGATGTTCGTGGTTCGCGACGGCGCCGGCCATGCGGTGCTGGTGAACGAGGTCGCGCCGCGGGTCCACAATTCCGGGCACTGGACCATCGACGGATGCTCGGTATCGCAATTCGAGCAGCACATTCGCGCGATCGTGGGCTGGCCGCTGGCGGCGCCGCAGCGCCACGGCCGCGCCGAAATGATCAACCTGATCGGGGACGAGATCGCGGATTATCGCCAATGGCTGGAGATTCCCGGGGCCTGCCTGCACCTCTACGGCAAGCAGGCGGTCCGCGCCGGACGCAAGATGGGCCACGTCACCAGGGTGTTTGCGCGGCCATGAACGCGGATTGCGCGCGTGAGGCCGGAAACGCCTGCAAACATTCGGGATCATGCCATAAACCGCCGAGATTGCCTCGCCGCAACTCCTGTGTTTTGTAAGTCCGGTGCCCGCTTGAGGCGCCCGAAATTCCTTGAATTGAGCATGATGCTGTCCGAACAGTCTGCACCCTTTCAGGATCATGCCGTGGCCGAGCTGGGAATGACGCCGGGATTGAGCGCGATCATCATCACCAGGAACGAGGCGATCAACATCGCCGCGTGCCTGGAAAGCGTCGCCTTCTGCGACGAGCGCATCGTGGTCGACAGCGGCAGCACCGACGATACGGTCGCCATCGCCAAGGGCTGCGGCGCGCAGGTCGTGACTCACGAGTGGGCCGGCTTCGGCGTCCAGAAGAACTTCGCGCTGTCGCTTGCGCGGAGGGAGTGGGTGCTGTCGATCGATGCCGACGAGCGGGTGCCGCCGCCGCTCGCCGGCGAGATCACGGCGGCGATCGCGTCGGGGGCGGCCGAGGGCTACGAGATGCCGCGGCGCTCCACCTTCCTCGGCCGCCCCATGCTGCATTCCGGCTGGTCGCCGGATTACGTGCTGCGCCTGTTCCGCCGCGATATTGCGCGCTTCACCGACGATCTCGTCCATGAACGGGTGGTGTGCGAAGGTCGCATCGCGCGCCTCGCGGTTGCCCTCGACCATCACCCGGTGCTGCGGCTGGAAGATGCGGTGGCGCGTCTCGACGGCTATTCTACCGCGGGCGCGAAAATGCTCGCCGCGTCCGGCCGCCGCGTCACCTTCATGAGCGGCATTGCCCACGGCCTGTGGTCGTTCCTGCGGGCCTATGTTCTGCGGCGCGGATTTCTCGATGGCCACGAAGGCTTTCTGCTCGCGGTGGCCAATGCGGAAGGAACCTATTACCGTTACATGAAGGCTTGGCTCGCGAGGCGTCAGCTTGGATGACCTGATCTCGGTGATTGTCTCGACCTATAACCGGCCGGACGCGCTCGACGCCGTGCTGCGCGCCCTGTCCCGCCAGTCCGACCGCCATTTCGAGATCGTTGTCGCCGACGACGGCTCGGGCGCGGCGACGCAGCGTGTCGTGCGCGACCGGAGCGCCGGTGCGGTCGCGGTCAAGCATGTTTGGCACGAGGACCGCGGCTTCCGGCTCGCCGAAATCCGCAACCTCGGCATCCGCGCCAGCGCCGGGCGATACATCGTCTTCCTCGACGGCGACTGCATGGCACGGCGCGATTTCGTCGCCGCCCACCGCCGCCTCGCCGAGCCCGGCTGGTTCGTGACCGGCAACCGCATCCTGATGTCGCGAGGATTGACCGAGCGCGTGCTCCAGACCGGGCTCGAGCCGGAGCAGTGGGGATTGGCGACGCATATCCGGCATCGTGTGCGCGGCGATCTCAACCGCCTGCTCCCGTTGTTGGCTCTGCCGCTCGGCCCCCTGCGCAAGGCGCCGGCGAGCCGATGGAAGGGCGCTCGCGGCAGCAACATGGCGTTTTGGCGCGACGACCTCGATGCGGTGGACGGGTTCGACGCCGCCTTCAGGGGCTGGGGCCGCGAGGATTCCGATATCTTCATCCGTCTGATCCGCGCCGGGGTGCGCCGCAAGGACGGCCGGTTTGCCACCGGCGTTTTCCACTTGTGGCATCGCGAGGCCGACCGTTCCGGCCTCGACGCCAATGAACGTCAGCTCGCCGACATCATGCAGGGCGACACCGTCAAGGCGCGGCGCGGCCTGTCCGCGTCCAGCGAGGCGGCGCAGCAAGGTGTGCTCGCCGGCGAGGCCGGGCGATGACCATCGCCAACCCGACCGTGGTCGACGATTTCCGGCGCGATGCGCTCCCGCGCATCGCCGACGGGCTCGCCGTCGCGGTGGCGGCCTCGCTGCCGTGGTCGACCTCGGCGACCGGAGTCCTGACCGCGCTCTGGCTGGTGGCGACGCTGCCGACCCTGAGCGTCGAGGCGTTGCGGCGGGAGGTCTCGGCGGCGCCGGGCGGCCTGCCGGTGCTGCTCGCGATCTTCGCGGCCGCGGGCATGGCCTGGGCGGATGTCCCGATCGCAGAGCGCTTCCACGGCGTGGAATCGTTCCTGCGGCTGATCGCGATCCCGGTGCTGTTCGTGCAGTTTCGCCGCTCCGATCGCGGCCTGTGGGTCGGCGCCGCGTTCCTGGCGTCGGCCACCGTGCTGCTCGCCACCTCATATGTGATGATCAACATGCCCGACGCGTTGACGCTGGGACGCGGCTATGGGGTTCCGGTGAAGGACGACATCGCCCAGAGCGGAATCTTCACGCTTTGTGCCTTCGCTCTCTTCCATGTCGCATTCACCCGATGGAACGCGCAGCAGCGCGGCGTCGCCGCCATCTGCATGACGCTCGGCCTTCTGTTCATCGCCAACATGATCTATGTCGTGACCAGTCGCACCGCGCTGGTCGTCATCCCCGTGCTATATGCGCTGCTCGCATATCATCATGGCCTGCACCGGCGCTCATTCCAGGCGATCGCGGCCTATGCGGCGATCGGAGTGGTCGCCGCGGGCGTGGTATGGGCCACTTCGCTGAATTTGCGTGCCCGCGTCACCGTCGTTTCCCAGGAGATCAGCGAGCACGCCGCCACCGGCGTCGACACGTCGTCGGGCGCGCGGCTGGAGTTCTGGAAATATTCGCTGCGCATCGTCGCCGAGACGCCGTTCATCGGTCACGGCACCGGCACCATCGCCGACGAGTTCCGCCGCCATGCGGACGGTCCGACCGGCGCCACTGCCACCAACCCGCACAACCAGATCTTCACCGTCGCGATCCAGCTCGGCGCGGTCGGCGTGATCATCCTTCTGGCGATGTGGGCAGCGCATTGGCTGATGTTTCTCCGTCCGGGATTGCCGGCCTGGATCGGGCTCATGGTGGTGACGCAGAACGTCATCGGTTGCCAGTTCAATTCCCATTTGCTCGATTTCACCCAGGGCTGGCTGTACGTGTTCGGCGTCGGCGTATTCGGCGGCACCGTGTTGCGCTGCCAGGCCGATGCCGCGCCGGGCATGGCGCCGGAACCGGCCGTGCCGTCGCCGCCATTGAAACCGCGCTCATGAAACCGCGCCCATGAAAATGGTCGAAATGCCGTCCGACAAGCCGCTCGACCTGCCGCCGCGTCCCCGTGTCCTGGTGGTGGCGCTGCGGCGGCTCGGCGACGTACTGCTGGCGACCCCGCTGATCGCCAGCATTCGCTGCGCCTTTCCGCAGGCTCGCATCGACGCCCTGGTGTTCGCCGACACCGCCGGCATGCTCGCCGGCAATCCCGATCTCGACCGCATCGTCACCATGCCGCCGGCGCGCGGCGCGATGGCGAGCCTCGCGCTCGCGCTGCGCCTGTTCAAGCGCTACGACCTCGCGGTCTCGACCCAGAGCGGCGACCGCCCGACCTTTTTCGCGCTGCTGGCCGGACGCCGCCATGTCGGGCCGATCGACGGCGGACGGCGCGGCGCCCTGCGGCGGCGCGCGTTGTCGCGCGCCGTGCCGAATGTGCCGGGGCTGCATCGGCTCGAAGAAATGCTCCGCCTGGCGGATGCGCTGGGCATCGCACGGGTCGCCTGCCTGGTGTGCCCGCGCGGGGCCGCGCCGCGCCGGTTTGCCGCCGGCCCTTATGCGGTGATCCACGCGGCGCCGAATTTCACCTACAAGCGATGGACCCGCGACGGCTGGCGCGCCCTCGCCGCCGGGCTGCGCGACCGCGGCCTCGCCATCCTGGCGACCGGCGGCCCGGCGCCGGCCGAACGCGCCTTCCTCGACGAGATCTGGGGCGAGGCCGGCGCGGTCACCCGCATCGACGGTGCGCTGTCCTGGCCGGAGCTGGCTGCCCTGCTGACGCAGGCGCACCTCTATGTCGGCCCCGACACCTCGATCACGCACCTCGCCGCGGCGAGCGGCTGCCCGACGGTTGCCCTGTACGGGCCGACCGATCCGCGCCTTTGGGGGCCGGTGCCCGCCGCCGGGCTCGATCCGAAGTGGCAGGCGGCGGGAACGATCCAGCGCCGCGGCAATGTCTGGCTGGTGCAGAATCCGCTGCCTTGCCTGCCATGCCAGAACGAGGGCTGCGAGCGCCACCTGACCAGCTTCAGCCGCTGCCTCGACGAATTGACGCCGACGCAGGTCTTGCTGGCGGCGGACCAGGCGCTGGAGGCGGCCAAGGATGCGGCCAAGCACGCGGGGACGGCCGCGGCAGCGGCCTCTGCGACCCCGGGAATGCGGCAGAAGGCGGAGCCGGCTGGCGAGGTGGCGCGGCGGCCCAAAGGCCGGTATGGATGACCCCACCGGATCGGCCCCGAGACCCAGCCCCGAGACCAAGCCCTGAGACCCGGCTCTGAGACCCATGTTCCCATTTGCAAATTTCACTCCGCGCATGGCCCTCATCCTGGCCCACGACCTCGTGGCGGCGGTCGCGGCGGTGCTGGCTGCGTTCTACATCCGTTTCGAGGCGCCCGGCCTCGCCCAGCGCTGGGACCTGCTGCTGCTGCTGCTGCCCGGATTCGTCCTCTATTCCGCCGGCGTGTTCTCGATCTTCGGCCTGTACAAGAACAAGTGGCGCTTCACCTCGCTGCCCGACCTGATGAACATCATCAAGGTCTCGACGGTGCTGGCGGTGACGCTGCTGGTGCTCGATTATGTGCTGCTGGCGCCCAACATCTACGGCACGTTCTTCTTCGGCAAGATCACCATCGCCCTGTACTGGTTCCTGCAGGTGTTCTTCCTGGCGGGCTCGCGGGTCGCCTACCGCTATTTCCGCTACACCCGCACGCTGCAGCACGCCCGCCGCGGCGACCTCGCGCCCACCATCGTGCTCGGCCCGGCGGCCGATGCCGAGGTGCTGCTGCGCGGCATCGAGAGCGGCGCGGTGAAGAAGATCGAGGTGCTCGGCATCCTGTCGCAGTCGCGCGCCGACCGCAGCCAGTCGATCCGCGGCATTCCGGTGCTGGGCGAATTCGACGATCTCGAGCGGGTGGTGCAGGATTTCGCCGGCCGCGGCACCGTCGTCACCCGCCTGGTGATGACGCCGACCGCGCTGGCGCCGGAGATGAAGCCGGAAGTCATCCTGACGCGGGCGCGCCGGCTCGGCCTGACGCCGAGCCGGATGCCCTCGCTGGAGGGAGGCCAAGCGCTCCAACTCGCCCCCGTCAATGTCGAGGACCTGCTGCTGCGGCCCAGCGCCACGATCGACTACCAGCGCCTCGAGGCCTTCGTGCGCGGCAAGGCGGCGGTGGTCACGGGCGGCGGCGGTTCGATCGGGGCGGAAATCTGCGACCGGCTCGCGACCTACGGCATCGCCCGCCTGATGGTGATCGAGAATTCGGAGCCGGCGCTGCACGCGGTGCTGGAAGCGCTGGCGGCGAAGGATTCGCGCGCCGAGATCGACGGCCGCATCGCCGACATCCGCGACCGCGAGCGCGTCATCCGCCTGATCAAGCAGTTCAAGCCCGACATCGTCTTCCATGCCGCTGCGCTCAAGCATGTGCCGCTGCTCGAGCGCGACTGGGACGAAGGCATCAAGACCAACGTGTTCGGATCGATCAACGTCGCCGATGCCGCGCTCGCCGCCGGCGCCGCCTCCATGGTGATGATATCGACCGACAAGGCGATCGAGCCGACCTCGATGCTCGGCGCCACCAAACGTCTCGCCGAGATGTATTGCCAGGCGCTGGACGGCGACGTGCGGGCGCGCGCCGGGTCGGGCCGCCCGCCGATGCGGCTGATCGCGGTGCGGTTCGGCAACGTGCTGGCGTCGAACGGCTCGGTGGTGCCGAAATTCAAAGCCCAGATCGAGAAGCGCGGCCCGGTCACCGTCACCCATCCCGACATGGTGCGCTATTTCATGACGATCCGCGAGGCCTGCGACCTCGTCGTCACCGCCGCCTCCCATGCGCTCGGCCCCAAGGCCGCGGACGTCTC
>DASYNT010000311.1:0-1983 GCA_036008405.1 Xanthobacteraceae bacterium
CCTTCTCATCCCATCATGAGGCGGCAAGGCGCCGACCTCGAAGAGAAGCCAGAGCCCCGTGCGGCATCATCAGCCGGAGCGCAAGAAGGGTGACTGCATGAAGGCCGAGGCTTGACACCGGCCGCGATAGAGAAGCCGACCTTCGAGGCGGCGCAATCGAGCGCCCGCCTTGCGGCGGTGAATTGGAGTTTTCGCCTCAGCGAGCGGAACGCGCACAGCGGGAAGTCAACAAACGGATATCAGTCGTAAGCCAGGCACCAATCCGGCCCCTTTAGCCAGCACTGATCCTCGGGCACGTCGCCGTGCCGAAAGAGACGCGTCACCCGGTCCCCGCCGCCCTTCTCGAGCGCCGCGACGAGCGCCCGCTCGGATTCGGCGTCGCGCCCGCCCTCGCACGGGAAGAGATCGGCCGCGAAAATCCACTTGGCGAGAAACTCGTCGTCGCGTCGCTCGATGCGAAACCACGCGCCGCCCGCATCCTTGTCCTTGGTCAACGCCAGGATCATCCGGCCGCCATCCTTGAGCCGGTCGAGCCAATGATCGACAGGCCGCGTCGCGCCGGCGTTGACATAGATCACGTCGGCCGGGTCGAAATCGATCCTGGTGCCATCGCCCTGCACGGCACGCACATTGGACTGACCGGCGAAATTCGCAGCCAGACGCGCGGCGAGGTCGGGATCGTATTCAATGGCCGTGACCCATCCGACGCTGCCGACCATATGCGCGATGATCGCCGTGTAGTAGCCGACCCCGGCGCCGATATGCACGGCGTGCTCGCCCGGCCGCGGGTCCGCCCGCGCGATCAGCATTGCGTGGCCCGACGGCTGGCCGTTGTTCAGCCTGCGCTCCGGTATGATGCCGACCAGAATATCCTGGTAGAGGTAGACCGGGTCGTCGTCCGGCGTCGTCACATAGGGGTGCGAGCGCAGGAGCGGCCATGGCCCCGGCCCGAGGAACGCCTCGCGGCGCACCGCGGCGAACGCCGCCTCGACGCGCGGATGGGCAGCGTTGTACCGCATCGTGACCTGCTTGGCATAGGCGCGCCGGACAATTGCCAGCTCGACCTCGGTCATAGCCTCCTCCTTTCTGCCGGTGATGACCAATAAGCGTCAGGCATAAGCCAGCGCTTGCCGGCGTTCGCCGGCACATGCTTGGCATAGGCGCACCGGACGATCGCCAATTCCGCCTGTTCCATTCTGTCGAGGAACCGGACCGTGGGCGGTGCGACTTGCTCGGAGGTCGGCGTCATGATGCTCTCCTTTGTTGCGCAATGCGCGCGGCGCGGAGAGACGCGGACGCGATGGAAAAATTTTTTCACCGCTGTCCGCGTCCATACTGCCCAGGCGCATAGCATCCGAGAGGAGCCATGGCAGCCACGCCACAGCAGGTTAAGGAATGGGGCCGGCCTGCCGCTCCGTCGCAGCGGGACGTGGGCGCGGCGTTGGCCGCGCTATCGGAGGAAGATCTGCTGCGCCTGCGCGCGATCGCCCGGCTGCGCGCCCGCGCCCTCCCCCCCGGCGACATGTCATGGTCCGACCTGCTGCATGAGGCGGTGCTGCGCGCGCTGACGGGCGCGCGGCCGTGGCCGTCCGGTGTGCCGTTGCTCGCCTTTCTGGCCGGCGTCATGCGCAGCCTCTGTGACGAGCAATGGCGGCGCCAGCGCCGACAGGATCATCTGTCCACCCCACACGATAGTGGCGGGGCTGGCGACCCCGAACGGGCCTGCGCAGCAGCGGAGGCGCTCGCCGCCATTCAACGATTGTTCGCGTCCGACGAGGCAGCACTGAAGGTGATCACCGGACTGATCAGCGGCATGGTAGCGGACGATATCCGTCGTCATTACGACATGACTGCCGTGGAGTACGACACGACGCGCCGACGAATACGGCGGGCCATGCTCCGCCATGGTTTGGCTTGGTCCTGGCCATGACTCGCATGGGTTTTCCCCTATCCGGACTGATGGCGTTGCTCGACGCCTTGGAA
>DASYNT010000312.1:0-9673 GCA_036008405.1 Xanthobacteraceae bacterium
TTGGCGAAGCGCTCATAGACCTTGAGCGCATAGCCGCCGGTGGCGACGAAATCGACCACGGCGTCGAAATCGGCGCGTTCGAGGCCGGCGAAGGGCGCCGCCATGCGCACCTCGTCGTACAATTCGTCCGGTACGAACGGCTCGCCGCAGGCGCGCCCCAGCACGTGCTGGGCCAGCACGTCGAACGCGCCGGTCCGCAATGGCGGGGTGTCCTGCGCCCCCTCGGCGACGGCCTCGATGGCGGCCTGGCATTCGAGCACCTCGAAGCGATTGGCCGGGATCAGCACCGCCTTCGAAGGTTCGTCCAGCCGGTGGTTGGCGCGGCCGATGCGCTGAGTGAGGCGCGAGGCGCCCTTGGGCGCGCCGACATTGATGACGAGATCGACGTCGCCCCAGTCGATGCCGAGATCGAGCGAGGAGGTGCAGACCACCGCCTGCAGGCGCCCCGCTGCCATCGCCGCCTCGATCTTGCGACGCTGGGCGGCATCGAGTGAGCCGTGGTGGAGCGCGATGGCGAGCCCATCGTCATTGATGCGCCACAGCTCCTGGAACAGCATCTCCGCCTGGCTGCGGGTGTTGACGAACATCAGCGTGGTGCGGTGCTGCTTGATGAGCGCGTACATCTCGCCGAGCGCATGGCGCGCCGAATGACCCGCCCAGGGCAGGCGCTCGGCGGTGTCGAGCATGGTCACCGCCGGTGCCGCACCGCCTTCGGCGACGATGAGATCGGCGGACGCCACGCCGCCGGGGGGCTGGGGCACGAGATAGCGGCACAGGTCGCCGGGCTCGGCGACGGTCGCGGAGAGACCGGTGGCGGCGGCTCCCGGCGCGAGGCGGAACAGACGCGCCAGGCCGAGCGAAAGCAGGTCGCCGCGCTTGGACGTCACCAGCGCATGCAGTTCGTCGAGCACGATGCGCCTGACGGTGCCGAACAGATGGGGCGCGTCGGCGGTCGAGAGCAGCAGCGCCAGCTGCTCCGGCGTGGTCAGCAGGATGTCGGGCGGATAGCGGCGCTGCCGCATGCGCTTTCCCGCCGGGGTGTCGCCGGTCCGCGTCTCGATGCGGACGGCCAAGCCCATCTCCGCCACCGGCTGGTCGAGATTGCGCGCGACATCGACCGCCAGCGCCTTGAGCGGGGAGATGTAGAGCGTGTGCAGGCCGCCGGACCGCGAGCTCGGGGCGCGCAGGCCCAGCGCCCGCCCGGGCGCGCGTCCCCGTTCGCTGAGTTCCACGAGCGTCGGCAAGAACCCCGCCAGCGTCTTGCCGGCGCCGGTCGGCGCGATCAAGAGCGCGGAGCGGCCTGCGTGCGCCTTCTCCAGCAACGCGAGCTGATGCGCGCGCGGCGCCCATCCCCGCGCGGCAAACCAGCGCGCGAACGGCTCCGGCAACGGCACGGCATCAAGGCGCGGAACGGACACCGGCTAGACCTAAGCGAAATTCGATGGCTTGGCCAACGGATCGACCGCGGATTTCCGCATCCGCTTTCGTCAACTGCAGACATGTCGCGGCACGCCACCTGGGCGGCGATGGGCCATGAACCGGTCATCGGAGCCCCCTGTTCGGAGCCCCTTCCGGACGCATCAAAAACCGTTTAGCCTTCTGAATTGGCTGCCGGGGGCACGTGCCGTAGTCCGGTGAGCGAACGGGCAGCGAGGGTTCCATCGGCGGGCGCGAACAGTCCTAAAAATCGGAGGTCGGCGATGCATCGATTTGGTGGGTTACTTGCGGTGCTATTGATTTCTGCCTCCCTGCTTCAAAGCACGAAAGCCGCTGAAGACGTAAAAGGAGATGGTTTGCTCATTCTTGCTCAATTGGGTGATCAACGGGGTCAAATCAGCACCGGCCAGTGCAAATGCAAAGATCAATGTGAAGTCGGTCAGTCGATTTTCAGCCAAGGCAGAACCGTGGCTCAATGTGAGAGAAAATGCCAACAGGCATTCTCGGGCTGCACAAAGGGCGAGGTTCGGTCAACCCAAAGGCGGGATTTGATTGCGGCGTCGGCGCCGACGCAGGACCACCGTCGCATTGCTGCGTCGGGGCCAGCACAGGACCACCGTCGGAATTTGGTCGAGTGCTTGAAAGAGATGGGATTAACCCCCGATCCGGGTTTACAATTTGAAGTTACAATCGGGCAAGACGGCACGCAGATATTTTTTGCATAATGAAGCTCAACAGATTGCACTCGACAATTGTATCTTCCGGAAAGCCGGGTCTGGCGGCCGGATTTGACCGAGCCCGAATCCGCTCACAAATCCTCGGCGCGCAAGCCGGCATGGCGCACAATACGCGCGAGCATTTTCCGCCCAATTTCTTCTCTGTCGTGAAATGCGAAGACGAAATCAGGTCGTCCCTCTTTGAGCGGAACGCGGTGCGATCCGCGTTGCCGCGTGGTGCGCCATCCTGGTTCGCTGCACGGCCGCAAGTACCCGACGCGCGCGGATGGCCCGCCATTCGGTCATGCTGCGGAAAAGATTTGCGGGAATCCCGGAACCGGTTCACCATGTTCAACCCGATCCGCGAGGACACGCAGCGCCAGCGCCTCGACCTTCACAATTGCTTCGTCGCGGCTTTGCCCGCAGGCCATCACGCCCGGAAGGTCCGGCACCTCGGCAATGAAGCGCCCGTCGGTCTCCTCTTCCACCTCAATCCTCAGCATGAGATTGCTATCTCCAACGCGTGCGGACAAACTCCATCATAGCGTTCTGATTCTAACGTTTGTATCCGTCTTTCCGGGGCGAGACAGCGGCCGAGGGTCGAGAACCCGGAATCCAGTAATCCAGCGCGGTGACTACTGGATTCCGGGTTCGCCTCCGCTCTGCTGCGGCGCCCCGGAATGACGTCGATCAGGATGAACCGTTAGTGTCACAACAATAGCACGTAGGATAGCCTCAGCCGAAGGCGATTCAGGCGGCGGATATCGCCTTCGGCTCAACCCCTACACCACCGCACTCTCGTTCGGGTCGAAATCGCCCCCGGGGTCCGGCGCTCGGATGTCTCCTTTCGCCCGGTGCGAACATGGTCCGCGAGAGGAGCGGCCGTCGGTCGGGCCGTTCCATTCGGCTCAGCTTGGCAGCGCATCGCTGGAGCCGGTGGCGACCGCGAGCAGGCCGGGGACCGTGGCGCCGGATTCGATCCGCGTCGCGACCGGCGTGAGTTCGATCAGCCGTAAGCGACCGGCCGTCACCGCGGCGCGCACATGGGCGGCGCCGTGGCGATAGCGCAGCCTGTCGCTGAGTTCGACGCCGTCGCCCGCGCCGTCGCCGGAGCGGTCGCAATCATGGGTCTCGACGGTGAAGGCGAACAAGCCGCCCGGGCTCAAGACGTCCGCGACAGCGCACGCGACCGGCGCGAGATCGAACAGGTAGACGAAGACGTCGGCGGCGATGACGAGATCGTAGTGCCGGCATGCGGCGCGCTCGGCGGCGAGGAATTCGACGAGTTCGCCGGTTTCCAGCCGGTCATAAATGCCCTTGGCATGGGCGTGGGCGATCATCCCCGGCGAAAGGTCGACGCCGGTCAGGTGCCGCACCAGCGGCCGGAACGTCGCGCCGGCAAGCCCGGTTCCGCAGCCGAGATCGAGCATGGTGCCGAAGCGGGCGGTGGGCCCGCGGGCCCGCTCGACCGCGTCCAGCAGGCGCTGCGGGCCGCGATAGGCGAGGCCTTCCACCAAGGCACCGTCGAATCGCGGCGCATATTGGTCGAACAGCGTGCGCACGTAGGAAGGCGACATCGCGCCTTCGGGGCCGGCCACGCCGAGCCGGGCGAGATGAAGCGCTGCGCCGTGCCGGTCGCTGGGATCGAGGCGAAGCGCCTCGCGGAACGCCGCCGCCGCGCCCGCGCCGTCGCCGAGCTTCTCGCGCATTTCGCCCAGCGCGAACCAGGCGGCCGCAAATCCGGGCGCCGCTTCGGTCGCCTGGGCGAACAGGTCGGCGGCGGCGGCGAGGTCGCCGCGGGACGCGAGGTCGCGGCCATAGCCATAGCGGCGGTCGGCCATCAGATCGCCCGACGAGACGCGCGCGCCGCCGCCGGTGTCCGGTCCGGAATGTTTCAAACCCGTTGCTGTCATGGTCGGTCGAGCCCACGAGCGTTCGGCACGGTTCGCGCTTTCATATTTGCCTTCTCTCTTACGTCTTTCGCGTCACCCGCATCGGTCGCGGCGCGCATATCCCGTCGCCTCGGCACGGCGCGTCCGTAGCGCACTTGCTGTCCGTGGCGCACTTGCTTTCGCCCGCGCGGGCGAACTGCTAGCCTCGCTGACGGTCGGCGCCGGAGCGACGCCCGACAGGGAGGCTTCACATGGAACGCTTCATCGCCGATCTCGTCCAGGGCTTGGACAGCGGCAAGATCGATCGCCGCGAATTCTGCCAATCGGTGGCGCTGGCCGCCGCCGTCTATGGCGCGGGAGAGGCCGCGCAGGCCCAGGCCCAGCGCGGGTTCAAGATCATCGGCATCAACCACATCTCCTACACGTGCCCGGACTACGCCAAGGCGCGCGACTGGTACACGTCGGTTCTCAACATGAAGCGCGAAAGCACCCGTGACGACGGCAAGCGGGCCAATCTGATGTTCGGGCCGGAGCCCGGCAAGGGCGGTTCGTTCCTGGTCGCGCGCAACCCCGACAATGTCGCCGTCGGCAGCGCCGGCGCCAAGCCGGGCCCGGAAGCCGCGATCGACCACATCTGCTACACGGTTTCGAACTGGGACGAGGCGCGCGTGCGCGCGACGCTCGAGGCGAAGGGCCTGGAGGTCACCGGGCGCGACGGCAGCCTGCATGTCTACGACCCCTTCGATTACGACGTGCAGATCGCATCTGCGGCCGTCGAAAACGCCTTCAGACGCTGAGGGGAGGGGTGCCATGGAAGGGTTCGTCGCAAAGCATGTCCACGATTATCAGAACGGCAAGATCAATCGCCGCCGGCTGATCGAGATCCTCACGCTCGCCGCCACCACGGCCTTTGCGGAAAAAAGCGCCGCCGCCGAGCCTTCGGGGATCGAGGCCGCGCTGGTCAACCACGTCTCCTACACCTGCCCGGATTTTCGCAAGGCGGCCGACTGGTATTCGATGGTCTTCAATCTGGACCAGGTCGGCGCCACCGCGCGCGACGTGGCGCTGCCGTTCGGCAAGAAGGGTGAAAAGCCGTTCGGCGTCAGCGCCGACGATGTGCCGCTGACCCACATCATCTGCCGCACGCGGTCGGCCGATGCGGCCGCGGGCAACGGACCGCCGCGGCGCCGAGCCAAGGCGGTGGTCGACCATATCGCGATTACGGTCGCCGACTTCGACCGCGAGCGGGCCAAGGCGCAGCTGGCCGCATTGGGCGTCAAGAACGTGCGCAACGGCGGCCCGTTCAGCGTTTATGTGAACGACCCGTTCGGCTACGAAATCCAGATCGGCGGGATCGGCGTCACAGCGATCTGCGGTGCGGCGGCCAGCACGACCTGCAGAGACACGAGGTGATCCCAAGCCGGTCCGCTCCAACCGCTCCCGGCGCAGGAGCCGATGCCTTTCAGGCCGGCGTGCCCACCTCGGCTCGCGGGCGCGCAATCACCGGCGCCCGCGCGATGCTCGGCGGCTGCGGCGACCGGTCCTCCGTACGAACCGATCGGCCCCGCGGCATGGAGGCTGGCCGGTGATATCGATATGATGCCCGATGCCGTTCGTCGCGACCAAGCCGCTGCGCAGCTATCCCTGGTTCGTCCGGCTGCTGTTCCGGGCGCAGAAACGGATGTTCGGGCGGATTCTCGACCCCAGTCTTTTCTGGGGCCGTTCGCCTTGGGTATTTACCGCTTTTGCGCTGCTTTACGGTGCGCTCGAGCGCCGGTCCTCGCCGCTGTCTCCGGCGCTGCGGTCGCTCGTCATGGTGCGGGTTTCGCAGATCAACCAGTGCGCCTTCTGCATCGACATCAATTCGGCGACGCTGGCGAAGCGCGGCGTTGCGGAGGCGAAGATATCGAGAATTGCGGAATGGCGCCGCAGCGATCTGTTCGCGCCGGATGAGCGCCTCGCCCTCGAATACGCCGAAGCGACCACCCTCAACAAGGTGGACGAGGACCTGCGCGCGCGCCTGAAGCAGCGCTGGGACGACGACACCATCGTCGAACTCACGGGGTTGATCGCGTTCCAGAATCTTTCCGCGAAATTCAACGCGGCGCTCGATGTGCCGGCGCAGGGGTTCTGCCGCCTGCCGCAGTGACCGTGGTCCGGTCGCCGGGGAACCGGTCGGGCGCCGGCCCGATCGGCGCTTCGCGTGGCCATTCGCCGGGTGCGCCCCATCCCCGGGAGGATTGGCCGCGCAAAGGCCCGGCGTCACCCGCCGTCCGGCACCGGCGGCAACGCCAGGGCGGCATCGACCAGGGCGGTGGCGCGCTTGTAGTCGTAGAAGCGGTTGACGTTCTGCTTCACCAGGAACGACGCGCCGCCGTAGAACTTCTCGTATTGGGCGTGCCGGCTGCCGAACTCGGTGCCGAGAAAGTCCCACGCCATCCGCATCAGCGCGACGCGGTCGCGCGCCGACGTGGTGGCCGACTGCATGTAGCGCGCGATGTCGGGCGCGGTGGCGGGGCTGTCGAAGTCGCGCACCGAGGACGGCAGCGTGATCATCGCGGCGCCGGCGAGTTCGCGGATGGTTTCCAGCATGCGACCGTTGAGCTCGGACTGCAGCGCCATCGCCGAATAGAGCGCGGTCTGCAGCGGCCACAGCACGCCGTCGGCGTCGATCAGCGCCACTGTCTCCTGGGCGAGCAGCATGGTCTCGACCACCGAGACGATGGCGGCGAGTTCGCCCATCTCGACCTGCACCGCCTGGTGGCCCTCGTTGCCGGTCATCTCGTTCATGCGCTTGGCGAGCCCCAGCATGAATCGCAGCTTGGTGGCGTAGCGGCACTGGGCCTGGTGGTTGCCGTAGAGGTGGGCCGGCGTCTTCCACCACTGGTCCCAGCAGATCTGCAGGTTGCGATAGATGTAGACGCTCTCCCACGGTACGAACACGTTGTCGAACACGCACAGGCAGTCCGCCTCGTCGAACCGGCTGGTGAGGGGATAGTCGAACGAATTCATCGCGGCGGTGGCGAAGCCGCGGCGCGGATAGAGCTTGAGCCCCGGCGTGTCGATCGGGATCACGATGCCGTTGGCATAGGCCTCGTCGCCGGGCCGCAGCGGGTGGATGCAGGTCAGGTGCAGGCAGTCCGCGAACACGCCCGCGGTGGCGAGCTGCTGGGCGCCGGAGACGACGATGCCGTCGTCGCGCTCCTTGACCACGCCGGCATAAAGCGCCGGGTCCTTCTGCTGATGCGCCGGCTTGCTGCGGTCGATCTGCGGAGGAACGATCGCATATGTCGCGTAGAGATGGTTGTCGCGCAGATGCGCGTAGATGTTCTGCAGATTGTCGGCGAAGTGCGCACCGGCGGCGGCGAACAGCGCGGGCTTGGCCGCATAGCCCGCGATGAATCCGGCGACGTGGTCGGGGGTGCGACCCATCAGGCCGAAGGTCGCCTCGGCCCAGGTTTCCGCGGCGCGGCGCTTGCGGCGCAGGTCGTCATGGCTCTTCGGAATCTGCCAGGCCCGCCACACCGGCGCGCCGGTCTTGGGTGAGGGATAGGTCATGACGTCGCGATACTCCGGCGCCGCCGCGATGTCGAACAGGCGGGCCATGCTTTTGGCCGCCTCGCGGAACGCGGGGTGGACGGTGACGTCCGCGACGCGCTCGCCGTCGACATAGACGCAGCGGCCGTCCCTGAGCGAGCGCAGATATTCCGCTCCGCTGCGCATGCCGCCGTGGGGGGCAGCCTCGCTCGCCTGGACCATCCCGGTTTCTCCGCTGCTGTCGCGTCTCGATGGTCGCGATAGCTCCGATATTTCATGCGCGAGGTCAACGACCTCCAGCGCGCGGCGGCGTTAACCCTGTGGCGAGGGCTGTCAACATTCCCAGGTGTCTCGGCGGCCCGCAGTATTTTCTAACGGGGGCAACAAAGACGGGCGTGCAGGCAGGTCGGGAGTGGGTTCGGTGTTCCACAAGTCTTCGATGTTCGGCGTCGCCATGGTCATCGCATGGGTGATCGCGGCATGGGCGGTCGCCGCCCGGGCGGAGCCGCTGGCGCTGGCGCCGGCGGGAAATTTCCTGGCGTCGCCGTTCAGCCGGATGCTGCGCGAGCCTGCGGGCGATGAGGCGACGTCGGCCGCGCAATGGCGCCGGCAGGTGGTCGAATATCCCTCCCGCGAGGCGGCCGGCACCATCATCGTCGATACCGCCCACACCTGGCTTTACTACGTGCTCGGCGGCGGCAAGGCGTTGCGCTACGGCATCGGCGTCGGCCGCGAAGGCTACACCTGGTCCGGCGTCGAGACGATCTCGCGCATGGCGGAATGGCCGGACTGGAATCCGCCCAGGGAGATGATCGGGCGCCAGCCCTATCTGCCGCGGTTCATGGCGGGCGGTCCCGGCAATCCGCTCGGCGCCCGGGCGCTCTATCTCGGCAGCACTGACTATCGCATCCACGGCACCAACGACCCCTCGACCATCGGCCACCGGGTGTCGAGCGGCTGCATCCGCCTGACCAATGACGACATCACCGATCTCTATCGGCGCGCCAAGATCGGCGGCAAGGTCGTGGTGCTGCCGGCGGACAGGGACGGGGCGGCGGCGCCGGCGCTGCGACGGAACTCGTCGGGACAACGCATGACGGCCGTCATCATCCCGCACTGACCGGACGGCCAAAAAAGCGCCAGCCAAAAAAAGCGCCAGCCAAAAATGCGCCGTGTGCATCGATGCGGCGAATGCCCGCAGCAACTTCACCAGGATTTTCTGCTGCACCCCGATGTTTTACGGTCGGTTCACGGGGTCGTGAATTTCAGGTCGCTGCAACGCCACATTGATTTAGTATGCCGCTGCCTGGGGTCGTCGGAGGCACAGCGTGTAGTGGCGATCCCGTAATTCCGATATAACCCGAACGCGTCACTGGGATGCAACGACAGAGGTTCGCGTCGCCGACGCGCCATCTGCATCATTCCGGCAATTCTTCATCATAACGGAGGACATCCATCATGAAACGCATCACACTCGCCGCTCTTGCGGGCGCGGCCGTGCTGGTCGCCGGGCCTGCATTCGCGCAGAACATCGATTTCTCCAAGGTCGAGGTCAAGACCACCGACCTCGGCAACAAGACCTACATGCTCGAAGGTGCCGGCGGCAACGTCACGGTCGCCATCGGCACCGACGGCATCATCATGGTGGACAGCCAGTTCGCCCCGATGCACGACAAGCTCAAGGCCGCTATCGAGAAGCTCTCGCCGCTGCCCATCAAGTATCTGATCAACACCCATTACCACGGCGATCACACCGGCGGGGATGCGGCGTTCCACAAGGACGGCGCCACCGTCGTCGCGCAGGACAACATCCGGGTCCGTCTCACCGCCGGCAACGCCCCCAACGGCCTGACCGGTGCGAAGATGGCGGCCCAGCCGGCCGACGGTATACCGACCGAAACCTATGCCGGCGGCACCAAGACGGTGCAGGTCGGCGGCCGCAAGGCGCTGCTCAACCACGTCTACAATGCCCACACCGACGGCGACACCTGGGTCTTTTTCGACGACGCCAACGTGCTCGACACCGGCGACACCTTCGGCAATACCGGCCGCTACAACACCATCGATTTCGCCAATGGCGGCGACATCCGT
>DASYNT010000313.1:0-2317 GCA_036008405.1 Xanthobacteraceae bacterium
GACCCAAAGCGGGCCTACCATCGGCACGGGTTCTCCCCGGCTAAGCGGCCCGGCCGAGGAATGTCGCGCATGGAAGGTCCCGGCTGGTCGCAGAAATCGACCATGTGGAAAGTCCACTTACCCGGTCGCCGAAAATCGCGCGATACGGAGACCTCTTATGTTCGGACAACGCCGCCCGACGCGCCAACCCTTGCCCGCATAAAGCTTCCGCGAGATGCTGGCCGCATGATCCCGCCCGACATGCACGCTTTCGACGCGGTGGTGATCGGTGCTGGCATCGCCGGTGCCTCCGCCGCCGCCAACCTCGCCCCCGACCGGCGCGTCGCGTTGATCGAGGCCGAGGAGAGCGCCGGCTACCACACCTCCGGCCGCTCCGCCGCCACGTGGTTTCTGAACTACGGCCCGCCCGACGTGCGGGCGATGACCGGCGCCTCCGGCGCCTTCTTCCACAACCCGCCGCTCGGCTTCACCGACGCGCCGCTCATGGCCCGACGCGGCGTGATGATGCTCGCCCCATCTGGGCACGAGACGACGCTGCAGGAGATGGTTGACGAGGGCGTCGGATGGCGAACGCTGACACCCGCGCTGGCGCGCGAGCTCGTGCCGGCGCTCCGGCCGGGCTACGCGGTGGCGGCGGCGATCGAGGACGACGCGTTTGACATTGACGTTGCAGCACTGCTGCAGGGGTTTCTGCGGCAGTTGCGCCGCCACGGCGGGCAGTTGGCGCTGCGCAGCCGGGCCGGGCGGATCGAGCGGCGCGGCGGGACGTGGCATGTCGAGGTCACCGGCGGGGCCGTGTTCTCCGCCCCCATCGTGGTCAACGCCGCCGGCTCCTGGGGCGACGAGGTGGCGGCGCAGGCGGGCGTGGCGCCACTCGGCCTGCAACCGAAGCGGCGCACGGTGGCGCTGGTCGACCCGACGCCATGGGCGGTTGCCGGCTGGCCGGTGGTGAGCGACGTGGCGGGCACCTGGGTCGCGCGCGTCGAAGCGCGCACCAAGCTCCTCGTCTCCCCGCTCGACGAAACGCCGATGCCGCCGCAAGACATCCAGCCGGACGACCTTGATGTCGCCATCGGCATCGACCGGATACAGCAAGCACTCGACATCGAGGTGCGTCGCGTCGAGCACACCCGGGCCGGGCTGCGCAGCTTCCTGCCCGACGGAAGTTTCGCACTCGGCTGGGATGTCTCGGCGGAAGGGTTCTTCTGGTGCATCGGTCAGGGCGGCTATGGAATACAAACCTCGCCGGCGGCCGGGCGGTTGGTCGCCGATCTGGTGGCTGGCCGCGACCCCGGCGAACTCGGCCGGATTCTTGCCAGGATCGATCCGCGCCGTTTGGTCGCGCCGACCGCGTAAGGATTTCCCGATTTCGCGAGGGGCCAGTCCGAAATTGTTTCGACACCTGCCGTCAACCCACCAGGCCAGTTCCGCCGACGAAAACATGGTCGGACCCACTGACCGTCTGCCGCAGAACCTCCGGTATAAAAACCGGTCGGCAATAATCACAAAACTCACAACGACGGCAGGAGAGCTTCATCATGAGCGCCGAGCAGAACAAGGCAGTGATCCGGCGATTCTTCGACGCATGGAACAGCCGTCGGCCCGAGGCCTTCGACGACCTTATCACGCCGGACGTTGTCCGCCACTGCGACGCAACGCCGGGTGTCGAGGCGCGGAGCCTGGACGACATCAAGGGGTTTCTGGCGCAGGATACAGTGATTTTCCCCGACTCTGTGCAAACGATCAAGCTCCTGATCGCCGAGGGGAATCACGTCGCCGCATGGGTTACCTACGAGGGCACGCAGCAGGGACCAATGGGTCCATTGCCACCTTCGGGTCGCAAAGCTCAATTTGATTTCGGGGCCATGTTCCGCATCGACGGCGAAAGGATCGCAGAGTGGTGGGTGACCTGGGACAACATGAAGATACTCAGGTCACTCGGCCACCTTCCGAGTGGCTGAGATAGCGGCAGTAATGCCACCCACCTACTCGCTAACGCTGCGCTATTTTGCGGCCAGTCGAACGGAGGTAGGAATTTCCAGCGTTCTGTCGGACATATTGCGCTCACGCAAGCTACCAGGGGTAGGTTCGGGATACGTGTAAAAAGTGGTCATAAGGCGATCTCGAACGGAAGCGGCTGCGGATCGAGGGGATCTGGCAGGTCCGTCATATCGAGAACGAACCGGCCGAAGCGGCGGATATGCTCACGGATATAGGAGCTGAGGGAGGCGACCAAGGCCGGAGTCACGGGATGCCCGTCCTTGGCCATGGCGGACAGAACGTCGGTCAGGTCGGCAACGTTGGACAGCATCACCGC
>DASYNT010000314.1:0-4130 GCA_036008405.1 Xanthobacteraceae bacterium
GGCGAAGGCCGAAACGGCGAGCGCGGCCAAGGAAACGCCGAGCAAGCCGGCGCGCGCCGCATGGACGAGACGTCCAACGCGGTAATGCCTGATGCAGTCACACATGGTGTCCTCCTGGATCGTCGTTGTTCTGCGCCCCCGCCGGCATTCATGGCGGGGTGCGGGTCCCGAGCCCGCAAACCCGATTCGGGTTCCGACGTGGATCCCGGGTTCCGGCCCTGGCACTGCTGTGCCCCGGGGCCGGCCCCGGAATGACGGTTTGGAACGTCAGTTCAGCGAGAATACGAACAAGTAGCTCGAGTGCTCGAGATTGTCGTATTTCACCGGATGCAGGTGACGTCCGCTCGCCTGCACCGCGAGATACTGCTTTGGGCCGATCGCATAGACGACCGGGGCACCCTTGAGCGGCGTGCCGACATTGAAACGCCACAGCTCCTGCAGCTTCTCGTCGTCATAGGCGACCACCCAGCCGTCCTGCAGCGCCGAGAACACGAGGCCGCCCGCGGTGACGGTTGCGCCGGAACGGATCTCGATATCCGTCACCGTCTTCGCCAGCACCTTGTGGTTCGCCACGTCGTAAGCGGTGATCGCACCGTAGTAGAGATCGCTGGTGTAGTTACGTTTCTCGCTTCCCTTGGCGTCGAGCCCGCCATTGGGGCTCCTGAACTTGAACTCGGCGCCGTTCTGGCTGAAGCAGCCTTCGGCACCGACCCCGTAGGCGATCTGCTTGACCGGATTGTAGGCGGTGGGCTGATGGGCGACACCACCATGCCAGGTCGGGCAGGTGCGCTTCATCGGGTCGCCGCGCAACGCGCGGGCTTCCGGCACGTATTTCTGCACGTCGAGCCCGGGATCGTATTCGATCGGCTTGCCGGTCTTGGGATCGAGCCCCTTGGTCCAGTTCAAGTCGTTGACGTACTGGCCGCCCTTGATGAAGCTGCCATTGGCGCGATCGAGCGTGTAGAAGAACCCGTTGCGCCCGAAATGGCCCACCACCTTGCGGGGCTCGCCGTTGACGTTGAGATCGTAGAGCATCTGGATGCCGATCTCGTCATAGTCCCAGGAGTCGTTCGGCAGGTATTGATAGTACCAGGTGAGCTTGCCGGTATTGACGTCGATGGCGACGACCGAGTCGGTATAGAGATTGTCGCCCGGCCGCGACTGCGGATCGTACATCGGAACCGGATTGCCGGTGCCCCAGATCGTCAGCTGGTTGACGGGATCGTAGGAGCCGGTCTGCCACATGCCGCCGCCGCCGGTCTTCCACGCGTTGTTCTTGTCCTTCCAGGTCTCGCTGCCGGGATCGCCGGGCTTGGGGACGACGTACCAGCGCCACAGCTCGTTGCCGGTCCTGGCGTCGAGCCCGGCGAGCCAGCCGCGGGTGCCGGCATCGCCCGAGCCGTTCGCCACGATGATCTTGCCTTCGGCCGCGATCGGCGCCGAGCGGAAGCGCTCCTTGCTGCCGAATTCATTGGGCTTGGCGACCTGCTTGTCCCACACGATCTCGCCGCTGTCGCGGTTGATCGCGATCACGCGCCCGTCGGGCAGGTTGTTGATGACGAGGTCTTCCCACAGCGCGATGCCGCGGGTCTGCGGAATGTTGCCCTCGTGCTTGACGCCGGGATCGGCGATCCACACGAACTCGCCATGATCGCCGCTGCGCACGTCGATCTTGTAGACCGTGCCCCAGCCGTCGCTGGTGTACATGAAGCCGTTGTCGATCAGCGGATTGACTTCGTTCTCGGGGCCGTTCTGGCCGACATCCTGCATGCCGCGCAGCGCCAGCGCCCACACCAGGTGGAGGTTCTTGACGTTGTCGCGGTTGATCTGGCCGAGCTTGGAATAGCGGGTCGAGCCGTAATCGCCGTTCATCATCAGCCAGTTCTGCGGCTCCCTGTCCGAATTGATGAGCCGGTCCTTGTTGACCGTCATCTTGTAATCGGCGGCAAAGGCCGAAGCGGCGAGCGCGGCGAAGGAAACGCCCAATAACGCAGCGCGCGACGTGGTGGCGACACTCCTGGTGCCAAGACGCATCAAAATCCTCCCTGACGTGTTCTCCCAACTCCCCCGCGCCGTTGTTCCGACTGCACACGCTCGGGGAGCCTCGTTGCGGAGACTACACGGGCGCCGCCCGCTCGGAAAGGACGGATTGCATCGCGGCCGGCATGGCCTCGGATTGCATGTCCGTCCGCCGCCGAACCGGAGGGCGATGCGGGGCTACAGCTTGATGTCGAGCTCCTTGGCAAGCCGGGCATAGCGCGCGGAATCCTCCTGGAGCACCCGGGCGAAGCGCTCCGCGGTGCCGCCGACCGGTTCGGTGGCGGTCTGGAGCAGGCTGTCGCGGACGGCCGGATCGGAGACCGCCCGGTTCATCTCCGCGTTGAGGCGGGCGATGACGGCACCCGGCGTGCCGGGCGGGACGAAGGCGCCGTACCAGGTCTCCAGGACGACTCCGCTCATGCCGGCTTCCTCGAAGGTCGGCACGTCAGGCAGGCTCTGCGTCCGCACTTTCGTGGACTGCGCGAGGAAACGCAGGGTTCCCGCCTTGTAATGGGGAATGAGCGCGGTCGGCCCGAGCACCCCGACCAGGATGTGGCCGGCGATGAAATCATTGACCGCCTGGCCGCCCCCCCGATAGGGCACGTGCTCGAGCTTGATGCCGGCCTCCTTGGCGAACCACTCCCCGAGAATATGCTGGTTGGAACCGACCCCAGAGGTGGCGAAGCTCATGCCCGGGCGGGCCTTGGCCGCGGCGATCAGCTCGGCAACCGACTTCACGTTGAAGGAGGCATGCACGGCGAGGACCAGCGTCTGCCGCGACAGCTCGATCACCGGCACGAGGTCCTTCACGAAGTCGGTGTTGACCCGCAGCACATGGGGGGCGCTTGCGACATTGTCGTTGGAAACGAGGACGGAATAGCCGTCCGGCGGGCTCTTGGCCGCCGTCTCGATGCCGATCATGCCGCCGGCGCCGAGCTTGTTCTCGAGATAGACCTGCTGGCCGATGGTGCGCGACATATGCTCGCCGACGAGGCGCGCCACGAAGTCCAATCCGCCGCCGGGTGCGAGCGGCACGATGAACCGGATCGGCCGCGCCGGATAGGCCTGGGCCATCGCCACCCGCGACAGCACCGGAGTCGCGACCGCGGCGGCCGCGCTCTGCATAAAACGACGGCGGGCGATATCCATGGGGCGTCCTCCGTTTGCTCTGGTTGCGCTCGATCTCCCGCCGGTCGGGAACCTGCGAAGCGTCGGCGCCGAACCATCAGCCGATGGGTCCGGTCAAGTCACCGCCCCGACCCGCTGGGCGTTTCATTCGCCCCTGATGTTCGCCGCCTTGATGATCGGCCACCACTTCTCGATTTCCGTCCTCTGCAAGGCACCGAGCGCCTCCGGACCTTGCTGGGGGCGCTCGGGGATTTCCTGGCCGAGCTCGGCGAAGCGCCGGCGCACCCCCGGATCGGCGAGGGCCTCGGTGACGGCGCCGTTGAGCTTCGCGATGATCTCCTTGGGCGTCCCCTTCGGCGCAAACAGCCCGTACCATCCCATGATCTCGAGGCTGGGCAGCCCGCCCTCCGCAACGGTCGGGATTTCCGGCGCCACCGCGAGGCGCGTCCTGCCGGTGGCGGCGAAGGCCTTGATCGCCCCGCTGCCCACCTGCGGCAGCGCCACCGCCGGCTGGACGATCAGGAGGTCGATCTGCCCGGATACCAGGTCCTGCATGGCCGGACCGGCGCCGCGATAGGGCACAAAGGTAAAGCGGGTGCCGGTCTCCTTCTGGAAATAGACACCGGCGACATGGCCGCCGGCGGTCGGGTTGCCTTGCGTGGCCTTGTCGGGGTTTGCTTTCAGCCAGGCGATCAGGCCCGGGAGGTCATCGGGCGGCAACGTCTTCCTGCCGATGATCATCAGCGGGTTCTTCGACAACAGGCCGATCGGCTCGAAATCCTTGACCAGGTCGTATGGCAGCGGAAAGATCGCGCCATTCACCACATGGGTGTCCCACTGGCCGATGTCGATGGTGTAGCCGTCGGGCGCGGCACGGGCGACCCGGCCGACGCCGACGCTGCCCTGGGCGGCGCCGACATTCTCGATCACGATGGGCTGCCCGAGAGTCGCGCGCATCCGTT
>DASYNT010000315.1:0-4390 GCA_036008405.1 Xanthobacteraceae bacterium
GCTCGACAGCCCTTGGCAGGATCGCAAAGCCCCGGAGAGTATCGACCTGATTATCGGTCGGCGTCCGTACGCGGCGTTCGGAAACCGGAGACCGGCAGATGCTTGAATACCGGCGGCGGGCGACGGCACACGATCGAAAAATGCTGGTGTTGCATGACGACGCGCAGCGCGAATATGCTTAGGGTCCGGCACGGGGGCTGCCTAACATCAGAGAGCGAGAACCGCCGGGCGATCAAGGCACCGAACCCCGACGGCCGGACGCCGATCGGCCCGATACCCGTGCGAGGAGCCGACGATGGCATTCGATCCCGTCCTGCTGTCGCGCATCCAGTTCGGCTTCGTCGTCAGCTTCCACATCATCTTTCCCTCCTTCACCATCGGGCTCGCGGCCTGGCTCGCCACCATCGAGGGGATGCGGCTCGCCACCGGCCGGGCGATCTACCGCCGGGTGTTCGACTTCTGGCTCAGGATCTTCGCCCTGTCCTTCGCCATGGGCGTCGTCAGCGGAATCGTGATGGCGTTCCAGTTCGGCACCAATTGGAGCGTGCTGGCGGAACGCACCGGCTCGATCCAGGGGCCGCTGCTCGGCTATGAGAGCTTCACCGCCTTCATGCTGGAGGCGACGTTCTTCGGGGTCATGCTGCTCGGCCGCGACCGGGTGCCGCCGTGGTTCTACTTCACGTCGTGCGCCATGGTTTCGCTCGGCACCATGTTCTCCTCGTTCTGGATTCTGTGCAACAACACCTGGATGCAGGTGCCGCTGGGCCACGCCGTGATCGACGGCCGGATCGTGCCGCAAGATTGGTGGGCGATCACCACCGGACCGATCGTCCGGGTGCGCTGGCCGCATATGCTGCTGGCGGCGTTCCTCACTTCGGGCATGAGCATCGTCGCCACCGGCGCCTGGCACATGCTGCGCGGCCGGCATCTCACGGAGGCGCGGATGATGTTGCGCTGGGGCCTGGGGCTCGTCGCCGTGCTCACCCCGCTGCAGATGGTGTTCGGCCATCTCACCGGCGACTACGTGCACCAATACCAACCGGCGAAGTTCGCGGCGATCGAGGCGCGATGGCACACCGAGCAGCCGGCCACCGAGGTGCTGATCGCCATTCCCGATACCAGGGCGCAGAAGAACCTGCTTGCCTTGGCGGTACCGGGGCTCGGCAGCTTCATCGCCTCGGGCAGCTGGGATTCCCGCGAGGTCGGCCTCGACACGTTCCCGCCGCGGGATCGCCCGCCTGTCATCATTCCCTTCTTCACGTTTCGTATCATGGTGGGAATGGCACTGATCATGCTGGCGGTATCCTGGCTCGGGCTGGCGCTGTCGTGGCGCGGGCGGCTGGAGCGGGCACGATGGTTCCTGTGGGCGGCGTTCGCGTCGTTTCCCGCCGGCTTCGTCGCCGTCATCGCCGGCTGGTTCACCGCCGAGGTCGGCCGCCAGCCATGGGTCGTATACGGGGTGCTGCGGACCAGCAATGCGGTCACGCCGTCGCTCACGACCGCCAATGTCCTGGTGTCGCTTTCGGCGTATGTCGCCGTCTATGCGGTCATCTATGCGTTCGGCCTGTTCTACATCTATCGGCTGCTGCGGGACGGGCCGGCCGATGAACCGGAAAGCCGCGATGGCGTGACGCCGGGCCGGCCGATGGCCGTCGCGCTTGCACCGAGGGCGGAGTGAGCGCGATGGAGCCGTCCCATCTCGCGCTGTTCTGGGCCGGCGTCATCGCCGTCGCGATCCTCGCCTATGTCATCCTCGACGGCTTCGACCTCGGCGTCGGCATCCTGTTCGGGACCACCGGCGACGAGGCGTTGCGCGACGAGATGATGGAGGCCATCGCGCCGTTCTGGGACGGCAACGAGACCTGGCTCGTCGTCGTCGGCACTTCGCTGTTCGCGGCCTTTCCGACCGCCTATGCGGTGTTCCTGCCGGCCTTCTACATACCGGTGCTGCTGCTGCTGATCGGCCTGATCTTCCGCGGGGTCGCCTTCGAGTTCCGCCACGCCGGCGCCCGCGGATTTTGGCATCGGGGTTTCTACCTCGGATCCACCGTCGCCGCCTTCGTCCAGGGCGCCGCGGTCGGCGCGATGATCCGCGGCATCCCGGTGGCGAACGGCCAGTATGTCGGCGGGCCATACGAATGGCTGGCGCCGCTGCCGGCCCTGTGCGGGATCGGCCTCGTGCTCGGCTATGCCTTGCTGGGGGCCGGCTGGCTGCTGCGCAAGTGCGAGGGCGCATTGCGCGAGTGGGCGCGGCGCCGCATTCCCTGGCTCACCGTCGCGGTGCTGGTGGTCCTGGCGGCGGCGTTCCACGAGACGCTTGCCGAGCGCGACAGGATCGCGACCGATCTCGAAGACCGGATGTGGGGCCTGATCTTTCCCGTGATCGGCCTGGCGGCGATGGGCGGCGTCTTGCTCGGCGTGCGCTGGCGTCGCGACGGACTGCCGTTCGTCATGACCATGGTGTTCTTCGTGGCCGCGTTCCCCACCCTCGCCGTGCTGTTCTGGCCCTACATGATCCCCTATCGCATCACGGTCGCGAATGCCGCCGCACCCGACGCGTCGCTGTCCTTCCTGTTCTGGGGCGCGGTCGTGGTGCTGCCGGTGATCGCCCTCTACACGATCACGGTCTACTGGCTGTTCCGCGGCAAGCTCATCAGGCGGTGACGGCGGAGGTGGGGATCGGAAGGCAACCGTGAAAGAAACCGCAGAACCGTCCGAACAGCCCGGCAACCTGCTGGTGCTTGCGCTCCTGGCGCTGATCGTCGGTGCCGCCGCAGGACTTTTGGGAGCGATGTTTCGGCTCGCGCTGCAGAAGGCGGACAGCCTGCGCGATGTCGCGATCGCCGCGGCACACGTCCAGCGAGGCATCGGTTTTGTGGTCGTCGTCGTCGCGTGCGGCTCGGCGACCGGCTTCGCCGCCTGGCTGGTGCGCCGATTTTCCTCGCATGCCTCGGGCAGCGGCATCCCCCATGTCGAGGCTGTGCTGCACGGAGAGCTGCTGCCGCAGGCGCCGTTTCGCCTGATCCCGGTGAAGTTTCTCGGCGGACTGTTGGCAATCGGTTCCGGCCTCGCGCTCGGCCGCGAGGGACCCAGCGTGCAGATGGGGGCGAGCATCGGTCATCTGGTCGGTGAAATTGGCCGCCGCAAATGGCCGGATTGCCGCGTGCTGTTCGCGGCAGGCGCAGGCGCCGGCCTCGCCACGGCCTTCAACGCGCCGATGGCGGGGGCTGTTTTCGTGCTGGAGGAGCTGGTGCGCCGCTTCGAGCCGCGCATTGCCATCGCGGCTCTTGCGGCATCGTCCACGGCCATCACCGTGTGCCGCCAGTTCCTCGGCGATGCTCCGGACTTCCACATCGATACGCTGGTCTATCCCGGGTTCGGCGCCAGGCCACTTTATTTCGGGCTGGGACTTTTCGCCGGGTTCCTCGGCATCGTCTACAACCGCACGCTCCTCGGGACCCTGGCAGTCGCGGATCGGCTTGCGCGGTTGCCCGTGGAGCTGCGCGCGGCGCTGATCGGCGTCGCCGTCGGCACGCTCGCCTGGTTCGTTCCCGATCTCGTCGGCGGCGGCGATGCGATCAGCCAGCGCACGCTGCTGGGCATGGAATCGCTGGCGATCCTTCCGGCCTTGTTCGCTCTGCGCCTCGCGCTCGGCGCCGTCTCATACGCCGCCGGAACGCCGGGCGGGCTGTTTGCGCCCCTGCTGGTGCTGGGTGCGCAGCTCGGCCTGTTCTTCGGGCTGCTGTGTCGGCTTGCTTTCCCCGATCTGGACCTTCAGCCGCAGGGGTTCGCCGTCGTCGGCATGGCTGCTTTTTTTACCGGTATCGTGCGCGCTCCGCTCACCGGCATCGTGCTCGTCACCGAGATGACCGCCAGCGTGACGCTGCTGCTGCCGATGTTGGGGGCATGCTTCGTGGCGATGCTCGTTCCAACGCTGCTGCGCGACCCGCCCATCTATGATTCGCTGCGCGAGCGCACGCTCGGTCTCGACAAGACGCGGGGTACAGCCCGACCGCCGGATCCATTATAATGAAGACCGTTCGGGCCTGCGTCGAGGCCGGCAAGAACGGCTGGACGATCATCAACATGAAGAAGGACCGGAGACGCATTTTTGCATTCGAGTGACATTTTCGCGCAAGTGCAATCACGGCGCGCGGCGACACGCGAGACCGCCGGTTTTGCCGGAATCGCATAGCGCCCTTGGACCCGACCGCCGACAAGTACGCCGACTGCCGGGAGCGCCGAGGCTCCAGGGTGGTTGCATTGGCGCCGTCGGGCGCTGCTGCTCCGGTGTCATCGTTCGTTCACGCGAGAGAGGATCGTAGAACCATGAAAATCATGCGCAAGCTTTGGCTCGGTGCGCTGGCGCTGCTCGCTGCCGTGATGGCGG
>DASYNT010000316.1:0-21210 GCA_036008405.1 Xanthobacteraceae bacterium
ATGTCCGCGGCGGTCCGCGTGTCGAGGACCTGCGCCTCGATCCCGAGGGCTCGCGCGCTCGCCTCGATCTGGCTCCACTCCGACCGGCGCGACGGGTTGGACAGGTTCATCAGCGCCGCGACGCGTTCGACCTTCGGCAGCATGTCTTTGAGAATCTCGACGCGCTTGCCCTCGATGCCGGCAACATAGGCGCCAAATCCGGTCAGGTTGCCGGCCGGCCGGGCGCCGCCGCGAGCGATGCCGACGGGATCGCCGGCCGCCGCCATCACCACCGGAATCGTCGCGGTGGCCGCTTTGGCCGCGAGCGCCGCGGGCGTCCCCCGGGTCACGATCACGTCGACATCGAGGCGCACCAGTTCGGTGGCGAGCGTCGCGAAGCTTTCGTTGCGGCCGTCCGCGGAGCGATATTCGAAGGCGGTGTTCCGTCCCTCGACATAGCCGCGTTCGCCCAGGCCGCGTTGGAGCACGGTGAAGTTCGGATTGAGCGGCCGCGCCGACGTGTCCAGCACCCCGATGCGGTAATGCCTGGCCGTCGATTGCGCGTGCGCCGACGCGGACCAGGCCGCAAACGCGGCGATCAACTCCCGTCGTCTCATTCGATCACCTCTTCGGTGCACACCGGGGGGCGGCGCAGCGAAATTTCCGCAACGGGCCGGGATCGGCGCGCCGGTGTTGTTTGCATCTGCGCGGGGTCTGCGCGGATGCAGACGAGTCCCATATTATCCCATCACGGCGTTCGCATCCATCGCGCGGCCCGAGGTTGCCATTGAAGCCGCGCCGTATTCCGCCGCTCCGGACGAGCCGCATCGAGCGCGTGTGCGACGCTTTTGTGCGGGCCGCCCCCGCCGGCGGGGGTGTTTTCAAGTCGGTATCGAGCTAAGGTCGGGACGGCGGAAGCAACGCCCGCCTGCGCGGGTTCGTGCGCAGGCCCGGCGGGCGGGTTCATGCCGAATTGCGACCGGGCTCGCTGTCCGGCTCGACCCGGAACAGCGTTCCGGATGGTTCAGAGGACGAAGCCATGGCGAAGTATCTGACGTTGATTGCCACCGCCGCCGCGCTGCTGGCGGCGCTGCCGGCCGGCGCCCAGCAGCCGAATTATCCGACCCGGCCGATCAAGATCATCGTCTCCCTGCCGCCGGGCGGCGGCGTCGATACGGTCACCCGCATCATCTCCGATAAGCTGCAGCGCCGGCTCGGCCAGACCATCGTGATCGAGAACAAGGGCGGCCAGTCCGGCAATATCGGGGCCGAGGCGGTGTTCTCCGCCGAACCGGACGGCTACACGTTGCTGGCCTCGGCGCCGTCGCCGATTACCACCAATCCGCTGCTCTACAAGAGCATGTCGTTCGATCCGGCGAAGTTCACGCCGGTCGCGGTGATGACCGCGATCCCGAATACGCTCACGGTGCGGGCGGACTTTCCGGCCAAGACGGCGCAGGAGTTCATCGCCTACGCCAAGGCCAATCCCGGCAAGGTCAGCTATGCGTCGCAGGGCAACGGCACCACATCGCACCTGACCGGCGTCATGTTCGAGCAGGCGACCGGGACCAAGCTCCTGCACGTGCCGTATCGCGGCACCGCGCCCGCCGTCAACGATCTGATGGGCGGCCACGTCGACGCGCTGTTCAACGAAGTGGCGACGTCGATGGAAATGCACAAAGCCGGCAGGGCCAGGATTATCGCGGTCACGACGGCGCAGCGTCTTCCGGAATTGCCGGACATTCCGACCATGCAGGAAGCCGGGCTCGCCGGTTTCGTGTCGGATACCTGGAACGCAATCTCGGCGCCGCCCAAGACGCCGGCGCCGATCGTCGCCAAGCTCAATGCCGCCATCAATGAGGTGCTGGCGGTGCCCGAAATGCAGGCCCAGCTGCGCCTGCTGCACCTGCAACCGGTCGGCGGCACGCCGCAGAACATGGCCGAGTTCGTCAAGTCCGATACCAAGCGCTGGGGCGACCTGATCCGCGCCGCCAACGTGTCGATCGAGTAGCGAACGGAATCCAACGGTTCAATTCGATCCACGGTGTCATGCCCGCGAAAGCGGGCATCCAGTATCCCCCGAACTATCGATGGGACTACTGCTGTGCCCACATCGAGGGACCGTGGTTACTGGATCGCCCGGTCGAGCCGATTAGGAGACGAGCGGGGAACGGGGCAATGACGCTCGCGCCGTGCGCTCAGCCTATGCGCTTCCCCATGCGAATGAGGGGAACGCGAATGCCCGACCGGGTATCGGCCTCGAAGCGTTCGATTTCCCGGTAGCCGCAGGCGCGGTACAGCGGCTCCCCGGCCAGGGTCGCTGCGAGCTCGACCCGTGCAAACCCCTCGGCGGCGGCGGCCTGCTCGCACAGGCCCAACACCAGGCGTCCGAGGCCGCGGCGCGCGAAGGGCGGGCTCGTGTACATGGCGCGCACCCGGGCGGCGTCGCTTCGCGGATCGAGCAATGCTGCGTCGCGCCGTGCGGCGTGATCGCCGCCGAACAGGGTGGCGCGGCGGCTCCATCCGCCGCAGGCCGCAAGCGCGCCGTCGCATTCGACCACGAAATAGGTGCCGTCGTCGATCAGCTGGGTATCCAGGCCCATGACGTCGAACGACGCTTCGACGGCCTGGGGGCCAAGAAAATCGCGCAGCAATCCGCGGATCGCCGCGGCCATCAGCACGCCCAGCGCCGCGATGTCCTCGCGGCGCGCCAGCCGATGGACGAAGGCCGGGTCCGGAGGCGTCAGTTCGTCCCTGCGTTCGGCGCGTAGGTCTTGGAAAAGCCGTTTCGCGTGTTGGTGACGGTGAATGTGCCGTCGGTCTGCGCCGCCACCTTGATCCAATGGGCCGGTCCGTTATGGGCCGGCGGCGGCGGCGCATTGGGCCCGGGGGCAGGCGCGGCGATCGGCGCCACCGGCATCGCCGCGGACGGCTCGTCGAGCAGGTTGGCGATGAACATTCCGGGCACGGTGTATTCCTGGCCGCTCAGCTGGGAGAAGTGGATCTGCCACAGGTCTTCCAGGCCCGGCGACGTGTGCAGCACCCGCATCGTATCGGGCTCGCCGCCCTTGCGCGTGCCGTCGTTCATGATGGCGACGCGGGGGTGGGTGGCGTGGATCATGACCTCCGAATTCGAGGTGGCCTGCCCATGATGGAGCCCGAGGAACAGGTCGATGGCGCCGATGCGGTTGTTCGGGCACATCAGCTCGAATTCCTTGTTCTTGGTCGTATCGCCCAGATGGATGGTGCGGAATTTTCCGAACGTGACGTAGACGCCGACCGACATCGGGTCCTCGCCGGTGCTCTGCGGGGGCGTGTAGTTCGCGCAGTACGGATTGGGAGCGCCGGCGCCGGGCACCGGCGTCTTGATGGTCTCGCCGGCGGACGTCACCACCTGCACATCGAGGCCGGCGATCGCAATCTTGTCACCGGGCTTGGCGACGGTGTGTTTTGCGTTCGCATAGAGCTGGGGGTAGACCTTGGTCAGGAATTCGTCGACCGCGGGCGTCGGCTGGACGTTCGGTCCATGGTCGATGAAATTCCGGATCGGGATTCGTTTTGCGAGTTCCGCCATGCCGCCGTAGTGATCACCGTGCCAATGGGTGATGATGAGGTTGTCGATCTGGGTGAGCCGGGCATCCTTGGCGGCCGCCATGATGCGCTCGGCATCGCGGATCGCCGCCGCCGGCGCGACGTTGCCGGTGTCGATCAGGAGCGATTCGCCGGACGGCGCCACGAACAGCGTGGCGTTGCCGCCCTCGACATCGACCACATAGATGTCCAGGTTCGTGCGGGTCTGCGCCGCGGCGCCATCCCGGATCGCCGGCATCAGCAAGGCCGCCAGGCCGGCGGCCGCGGTGAGCAACATCTTCTTGCGCATGGTAACCTCACTGTTGGTGCGATCGGGGACCCGCCTGGGCGCGCCCGCTGCGGCCGAATGGACGACCGCTGCTGCGGCTCGATGGTAGCAATCCATGCGGATCGCCGAAAGCCTCGTACCGGCGAATTTCACGCCCGGGCGCGAGGTCACACCGCGAGGTCACAATGCCACGGCACTGCAAGTCCAGGCGCTGCAAGGCGAGGATTTCAGTCGTGCGCCGTTGCGGCTAGGATTGCGCCATCCGATGCCGACAGCGGCCCTACCAGGAAAACGCCATGAGGAACCTGATCCCGGTCTTGATGCTCGCACTTCTGCCGGCTTCCGTGCGGGCGGCAGAGCGCCCGGACTGGGCCTATCCTCCCGCGCAGGCGGAGAACGTCCCGGCCGAGCCCGACAGCGGCAAGCCGTTGCAGGCCCCGGGCAGCACGCGCAGCTACACCAGGGCGCAGATCGACTCGCAGATGGATTCGCCGGACTGGTTTCCAAGCGAGCATCCGCCGATGCCGGACGTCGTCGCCCACGGCGATGGTGAGACGGTGCGGGCCTGCATCGGCTGCCATCTTCCCCACGGCCACGGCCATCCCGAGAACTCCCGCCTGGCCGGGACCACCGCGGCCTACCTGGCGCGGCAACTCGCCGACTTCAAGAGCGGCGCCAGGGCCGGCGCCGGCGCGGGCGCCATGACCCGGTTTTCCAAGGACCTGACCCCGGACGAGATCAAGGCCTCGACCGAATACTTCGCCGGCCTGAAATTGATGCGGTGGACCCGGGTCGTCGAAACCGACTCCGTGCCGAAGACCTATTTCAAGGGAACGCGGCGGCTGCAGCATCCGGCGGGCGGCACCGAGCCGATCGGCCGGCGCATCATCGAAGTGCCGGAGGACCCCGAGCGCGTCGAGCTGCGCGATCCCCATGCGAGCTTCGTGTCCTATGTGCCGGTCGGCAGCCTCGCCAAGGGCGCCTCGCTCGTCACCGCCGGCGGCGACGGCAAGACCATCGCCTGCGCCATCTGCCACGGCCCGGGACTGATGGGGCTCGGCGACGTCCCCAGCATCGCCGGCCGCTCGCCCGGCAACATCGCCCGCCAGATCTATTACTTCCAGACCGGCGATCGCGGCGGCTCGTCGGCCGCGCTGATGAAGGCCGTGGTCGACAAGCTCACCGCGGACGACGTCATCGCGATCGCCGCCTATGTGGCCTCGCTCGATCCGACAAAGTAGGTCGATACACTTCGCCTTCATTGCTCGGCTCGACCAGGCGATCCGGTAACCACCGACTGCGAGTACCGGATTGCCCGGCAGTGACTCCAAAGGAGCGAGCCGTAATCGGAAACTCTATGGCTTGTTCATCGAGGCGAGCCGCGATCTCGCGATCGATCGGCGCAGCAGCGCAAACAGGCTGCCGCCCGTCGCCATGCCGAGCAGGTAGACAATGGCGACCAGCAGCGCGAGCGGCGCCCGCGCGCTCAAGCCCATGAAGGACAGCGTGACGATCTGAAAATTCTGGATCGCGAACAGGAGTATCGCAATCGCGAACAGTGCGACCACGGTTATGTTGAGCCATCGCATTGCAGCGGCTCCTCAATGCAAACGAACGAGGCATCGGCGGCGTCGAATAACCTCTTTCATTTATGATGATGACACGACAATGTCTATCCGGACCGGTTTCGGACCGACGCCGTCCGGCAGGCCGGTTGCGTGCGAATGGTTTCTCCCAAGGTGCTGTTGCTTCCAGGTGCTGTTTCTCCAAGGTGTGGTGTATTCGAGAACCATGTTCATGCATCGGTTTCAGCGCATGTTGCCGACCACCGAGCCCGGCGTCCACAAGGCCGTGCCTTCGTCGGCAAGCCGGTGGCCGCGATGAAGCCGATCATCGACCCGCGCGAAGGCGATGTCGAGGACGACGCCTCGAGCACCAAGCGGCGTTCGCTGCTCTCCCTGGCCGGCAGCCTGCTGGCGGAGGTGAGCCTGCCGAAATTGGTGCTGGCGTGGATCCTCCTGATCGGGCTGCCCGGCGTGATCCTCGGCGTGGCGCCGCTGATCGCGTCGCTGTGGCTGTCCGCCGCTTCGTCCAAAGTCCTGGATCTTCTGACGGGGATCACGCCGGTCCTGCTTCTGGCGGTGCTGATCGGCATCGCCTGGTTCGGCGGGCGTCCGCTCCTGCGCCTGATCGAAAGCAGCTTCTGGTCGCTCAACGCCTTGGGGGTGCAGCCCGCATACATCTTCTGTCGCGAAGGACTGCGGCAGGTCGCCGAGCAACTGCTGCCCCAGAACGTGAGCGCGGCCGGGCGGGCCTCGGTCCGCGCCGGCAGCGCCGCGGCGTCGGGCATTGCGATCAGCGCGGCCTCGTTCGGCCTCGTCCTGCTCGCATGGCCGGCCACGCGCTGGGCCGGCGGCCTCGCCGAATTCACGTCGCTGCGGCTGCTCGTCTCCATTGCGCTGGCGAATGCCGTCGTCATCGTCGCGGGCTATTTCGGCGGGGCGGCGCTCGTCTGGGGCATGGCCGACGCGATCATGGCGCAGCCGCGCGATCTGCGCGCGTTCGATGCCCGCCCGCAGGGCGGTCGCTCGTGGCGCGTGGCGCACCTGTCCGACCTGCACACCGTGGGCGAGCGGTACGGTTTCCGGGTCGAGAGCGGGCGGTCCGGTCCGCGCGGCAACGAGCGCCTGCGGCAGATTCTGGCGCGGCTGGACGAAATTCACGCGACCCAGCCGCTCGACGCCATCCTGATCTCCGGAGACCTGACCGACGCCGGCGTGTCCGCGGAATGGGCGGAGTTTTTCGACGCGCTCGCACCATATCCCGGGCTCGCCGGACTGCTGATCGGGCTTCCCGGCAACCACGACGTCAACGTGGTGGACCGCGCCAATCCGGCCCGCCTCGACCTGCCGACCAGTCCGACCAAGCGCCTGCGCGAGCTTCGCGCCGTCTCCGCGCTGGCGGCCATGCAGGGCTCGCGTTTCCGGATCGTCGACACGAGGTCCGGCCGGCTCGGCGACACGCTGGCGCAGGCCTTGGAGCCGCATCGCGCCGAGATCGAAGACTTCGCCGACAAGGGCTCGATCCGCCTGTCGCTGCGCCTAGCCGATCTGTGGGCGGAGATCTTTCCGATGGTGCTGCCGCCCGACACCGAGGACGGGCTCGGGGTGATCGTGTTGAACTCCAACGCCGACACCCACTTCTCCTTCACCAACGCGCTGGGAATGATACCGCTGGAGCAGGCCAAGGGCATCGACATTGCGGTCGCCCAGTTCCCGCGCGCCTGCTGGATCGTGGCGCTGCACCATCATGTCCTCGAATATCCCAAGCCCGCCAAGGCGCTGTCGGTGCGGATCGGCACCGCGCTCGTCAACGGCACCTGGTTCGTACGCCGCTTGCAGCGCCTCTCCGACAACGCCGTGGTGATGCATGGTCACCGGCATATCGACTGGATCGGCGAGTGCGGCGGCTTGCTGATCGTGTCGGCGCCGTCTCCGGTCATGGAAGTGACCGACGACCGCGACACCTATTTCTACATCCACAATCTGGCGGCGGACGCCGACGGCAAGCTCAGGCTGCTCGAACCGGACCGCGTGGTGCTGCCGGGACGCCGGGACGTCGACGATTCATCGGTGGCGCAAGCCGATCCCGATTGAAGTTACGCCGGCTTGCCGGGGCCTCCCGGCAGGTCCGCGATCCATCGGCTGGACGCGGCGACCGGTCGTGTCGGCGCTTGCGACGGGTTCGCTCATGGCAGGGTCGCGGTGCGGGCGCCTGGAAAAGACATCCGCATGTGATATTTGCTGGTCGAGTAGAAGGCAAACGCGGGCCAAGGTGTTGGCGACGATCTGATGGGGTGAGCGACAGACCCGGAGAAACCGATGTCGACTTCCGCGACCTCCGCTCAAAAAATCGCCGATGACATCCTGGTCGACCTGGCGCTGCAGGGCGGCGGAGCTCACGGCGCATTTGCATGGGGCGTGCTCGACCGCCTGCTGGAGGAGCCGCGGCTCGGCATCGACGGCATTTCCGGCACCTCGGCCGGAGCCATGAACGCGGCGGTGCTCGCCGATGGCTATACCGACGGCGGCGCCGAGGGCGCGCGTCGGGCGCTCGAAGCCTTCTGGGCCGGTGTCGCGCACACGGCCCGTTTCAGTCCGTTTCAGCGCGGCCCCCTCGACCGGCTGCTCGGCCGCTGGACGCTCGATCAATCGCCGATGTTCATCACGATGGATTTGATGTCGAGGCTGTTCTCGCCCTACGATCTCAATCCGCTCGGGACCAATCCGCTCTGCGACGTCCTGGCCAAGACCGTCGATTTCGCGCGCCTGACGCGCAGCCCGATCAAGCTGTTCGTCACCGCCACGAACGTCCGCACCGGCCGAGGAAGGGTGTTCCGCAACAGCGAGCTCACGCCCGACGTGCTGCTCGCGTCGGCGTGCCTGCCGACCATGTTCCAGGCCGTCGAGATCGACGGCGAGCATTATTGGGACGGCGGCTATTCGGGCAATCCCACCATGACGCCGCTGGTGCGCGAATGCACGTCGAGCGACACGATCCTCGTTCCGATCAATCCCGTCGAACGGCCGGGCGTGCCCCGCTCGGCGCGAGATATCCTCGATCGCCTGAACGAAGTCTCCTTCAATGCGGTGCTGCTCAAGGAGCTTCGCATGATCGCTTTGCTGCGGCAGGTGGCGCAGCCAGGCGACACCGAAGGCGCGAAATGGGCGGGGATGCGGATCCACATGGTGCCCAACACGGCGATGGTCGATCTCGGCTATTCCTCGAAGCTCAACGCCGAATGGGAGTTTCTGACCATGCTGCGGGACGAGGGGCGCAGCGCCGCGGAGACGTTCCTGACGGCCCATGCCGGCGACCTCGGCCGGCGCTCGTCGATCGACCTCGACATCCTTCTCGAAGGCGTCTGAGCCATGGGACTGCTCGGCATCGCGCTCGGCCTGGCGCTCCTCATCGGGCTGGCGTTCCGCAGCTGGAGCGTGCTGCTGCTCGCACCGGCCGCGGCGCTGCTCGCCGCCCTGTTCGCCGGCGAACCGCTGCTCGCCCATTGGACCCAAACGTTCATGGACGGCACTGCGCGCTTTCTCGCCCAGTTCTTCCCGATTTTCCTTCTCGGCGCGCTGTTCGGCAAGCTGATGGACGACAGCGGCTCGGTGTCGGCGATCGCGGCTCACATGACACGCAGCCTCGGGGAACGACGCGCCATATTGGCGGTCGTGCTGGCCGGTGCGCTGGTCACCTATGGCGGCGTGAGCCTGTTCGTCGCCTTCTTCGTACTCGCGCCGATGGCTCAGGCGCTGTTCCGCGCCGCCGCGATTCCGCGCCGGGTGATGCCGGCTGCGATCGCGCTGGGGACCTCCACCTTCACCATGTCGGCGCTGCCGGGAACGCCGGCGATCCAGAACGCGATCCCGATGCCGTTCTTCGGCACGACGCCGTTCGCTGCGCCCGGCCTCGGCATCATCGCCTCCGCCGTGATGCTCGGGTTCGGGCTGTGGTGGCTCGGCCGCGCCGAAGCTTCCGCACGGCGGGCCGGCGAGCCGTTCGGGGCGGGGGACCCGCCCGGGGTAGACGCCGTCGCAGACGATCAGGGCCTGCGCGAGCGCGCCACCACCGCGCGCGAGTTCGATCCGGCCGAAATCAAGCACGGGGTTCATGGCGCGACCGCGCCGCCGGCCGGCCTTGCCGTTTTGCCGCTGGTCGTGGTGGTGGCCGTCAATCTCGTGATGTCGCTCGTGGTGCTTCCGCGCCTCGACGTCTCCTATCTGGCGCAGGAACGCTGGGGAGCGACGTCGCTGTCCGCGGTGGGTGGCGTATGGGCGGTCATCACCGCGCTCGCCGCGGCGATCGTCACGGTCGTGGCCGTCAACCGGTCCCGTCTCCCGGCATTGCGGGAGACCATGGACGCAGGGGCGAACGCCTCGGTGCTGCCGGCGCTCAGCGTCGCGAGCCTGGTTGGTTTCGGCGCGGTGGTGGCGGCCATGCCGGCCTTCGCGGTGGTCCGCGACTGGGTCCTGGGCATCGGCGGCGGGCCGCTGGTCTCGCTGGCGGCGGCGACCAACGTGCTGGCTGCGCTCACGGGCTCCGCCTCGGGTGGAATGATCATCGCGCTCGATGCGCTCGGCGACACCTATCTGGCCCTGGCGCGGGAGCAGGGGATCGATCCCTCGCTATTGCATCGCGTCGCCGTGATCGGATCGGGCACGCTCGACAGCCTGCCCCACAACGGTGCCGTCGTGACGCTGCTCGCGGTGTGCGGCACGACCCATCGCGAAAGCTATTTCGACATCGTGATGGTCGGCATCGTCGGCGCCATCATCGCGCTCGCCGTCGTCATCGGCCTGGGCACCGCATTCGGGTCGTTTTGAGCCGACGATCATCCGGCGAGTCGGTCGGGTCGTCTCGGCCGATCGGTTGCTCACGATCGAAAGCGCCGGTGCTCGATACAACTGCTATGATCCGGCAAAGGCGTGACGATGGCGGCGGACGCAGCCGTCGCAAGACAGGAGACTTCCATGAAAGCCGGCGACATCATGACCGCGCGCGTCGTTTCGATCTCGCCCGATGTGGGCGTGCTGGAGGCGATCGAGCTGATGATGAAAAATCACATCAGCGGCCTGCCGGTGATCGATCCCTCGGGGAAGCTGGTCGGCATGGTGACGGAAGGCGACTTCCTGCGCCGCGCCGAAACCGGGACCACGCGCAAGCGGCCGCGCTGGCTCGAATTCCTGGTCGGGCCGGGACGCCTCGCCGAGGAATATGTGGAGTCGCATGGGCGCAGGGTGGCCGAAGTGATGACCACCGAGCCGATCACGATCACCGAAGAGACGCCGCTCGACGAGGTCGTGACGACCATGGAGCGCCGGCGCATCAAGCGCCTGCCGGTGATGCGCGGCGCGCAGGTCGTCGGCATCGTCAGCCGCGCCAATCTCATGCATGCGCTCGCCACCCTCGGCCGTGCCGCGCCTCGCCCGGCCGCGACCGACGCGGCGATCCGCCAGCAGCTGCTCGCCGAATTCGAAAAGCAGTTCTGGGCACCGGCGGCGCTGATCGATGTCGCCGTCAAGGATGGCGTCGTCGAGCTGTGGGGCACCATCATGGAGGGTTCGCAGGGCGAGGCCATCCGGGTCTGCGCCGAGAACATCCCCGGCGTGAAGTCGGTGGTCAGCCACCTGACCTGGATCGAGCCGATGTCCGGCATGGTCATCAGCTTTTTCGGCCAAGAGGCGAGCGGTTCGACGATCAGTTCGGCGACCAACCCGGCGCCCGCTGCGGCTGAGGCAAAGCCTTAGAGCCAACCAGAGCCGGAGGTTACAAGATTAGGCCCGGCAAGCCGGACCCCGGATGGAGCGGCGGCGAAATCCGGGCTAGACTGTGTTCATGTCGATCGCAACGACGCGCTTTGGGAGGATTCCATGACAGACCATGAGGGCTTGGGCCGCCGCACGTTTCTCAAGCGGATGGCGACCGTCGCCGGTTCGGCGCGTCTGGCTCCGGCCCTCATCGGCGGGGCAGCGTCATCGCTGGATGCGGCCGCGGCGAGCGCGCAGGCGCCGGCTCATGCCCATGGGGAAACCAATCACGAGACCGAACGCCTCGCCGCCTATGCGGCTGCCATGCGCTTCGAGGACCTGCCGCCCGCTGCGGTCCAGCGCGCCAAGGATTGCATGACCGATTCGGTGGCGGCGATCGTCTACGGTGCGGAATTGCCGTGGAGCAAGATGATCATCGCCTATGCGCGGCAGAACAGCCCGGTCGGCAAGAGCTACATTTTGGGCTCCGGCGGGGCGCCCGTGCATGCCGGCGCCGCAGCGCTCTCCAATGGCGCCATGACCCACGCCTTCGAGCTCGACAGCCTGTCCAAGCCGGATTCCGGCGCCCATCCCGGCGCCACAGTGTTCGCCGCCGCGCTCGCGGTGGCGCAGGAACGCGGGCTGTCCGGCCGCGACCTCCTCACCGCCTTCGCGGCGGGAACGGAAGTCATGTTCCGGATCGGGCACGCGACCAAGCACACCAACGAGGCGCGCGGCTTCCATGCGCCGGGCACCACCGGTCCGTTCGGGGCGGCTTCGGCGACCGGACGGCTGCTGAATCTCGACGCCGCCGCGATGACCAATGCGCTGGGCGTCGCCGGCTCGTGCGCGTCGGGCCTCCTCGAATTCGCCCATGCCGGCAACGGCGCCATGGTCAAGCGCCTCCACATGGGACGCGCGGCCGAGTCCGGCGTTCTCGCGGCAAACCTCGCCGCACAGGGCTTCACCGGCCCGACCAGCGTGCTCGAGGGCGAAGCCGGCTTCCTGCGGGTATACTGCAACGACTGGGACCTGGCGGAGCTGACCAAGGGGCTCGGCAGCACTTGGTTCACCCTCGATATCATGCTCAAGCGCTATGCCTGCCACATCACCGCGCACAATCCGGTGGAGGCCATTCTCGACCTGCGCAACGAGCACAAGTTCACCGCCGCCGACGTCGCCTCGATCGACGTCCTCGGCAACGACCGGATGGCGACGACCAACAACATCGCGGCGCCGGGCGACCTGATGCTCGCCCAGTACAGCATCCCCTTCAGCGTCGCGCTCGCGCTCTATCGCAACCCGGTCGACCCGCGCTCGTTCGACGAATCCGCGGTGCACGACCGTGCCATCCTCGACATGTCGTCGCGCATCAAGATGCCGATCGCCCCCGGCCAGGACCGCCGCGATCTCACCGCCACGGTCACCGTCAAGCTCAAGGACGGGCGCGAGTTCTCGCGCAAGGTGGCGAGCTTCAAGGGCACGCCGGAGCGCCCGCTGGCCCAGCCGGAGCTCAAGGAAAAATTCATGATGCTGACCCAGCGGCTCGATCGCGGCACCACGGAGGCGCTGTTCGACCGGCTCCAGCACATCGAAAACGAGACGTCGCTCGACTGGCTCAATGTGTGAGCGCGGGACATGTGAGCGGCGATGCGCAGCGTCTCGGCGGTTCACAAGGGCTAAACCACCCAACTCAGTTTCAAACAACGTTCGGGAGAAGCACATGACGAGATCACGCAAACAGCGCCGGGCCGCAGCGCCGGCGGTCGGCATCGCGGCGGCGAGCCTGCTCGCCATTCTGGCGTCGGACGCGCAGGCGCGGGTGACCAGGATCGCGGTCGAGAAAAAAGTCTCGCCCGCCTTCGACGGCGCGAGCTTCGGCACCGCGGGCCAGTACGAGACGCTGGCCGGCCGCGCTTTCGGCGAACTCGATCCCAACGATCCCAAGAACGCCGTGATCCAGGACATCAAGCTCGCGCCGCGCAACGCCAAGGGGATGGTCGAGTACACCGCGACCTTCCAGCTGGTGAAGCCGGTCGACATGTCCAAGGCGAGCCACCTGATGTGGCACGACGTGCCGAACCGCAGCGGCCGTCTCACCATCGTGCCGGCCGAACGGGCGACCGGCGACATCGGCCTCTCCAGCGGCTGGCAGGGCGACGGCGCGGGCTCGACAGCGCCCGGCCCCAACAACGACTATGTCGTCGTGCCCGTCGCAAAGAATGCCGATGGCTCCGCGATCACCGGCCGGGTGATGGCGCGCATTCTCAACGCCGCGGGCAAGAACTCGCGGCCGATGATGGTGCACAGCAATCCGCTGCCTTACAAGCCCGCCTCACTCGATACCAAGGAGGCGAGCCTCACCACTCACGCTTCGGAAACCATCGAAGGCGTGATCGGCGCAACCGCGGAAATCGCGCCGGGCGACTGGGCCTTCGCCAAATGCGACGCCGACCACCCGTTTCCGGGCACGCCCGATCCGACCCAGATCTGCGCGAAGAACGGGTTCGACCCCAACCTGCTCTACCAGGTGGTGTTCACGGCGAAGGATCCGCTCGTGCTCGGCATCGGCTTTGCGGCGTTCCGCGATGTCGGCTCCTTCTTCAAAAACGCCGCGCAGGACGATGTCGGGACGCCCAACCCGGTCGCCGGCGGAGTATCGTGGGCGATCACCCGCGGCGTCTCGCAGTCCGGCAACTTCGTGCGCGGTTTCCTCCATCTCGGCTTCAACCAGGACGAGGCGGGCCGGCAGCTCTATGAAGGCGCCTGGCCGATCATCGCTGGGCGCCGGATTGCGCTCAACTACCGCTTCGCCGTGCCGGACGGGGTGCTGAAACTTTACGAGGTCGGCAGCGAAGGCCCACAATGGTGGGCCGACGCAGCCGACGCGGTGCGCGGCCTGCCCGCCGCCGGCATCCTCGATCGCTGCACTGCGAGCCACACCTGCCCGAAGATCATCGAGCATTTCGGCGCCGCGGAGGTATGGGGCCTCAAGCTCACGCCGGAGTGGGTGGGCAGCACAGCCGACGCCGACTTGGCGCTGCCGAACAATGTGCGGCGTTACTACATCCCGAGCACGCAGCACGGCGGCGGCCCCGGCGGCTTCAGCACCACCGCCGCGGCGCCGCCGGCCTGTCCCAGCGCCGGATACGGCCAGGGCGCGTTGCCCGGCAACCCGGTCCCGCATACCCAGACCGTCAACGCCATCCGCGCGCATTTCCGCAACTGGGTGATGAAGGGGACGGAGCCGCCTGCGAGCCGCTATCCCACGCTCAAGGGCGGGGATCTCGTCGACGCGACGGCGCAAGCCATGGGCTTCCCGGCGCTGCCCGGCCTGCCGGTGGGTGCGCCCACGGGTCTCATCAACCCCGGCCTCGACTACGACTTCGGTGCGGACTTCAACTACATGGACGGCTCCGGCATCCAGACCAACGTGCCTCCGCGGATCAAGCACGTGATCAACTTGAAGGTCCCGCGCGTCGATGCCGACGGCAACGAGATGGGCGGGGTGCCGGTGGTGCTGCGCGATGCGCCGCTCGGCACCTATCTCGGCTGGAACATCACCGCGGCCGGCTTCCACAAGGGCCAAATCTGCAACTATGCCGGCGGCATGATTCCCTTCGCCAAGACCAAGGCCGAACGCGTCGCGGCCGAAGACCCGCGCCCCTCGCTGGAGGAGCGCTACGGCAGCCATGCCGGCTATGTCGCCGCCGTCCAACTCGCGGCCCGCAAGGCGGTCGGCGAAGGCTTCCTGCTGGCGGCCGACGAAAAGGCCCTGGTGGCCGCCGCCGAAGCCAGCGACGTGCTGAAATAGGCGAGCCGATCCCTCCGTTTTCGGGGAGGGTGGCCGAGCGCAGCGAGGTCGGGTGGGGGCCACGCGGCACGTCGTTAAGAAAGGACCCACCCCGGCCCTCCCCGAAGACGGGGAGGGAGATGATCCGTCACGGTTCTGGGAGTCTGACATGCACCGCAGTCGTTGGAGTTCGTTCGCCGCACTCGCCGCAACAGCGCTGGCGCTGTCCGCCGCTCCGGTTGCGCTGAGGGCCCAAACCCCGACCGTGACGGTCTTCGAGGGCGCTCGCCTCCTCACCGGCGACGGCGGCGTCATCGAGAACTCGGCGTTCATCGTCGCCAATGACCGCGTCACCGGGGTCGGCCGGCGCGGCGAACTGCCGGTCCCGCCGGGCGCGGTGCGCGTCGACCTCGCCGGCAAGACGGTGATGCCCGCGCTGGTCGACGACCACGTGCACATGGGCTATCGCATCGGCACCAGCTTTTCCGCCGACAATTACACCCGCGCGAACCTGCTCGACATGCTCGACCGCTACGCCTTCTACGGCGTCGCCGCGATCCTGGAGACCGGCACCGGGCGCGGCGAATTGCCTTATCGGGTGCGCGCCGAAGCCCATTCGGGCGCGCGCTATCTCACCGCCGGCAGCGGCTTCGGCATGCCCGATGCGGGTCCCGGCGGGGCCATGCATGACAGCGCCTATGGCGTCACCACCGAGGAGGAGGCCCGGCGGGACGTCCGCGAACTCGCTTCCCACAAGCCCGACATGGTCAAGATCTGGGTCGACGACCGCAACGGCACGGTGGAAAAGCTCAAGCCCAACCTCTACCGCGCCATCATCGACGAGGCCCACAAGAACAATCTGCGGGTGATGGCCCATGTCTTCGCCCTCGACGACGTCAAGGACCTCGTGCGCGCCGGCATCGACGGCTTTGCCCACATGGTGCGCGACAAGGACGTCGACGACGAGCTTCTCGCACTCCTCAAGCAGCACCCCGACGTGTTCTTCGTGGAGACGCTGTGGGGCGAGCGCCGCGCGCTCTACACTGCCAAGCCGGCCTGGGTCGACGATCCGGTGCTGCGCCAGGCGTTCGGGGCAGAAGACATCAAGCAACTCGCCGAGCAGCTCTCTCCCAATCCGAGCGCCGACCCCAAGGCGGTGCAGCGTGCCCGCGAGTTCGCGGCGACCAATCTGCGCAACACCGCGAAGCTGTACGCCGCCGGCGCGCGGATCAGCCTCGGCACCGACACCGGCGGCGTCTCCGGCGGCGAATTCTTCGGCCTCGGCTCCCATGTCGAGCTGGAGCTTCTGGTGACCAGGGCCGGGCTGACGCCGATGCAGGCGATCATGGCCGGAACCCATACCGCGGCCGGGATCCTCGGCCTCGACGATCTCGGCATGGTGGGGCCGGGAAAGAGCGCCGACTTCCTGGTGCTCGACGCCAATCCGCTCGACGACATCGCCAATACGCGCCGGATCAGCAAGGTGTATCTGCGCGGACAGGAGATTCCGCGCGCGGCGCTATCTGCCAAGTGGCAGGCGAACGGCGCCCAGCCCGGCAAGTGAGTGTGGTAGCCCGGGTAGAGCGCTAGCGAAACGCGGGGACCTCGCTCGAAGCCCGCCCCGGGTTTCGCAAGGGCTCTACCCGGGCTACGCTCCTTCTATGGCATGGCCCTCCCCGAACGCGCTCACTTGAAATGCGTCGAGACGTCCGTGATCAGCTGCTGGGACGTCATCGGGATGACCGCTGCCGCCAGCGCTGCCCGGATTCCGCGTGCCGCGCACGCGCCCCGGGATGACCATGCCGAAAGCCAGATGCGGCGCGGCTCACAAACCGAACACGTAGAGCATCGTCGCGCTGCGCTGGTCGTTGAGCTCGGGCGTGTTGCGGATTTTCGCCTTGGCCGGCCCGCTCGGTCCCGACGCGATCGCCACATATTGCTTGCCGCCGACCTCGAAACTCATCGGCGGCGCGGCAAAGCCGGTGCCGACGTTGAACTTCCACAATTCGTCGAGGGTGGCGTCGTCGTAGGCGGCGACGGTGCCGTCCATGAGGGCGATGAAGACGAGCCCGCCGGCGGTGCTGAGCGCGCCCGCATAATTGGGGTAGCGCATGTGCACGCTCTTCTTGATCTCGAGGGTCGCCGGGTCGACGGCGGTCAGATTGCTTTCATAGCGATCCTCGACCTTGAAGGAGCCGCCCGAGCGCGGGATCCAGCCTTTTTCCGTCTTCGGCTTGTCCTTGTCGATGGACACGAATTCGCATGCCGTCATGGCGGGAATGTAGAGCAGCTGGGTCTTGGGACTGTAGGATGACGGATAGTAGTTGTTGCCGCCGTTGCGATTGGGGCAAACCTTCTTGACTGGGGCGTCCGCGGTCGGATTGGCGAGGCCCGAATAGGTCTGCACGTCCTTGTTGGGATCGTAGTCGAGCGGCTTGCCGGTCTTCTGGTCGATGCCGGCCGTCCAGTTGACGTCCGTATAAGGCTTGGCGCCGACCATGGCGCCGTTGGCGCGTTCCATGGTGTAGACGAAGCCGTTGCGCGCCGAATGGGTGACGAGCCTGCGGGCCTGCCCGTCGATCACGCGGTCGAACAGGATGTGGGTGCCGACCTCGTCGTAATCCCACATGTCGCCGGGGGTGTACTGGAAGTACCAGTTCATCCGGCCGCTGTCGGGATCCCAGGAGACGACGCTGTTGGTGAAGAGATTGTCGCCCGGCCGGACCCGCGCATCGAGCTGCGGCACCGGGTTGCCCACGCCCCACAGCGTCTGGTTGGTGTCGGGGTCGTAGGTGCCGGTGACCCACATGGCGCCGCCGCCGGTCTGCCAGGCATTGGTGTTGCCCTTCCAGGTTTCGCTGCCGGGCTCGCCCGGCGCCGGAATGGTGAATTTGCGCCACAGCACCTTGCCGGTCGCGGCGTCGAGGCCGGCGATCCAGTCGCGGATGCCGCCATCGCCGCCGGCCGCGCCGACGATGATCTTGTCCTTGATCGCGAGCGGCGCGCCGGTGATCTGCACCCGCGGCACGTCGAAGGCGATATTGGTCTCCCAGGCGATCTTGCCGGTGGCCTTGTCGGTGGCGATCATGCGGGCCGGCGAGTTGGCGGCCGAGACCACGTAATTGCCCCAGAACGCGGCGCCGCGATTGACCGCCTGCCGCTCCTGCTTGGGATCCATGCGCCAGACGATCCGGCCGGCGTCGCCCGAGGTGCCGTCGATCTTGTAGAGCACGCCCCAGGAATCGGTGATGTAGAGGAAGCCGTCTTCGGCGAGCGCGGTCGCCTCGTTGGATTCGTTGCCCGCAGTCCCGCCGAGCGCGACCGCGTAGACGAGTTTCAGGCTCTTGGCGTTGCCCTTGTTGATCCGGTCGAGCGGCGAGAAGCGCTGGCCGTCATAGCTGCGGTGGTTCATCAGCCAGTTCTGCGGCTCCTTGTCGGGATTGAGGAGGCGCTGCGGCGTCACCTCGGCCGCGAAGGTGCTCGTTCCGAATAGCGTGCAGATGGCGCCGCCGGTGAGCAGAAGGTTGCGCAGGAATGCATGGCGCGGTTGCATGGATTTACTCCCCGATGTGTTCGTTGTCATAGTCGGCCCTCGTTATCGCGCAGAGCATTCGAACCTGTCGCAGCGCTACCTCTCCCCGCGCGCGGGGAGAAGGTCATTCGATCCGTCCCTGCAATGCGTGACTCCGATAGCCGCAAGCGGGGCGAGGGGGAAGTTCCAGCTCACAGGCCGAACACGTAGAGTACGGTCGCGCTGCGCTGGTCCTTGAGCTCCGGGGTGGCCAGGAGCTTGGTCCGCGAGGTCGGGCTCGGCCCGGACGCGATCGCCAGATATTGCTTGCCGTTGACCTCGAAGGTCATCGGCGGCGCGGCGAAGCCGGAGCCGACATTGACCTCCCACAGCTGGTCGAGCGTGGTGTCGTCGAAGGCCGCGATGGTGCCGTCCATGAGCGCGACGAACACCAGTCCGCCGGCGGTCGCGAGCGCGCCGGAATAGTTCGGGTACGGCAGGTGCACGTTCTTCCTGATCGCGAGGGTCACCGGATCGACCGCCGTCAGGGTGCTTTCGTAGCGGCCGTCGATCTTGTAGCCGCCGCCGGTTCGCACGAACCAGCCTTCGTTCCGCTTGGCGGCGATGGTCTTGTCGTTGGTCACGAACTCGCAGGCCGTGGTGGCGGGAATGTAGAGCAGCTGGGTCTGGGGACTGTAGGCGGACGGGAAGTAGTTGTTGCCGCCGGTGCGATTGGGACAGACCTTCTTGATCGGATTGGCCGAGGTCGGATCGGCGAGGCCCGAATAGGTCTGCACGTCCTTGCTGGGATCGTAGTCGACCGGCTTGCCGGTCTTCTGGTCGATGCCGGCCGTCCAGTTGACGTTGTCCACGTAGGGCTTGGCGCCGACCATCACGCCGTTGGCGCGTTCCATGGTGTAGACGAAGCCGTTGCGGGCGGAATGGGTGACGAGCTTGCGCGGCTGCCCGTCGACGGTGCGCTCGAACAGGATATGGGTGCCGACCTCGTCGTAATCCCACATGTCGCCGGGGGTGTACTGGAAGTACCAGTTCATCTTGCCATTGTCGGGATCCCACGAGATGACGCTGTTGGTGAAGAGATTGTCGCCCGGCCGCGCGCGGGCATCCATCATCGGCACCGGATTGCCGACGCCCCACAGGGTCTGGTTGGTGTCGGGATCATAGGTGCCGGTCACCCACACGGCGCCGCCGCCGGTCTGCCAGGCGTTGTTCTTGTCCTTCCAGGTTTCGCTGCCCGGCTCGCCGGGCGCGGGAATGGTGTACTTGCGCCACAGCAGCTTGCCGGTCGCGGCGTCGAGGGCGGCCACCCAGTCGCGGGCGCCGCCGTCGCCGCCGGAGGCGCCGATGACGATCTTGTCCTTGATGGCGAGCGGCGCGCCGGTGATCGTGACGCGGTCGGAGTCCGACACGTTGGACTCCCACACCACGTTGCCCGAGCTCTTGTCGGTCGCGATGATGCGGGCCGGCGCGCTCGCCGGGGAGATGACGAGGTCGCCCCACAGGGCGGCGCCCCGATTGGCCACCGTCCGCTCCTGCTTGGGATCCATGCGCCAGACGATGCGGCCGACGTTCCCGGCGGAGGCGTCGATCTTGTAGAGCACGCTCCAGGAATCGGTGATGTAGAGGAAGCCGTCCTCGGCGAGCGGTGTCGCCTCGATGAATTCGCCGCCATGGGTGCCGGCGAGCGGCACCGCATAGGCGAATTTCAGGCCCTTGACGTTGGCCTTGTTGATGCGGGCGAGCGGCGAGAAGCGCTGGCCGTCATAACTGCGGTGGTTCATCAGCCAGTTCTGCGGCTCCTTGTCGGGATTGAGCAGCCGTTGTGGCGTCACCTCGGCCGCCAACACGGGCGATGCGGCGAGCACGCTGCCGGCGAGCAGCGTTGCGAGCAGCGATTGATTGCGGTTTGACATAATGTCCTCCGGTTTGCCTTCATTTCGTCGAGCGGATCGGGTCATGCGCCCTCGCGCGCGCGTGCGGGGCGGGTCGGCCACCGATTCAGCTCACAACGCGAACACGTAAAGCACGGTGGCGTTTCGCATCTCCTTGAGTTCCGGCGTGTTGATGTTCTTCAACCTCGCCTGCGGGCTCGGCCCCGATACGATCGCCACGTATTGCTTGCCATCGATCGCGAAGGTCATCGGCGGCGCGGAGAAGCCCGAACCGATGTTGACCTTCCACATCTGGTCGAGCGTGGCGTCGTCGAATGCCGCAAACGTACCGTCGGTAAGTCCGAGAAAAACCAGACCTCCGGCGGTCACGAGCGTGCCGCTGTAGTTCGCGTAGGGCAGGTGCGTGGTCTTCTTTATTTCGCCCGTCAAGGGATCGATCGCCGTCAAATCGCTCTCGTAGCGGTCCGCCGTCTTGACGGCGCCGCCGTTCCAGCCCTTTTCCTTGTTGTGCCTGGCGGTGTCGATCGTCACGTCGACGCAGTTGCTCATCGCCGGGATGTACATGAGCCTGGTGTTCGGGCTGTAGGCGGAGGGATAATAATTGTTGCCTCCGAAAATCGAGGGACACACGCGCTTGGTGGGATCGCCGGGCGACTGGTTGGCGATGCCGGAATAGGTCTGGATGTCCTTTCCCGGATCGTATTCGATCGGCTTGCCGGTCTTCTGGTCGATGCCTTTGGTCCAGTTGACGTCCATGTACGGCTTCGCCAGCACGGTTTGGCCGTTGTGGCGGTCCATCGTGTACAGGAAGCCGTTGCGCCCCGAATGGGTGACGAGTTTGCGCG
>DASYNT010000317.1:0-2491 GCA_036008405.1 Xanthobacteraceae bacterium
CTGGCTCGCATTGAGCCGCGGGTCGCAATGCGTGTGATAGCGGTCGGCCAGCGCCGTCTCGGTGATGGCCTGGGCGCCGCCGATGCATTCGGTGACGTCCTGTCCGGTCATCTCGAAATGGATGCCGCCGGCATAGCTGCCCTCCGCCTCGTGGACGGCGAAAAAGCCTTTGACCTCTGCGAGGATGCGATCGACCGACCGCGTCTTGTAGCCCGTCGTCGAGGTCACGGTGTTGCCATGCATGGGATCGCAGCACCAGACGACCTGCCGGCCCTCGCGGGCCACGGCGCGGATGAGCGCGGGCAGCTTGGTCTCGACCTTGTCGGCGCCCATGCGGGCGATGAGGGTGAGCCGGCCCGGCTCGTTCTCGGGATTGAGAATGTCGATGAGGCGCAAGAGATCGCCGTGATCGAGACTTGGGCCGCATTTGAGACCGAGCGGATTCTTGACGCCGCGCAGGAACTCGACATGCGCGCCATCGGCCTGGCGGGTGCGGTCGCCGACCCAGAGCATATGCGCCGAGCAGTCATACCAGTCGCCGCTCGTCGAATCGACCCGCGTCAGCGCCTGCTCATAAGGCAGCAACAACGCCTCATGCGAAGTGAAGAGCTCGGTCTCGCGGATTTGCGGCGTGGTCTCCGAGGTGAGCCCGCATGCCGCCATGAAGTCGAGCGTCTCGGTCAACCGGTCCGCGATCTCGCGATACCGCTCGCCTTCCGGGCTGTCGGCGACGAAGCCCTGGTTCCAGCTATGAACGCGGTGGAGATCGGCGTAACCGCCCTGCGCGAACGCGCGCAGCAGGTTCAAGGTCGCCGCCGCCTGGCTGAAGGCCTGAATCATGCGCCGCGGGTCCGGCCGCCGCGCTTCGGCGGTGAACTCCATGCCATTGACGATGTCGCCGCGATAGGACGGCAAGGTCAAGCCGTTCTGCGTCTCGGTATCGGTGCTGCGGGGCTTCGCGAACTGCCCGGCCATCCGGCTCACCTTCACCACCGGACAAGCGGCGCCATAGGTCAGGACCACCGCCATCTGCAGCAGCACGCGGAAGGTGTCGCGGATATTGTTGGGATGGAACTCGGCGAAGCTCTCCGCACAGTCGCCGCCCTGCAGCAGGAAAGCGCGGCCTTGCGCAACCTCGCCGAGCACGCGCTTGAGCCGCCGCGCCTCTCCGGCAAAGACCAGCGGCGGATAATTGCGCAGCGTCGCCTCGACGGCGGCGAGCGGCTCGCCTTCGGGGTAGTCGGGAACCTGCCGTATCGGTCTGCCCCGCCAGGTGTCGGGGCTCCATTTCTGCGCCATTCGACGGCCTCGTCAGCGCACGCAAGCGGCGCGTGCAGCCCGCGGATGTTAACGGGTTTCGCCGGGCGATGCCAGGGAGCCTCCAGGTAGCGTCTCCGTTTCGATTGTAACAGGCCCGCAGCCGGCAAGCTTTGGTCCGTAGGCGGTATCGTGGACTTGATTGAAGCCGGCGCGGCGTCGGAAGATGGCTCGCTGCTCGCGGGCTGACGTGGAGAGGCCAAGCGCCATGCCGAAGATCGCACATTGGGCTTTCGTCCTCGCGGTTCCCGACATCGACCAGACCGCTCGCTATTTTCGTGACGTTTTGGGCTTCCATATCAAGTGGGAGGAAGCGCCCGATTGGCGCCTGGCCGAGCGGGACGACGTACGCCTCATGATCGGAAATTGCCCAAGAGACATGCGTCCCGGCGAATTGGGCGCGCATAATTGGTTTGGCTACTTGAGCGTCGATGATGTCGACGCCTTGCACGCCGAGATTACGGCGCGCGGAGCGATATGTTCGGCGCCGAAGAACACAGGCTACGGCATGCGCGAAATCGTCGTCACAACCGCGGACGGGCATCGGATTGTGTTCGGACAGGACGCCCCGAGGGCGTAGCGTTCCCTGTCACGTTCGAACCGAGACACTACCGCCTCCCATCATCCGAGGAGATGGTATAAGCTCGGCCACCAAAGCTCGCTTTGAACGAGCCGCGCCGCGAAAGCGCGGCCAATCGCGGGGAGGATCGGCACATGGGTTGCACAAAACGGCGGCAGGGGTGGCTCTATCTGGTTGCCCTCAGCGCCTTCGCGGCGCTCGCTTTAACCATCACGCCCGCCGGCGCGCAGACGCGCGGCGGCACCGTCAAATTCGGCGTCGGCGAGGATATCGCCGGCTTCGACCCGATCACGGTAGGCGCCTACGGCTCGGCCACGGCGTCGGCCGCCGCCCTGTTGTTCAATACGCTGACCAAGCTCGACGACAACGGCAAGCCGGCGCCGGAACTGGCGCTCTCCTGGACCGCGAGCCCTGATTTCAAGACCTGGACCTTCAAGCTGCGCCCGGATGTCGAGTTCCAGGACGGCTCGCCCTTCAATGCCCAGGCGGTCGCCTTCAACTTTCAACGCATGCGCAACCCCGACAATCACTGCCGCTGCGCTGCCTACATCACCGCGATCAACACCATCGAAGCCGCGGACGATCTGACGGTCG
>DASYNT010000318.1:0-17776 GCA_036008405.1 Xanthobacteraceae bacterium
CGACAAGGTCCTGGAGGGCATCAAGGCGGCCCAGGATGCGGGAATAGCTGTCAAGATCAATGTGGTGGCGCTCAAGGGGGTCAACGAGCACGATTTCGTTGAGCTGGTGAAATGGGCCCATGGCGCCGGGATGGACCTCACCTTCATCGAGGTCATGCCGCTCGGTGACGTGGGCGAAGGCCGGCTCGACCAGTATTTGCCGCTGTCCATGGTGCGGGCGCGGGTCGCCGAGCGCTTCACCCTCGAGGAAATCGATTACCGCACCGGCGGGCCGGCGCGTTACGTGAAGGTCGCGGAAACCGGCGGGCGGCTGGGATTCATCACACCCCTCACCCATAATTTCTGCGAATCCTGCAACCGGGTCCGCATCACCTGCACCGGCACGCTGTTCATGTGCCTCGGCCAGGAAGACGCCGCCGACCTTCGCAGCGTCTTGCGGGCGTCGGAAGCCGATGAGTTGCTCTACCGCGCCATCGACGAGGCCATCTCGCGCAAGCCCAAGGGCCACGACTTCATCATCGACCGGCGCCATCAGAGTCCGGCGCTGTCCCGCCACATGAGCGTGACCGGCGGCTGACGGCATCGGGCGCCGGTCGCGTCGCTGCGGGGTGCCGACGCAATCAGCGGCGTTCCTGCTGCGCCATCTCACGCTCGGCCCTGGCCAGCAGGCTCTCCTCATGCTTCTTGTAATAGCGCCACATCGCCAAGGCGACGATGAGCGCTGCAATCAGCAAGGTCCAGCCGAGCGGCCCGGCGATGCGGCTGATGCCCTCGCCGAGCAGGTAGCCGCCCAACCCGAAGACGGTCGCCCAGACAATGCCGCCGGCCGCGTTGAAGATCAGGAACCGCCACGGCGACAATGCGTTCGCGCCCGCCAGCAGCGCTGCGAATGCGCGCAGCAAAGCGATGAAACGTCCGAAGAAAACAATGGATCCGCCATAGCGGGCGAACAGGTACCTGCCCAGCATCCGCTTTCTGGCATCGAGCCCGATGAGATGGCCCCATCTTTCCAGCAGCGGCTCGCCGAATTCCCGGCCGACCCAGAAGCCGATATTATCGCCGATGATCGCACCTGCGGCGGCCGCGGCGATGACCCACCGGATGTCCAGGCCATGCCGGGTGCCGGCGTAGACGGCCGCGCTGACCAGGACGGTTTCCCCGGGCATGGGGATGCCCGCGCTTTCCAGCATCACGAGCAGGAGAACCGCGCCATAGCCATATTGCCCGACAAGATGCTGCGCCGAGGCGCCATCGAGAAAATGCAACGCCTTGTGCCTCCGTCCCGAACAGTTGCAGTCTACCCGAGATCAAGCTCTAAACCCGGGCGACGACGGATGACAACGGGCCGGAGCCCCCGCCGTTCCCGATCGCGATAGACTGATGGCAGGAGCCTGACGATGGACGCGAATTCGCTCGAACGCTGGCGGCATGACCACGCCTTCCTCGGCGCCAGGCATGGCGTCCATGAGCGGCGCACCTGGGCGGTGGTGGCGCTGACCGCGGTGATGATGGTCGTCGAAATCGGCGGTGGCGCGTGGTCGGGGTCGATGGCCCTCATCGCCGACGGTCTCCATATGTCCACCCACGTCGCGGCGCTGTCGATCGCCGCTGTCGCCTACAGCTTTGCCCGCCGCCATGTCGGCAACGACTGGTTTTCGTTCGGAACCGGCAAGCTGGGAGAGCTTGCCGCGTTTGCCAGCGCCATCATCCTCGCCATGGTGGCGCTGCTGATCGGATATGAATCGGTGACCCGCCTGATCCATCCCGTCGCGATCGCGTTCCGGGAAGCGATCCCGATCGCGCTTGTCGGCCTGGTCGTGAATCTCATCAGCGCGCTGCTCCTGCATGATCATGACCATCACGGCCACGAGGAGGCCCATGATGGCGACGATGATCACGACCACCATCACGACCATGATCACGACCGTGATCACGATCATGCTCATGAACATCCCGGACACAACGATCATGCCCATCACGCCGACTACAATTTCCGCGCCGCCTACGTTCACGTGCTTGCCGATGCCGTCACCTCGCTGCTGGCGATCACGGCGCTGGTCGCCGCGGCCTATTTCGCCCTCCCCTGGCTCGACCCCATCGCCGGGCTGCTCGGCGCGGGCGTCATCTCGGTTTGGGCCTACGGCCTGATCAAGTCGGCCGCAGCGGTCCTGCTCGATGCGGTGCCGAGCCGATCCCGAGCCGTACTGATTCGGCAGCGCCTCGAAATCGAGAACGATCGCGTCACCGATCTCCATGTGTGGCGTCTCGGGCCAGGCCATCTCAGCGTGCTCGCCGCCATCGTGTCCGACCATCCCCGCGCGCCCGACCACTACAAGGCACGGCTGGCCGGGATCGAGGGGCTGTCCCACGTCGCGATCGAGGTCAACCCCTATACCGCGCCGTCCGGCGATCGGCCGTGAGGCCGCGGTGCCCGCCCAGTGGGGCCGACCACCGTCGCCGCCGCGGTGCGCCGGGCCGCTTCCTCCATCGTCATGGTCATCATTCGTTAACCATGACGACCCTAGGCTCGCCCTATTCTCCGAAGGGGGAGCGGCCGATGAACGTGATCACTTTGGCTTCGCGCAAGGGCGGGGTGGGCAAGAGCACCTTGACCGCGCATCTCGCGGCCTACGCCCACCTCACGGGGCGCCGCTGCATGGTGGTCGATGCCGACCCCCAGGGGTCGCTGACGCTATGGCACTCCATGCGTGCCGACAACGGCCTGGTGCTGCAAAGCGCGGCGCGGGGAATCAACCGCCTTGTCGCCAGTGCCCTGCTCGCCGGCTACGAATGGGTGTTCATCGACACCGCGCCGACGACCTGGCTGGTGGTGCAGGAGGCGATTCGCGCCGCCACCATGGTGGTGATTCCGGTGCGCCCGGGATTTTTCGATCTCGCCGCCGTGCGCGAGACGGTCGCGACCGCGCGTGAGCTCAACAAGCCCTATGCGGTGGTGATCAACGCCGCCCCGGTCAAGCGCGAGGACAAAGAGGCGCCGGCGGTGGCGCTGTCGCGGGCCCAGTTCGAGCGGCTGTCCGTCCCGGTATGGTCGGGGCAGATCAGCCAGCGCACCGCATTCCTCGGCTCGCTCGCCGCCGGCGCCAGCGCCGGCGAGAGCCCTGGCGATTCCGCCTGCAAGCTGGAGATTGCCCGGCTGTGGTCGGCGATCGAGCGTTCCGTCGACGCCATCAACCGCGCCCAGGCGGGGCCGGGCAATACCAGAGCGGCCTAATCTGGCCGGACGGCGATCTGCAAATGAGTGGACAGCGAGCGAGCCGCTGTCCGCTCATTCTACTTTGCGACCGGTTACTGCGCGAAGCAGTAGAACAATCCATTGCCGCCGGTGGCGACTAGGTCGGGCTGGCTGCAGCTGCGCGACATGTGAGCCGCATTCCAGGACTGCAGATTCGGCGCGGTCTTGGGGTTGCGGTCGATGTGGCCGAGCATGGCGCTGCCGAACGTGCTGCTCGACCAGTTGTTGCAGGTTAGATTGAGATTGGCCGGAAACGCCCGGCCGTCTTCCGTCGAGCCGGTCATGGCGTCGTGCTGGTTCGGCTGCATGCCGACGCCGTTGACCATGGTGCCCTTTTCGGTGAGCGCCGTCTCACGCGTGAGCTTGTTGTTCGCGCTGTGCAGATCGGCGACGCTGGTGGCAATGACCTCGCCCTTGAAGTTCTGCCACGGGCCGTTGCCGATGCGGTCGCGGGCGTTGACAGCGCCGCCCTGAGCGCCGGCGTTGGTGCTCAGATAGGCGCGCCAGGTCTTGCCGCCCGCTCCCGCCGTCGCTGCCAGCATCTGGCAATGGGCGTCCGCGCCGGCGAGACCGCCGAGATCAGCGCCCTTCCCGGAACCGGCGCTGGTGACGAAGAAGGTCATGTTGGGCGCCTGCTGGGCCTGGCCGGGCAGGGTCATGCCCAGGGACAGCAGAATCGTCGAAGCGAGGACGGACAGGCGTGTGGTCGTCATTGGCAGTTTCTCCCGTTGATGACGCGGATTTCTCCGGGCCGTTCGAGCCCATGTTGCGCCCGTCCTATTACCGCGACGCGACCGATGTGGCTAGTGGCGCGGGAGCGTCCGCCCGGCGGGGCGCGATGGTCGCCCGGCCGGAAACAAGGCCTTGAATCGGCGGGACGTTCTCGCCATCTGGTGGGCGGTTGAAGCGATTTTGGGAAGTTGCCTCCATGACCGTCACTGATGAGACCCGCGCCGAAAGCCGCGTGTTCGAGGCCGATGTCGCCAAGCTGCTGCACCTGATGGTGCACTCCGTCTATTCCGACAAGGCCGTGTTTCTCCGTGAGCTGATTTCAAACGCCGCGGACGCCTATGAAAAGCTGCGCTACGACGCCATCGCTGCCCCGGCCCTGCTGGGCGACGATCCAAAACCGCGCATCACGCTCACCATCGATCCCGAGCAGCGCACGCTCTCGGTCGAAGACAACGGCATCGGTATGGGCCGCGATGAAATGGTCGAGGCCCTCGGCACCATCGCTCGCTCCGGGACCCGGGCCTTCTTGGAAAAGCTCGACGCGGCGAAGGGCGGCGAGGGCGCGACGTTGATCGGCCAGTTCGGCATCGGCTTCTATTCCGCCTTCATGGTGGCCGACCGCGTCGACGTGCTGTCCCGCCGTGCCGGCACCGAGACGGCGTCGCTGTGGTCCTCGGACGGCAAGGGAACCTATACGGTGGCGCCCGCCGCGCTCGCGGACGCTCCGGCGCGCGGGACCCGCGTGGTCCTCCACCTCATGGAGGACGCCAATTCGTTCGCCGATCGCTTCACCCTGGAGCGCATCGTCAAGGCGCAGTCCGGCCACGTGCCGGTTCCCATAGCGATCGTCGAGAAGCCCGGCGCGGCGCCATCCGAGGTGGTCGACGGCGCCGCCCTGTGGGCGAGGCCGAAAGCCGAGATCACCGCCGCCGATTACACCGATTTCTACCGCGGCATCTCCGGCCAGTTCGACGAGCCTGCCCTCACCGTCCATTTTCGGGCGGAGGGCCGGCATGAATACACCGCACTTGCCTTCATTCCCGGTTCGCGGCCGTTCGATCTGTTCGATCCCGACCGCAAAGGGCGCATCAAGCTCTACGTCAAGCGCGTTTTCATCACCGACGAAGCCGACATCCTGCCGCGCTACCTGCGCTTCGTGCGCGGCCTCGTGGATTCCGCCGATTTGCCGCTCAACGTCTCGCGAGAGATGATCCAGGAGAGCCCGCTGCTCGGCGCCATCAAGAAGGGCATCACCAGCCGCGTGCTCGGCGACCTCGAGAAACTCGCGGAAAAGGACCCCGACGCCTACGCCAAGATCTGGGACGTCTTCGGCGCCGTGCTGAAGGAAGGCATTTACGAGGATTTCGAGCGCCGCGATGCATTGCTGGCGCTCGCCCGCTTCAAGACCACCGCCGCGACCGGGACCTGGCGGAGCCTGAAGGACTATGTCGCCGGGCTCAAGGAGAACCAGACCGCGATCTATTATCTCGCCGGCGACGACCTCGCTCGGCTTGAAACCTCGCCGCATCTCGAAGGTTTTCGTGCTCGCGGCGTCGAGGTTCTGCTCCTCGCCGACCCCGTCGACAGCTTCTGGGTGACCGCGGGGCCATCCTTCGATGGCAAGCCGTTCAAGTCGGTAACGCAAGGGGCCGCCGACCTGGCGCTGATCCCCCGCCTCGACGCCAAGGACGAGCCGGCGCCGGAGGCCGATGCCGCGATCACGAATTTCCTCGCCTTCATCAAGGCGACGCTCGGCGAGACGGTCGCGGAAGTGCGGGTGTCGGACCGCCTCACCGACAGCGCGGTATGCCTGGTCGCCGCCGAGCACGGCCCCGACCGTCAGCTCGAGAAACTGCTCGCCGGCGCGGGGCGGATCGCGTCTGCTGCAAAGCCGATCCTGGAAGTGAACCCGCGTCACCAACTTATTGTCGCACTTGCAGGTTTGGGCGACGACCGGCGCGCCTTCAAGGACGACGCCGCCCATCTCCTGTTCGATGAGGCGCGGGTACTCGATGGCGAGCGCCCCGCCGATGCGCGCCTGTTCTCCGACCGGCTGGCACGCGTCCTGGAACTCGGCCTGCGCACCGCGGGAGATTAAGCGCCTCGCCGGGCCGCGGGGCAGCCGATCGATAACGGAATTTTAATCGTTGGGAGCCCCTTATTCCGAGTCGTGTGAAACAAGGCAATGCGCCATGTCGCTGCCAGAGGCCAAGTATCCGCAACCGGAATCCCGAACGGCTTCCCGCACCGCGGTGCGGCGGATCGGCTGGTTGTCGCGCGTCAAGGGCGAGCAGGTTCGCGAGTGCCTGGTGTGGGACTCGTCCGACACCGGAATGCGTCTCGTGGTCGGGGCTCCCGACGAGATTCCCGAGACCTTTTATGTCTATCCAAACCTCGACTCCGCAACACGCCGCAAATGCCGCGTCGTCTGGCGGTCGGCTAATCAGATTGGGGTCGAATTCCTGCTCTAAGTCGTCAGGATACCCGGAACGCGGTCGCTCTAAAATGCCCGGACCTCGGCGCGGGAAACGGTCACTTTCGGGTCTCTCAGATATTCGCCGCGAAACTTCTTCATCAGGATTTCCGCGAGCTCGGCCGTGGTCAAGCCGACCGCCTTGATCCTGCCCGCCAGCGGTATCGAAACGACACCGGTGGGATCGATCACGTAATTGCCGCTGAGCGAGGCCTCGCCATACACGATGACGCTGATCTGCTCGCCGGCTCGCAGCCCCGGTGAGGCCATCGCCGAAGAAAGTTCGTCCAGGCTGCTCAACTGCAAGGCGCTCGAGCAGCCGGATACGGCAAACCCAAGAGCCAACACCACCAGGCAGCCTGCGGAAATACGCGCGATACGGGGCACCCCTGCCCTCCGTAACTGGGAGAAAAACGCTGCGCGGCGTCACAATTCCGCCCCGCCCGGTACTTGAATACTAAGTCCGCCGCATAAGTAAAGTCAAAATTCCGACATTTTCGCCTGAATCGACATCCCGATCCAAACGGATCGTTCGCAGTTTCACCTCGTCACAACGCACGCCGGGTAGGCGCCTTGCGCCGTTCGTCACGGCGATCGAGCTGACAAAAGGGCCCTCCTCCTGCGCAGGTCCGGCCGCCCTTGAACATGCGCGATCCGGCTTCGGAACTTCAGATCATGCCCCGAAATTGCCCGTCTTTGGCCCCGGAATCGGGCGATTAACTTCACACTAACCCTTAGAGATGATGATGAAAATCGCTACGCTTCCAGCGAACTCGGGCCGTTGCCGCGGCCCGATCCGTTGAAGGCTCGGGGGGCGCCGTCGTCAGACGTGTGGACAGGGGTGTAAATGAAACCGTTTCACGCTGCCATTACGGCAAATCGGATTTCCGACTGCGCCATCCTGGTGGGGGGCGTTTTGTCCGGGGTTCTCGTCTTCACCGTGGCGCTGCCACTGGCGCTGTCGAGCCCCTACCCGACGCCGAAGCAAGGCGATTGGATCATCGAGCCGGCTACATATGCTCCAGCCTCCGCTGCGACATATGAATTGGCTTCGCTGCACCTGCCGCCGGATCGCGCACCGAGTACCAGCGAAACCAAGTCGACGGCGGAGGCCGAATCCTCAGTGGAGACGACCTCATCGGTGGCGATGTCACCGGCGGCAATCTCGCCGGCGGAGGCGGCCTCCTCGGTGGTGAGGATGTCACCGGTGGAGGCGACCGCCCCGGCGGAGCGAACGTCGCCGGTCGTCAGGATATCGTTTGCGGAGCGATGGAGCCTCGCCATGGCGGCTCCGGAAGTGGCGTCTTCGGTTGCCCTGCCCCCCGCGGCCGCACGGCTGGAAACTCCGCAACAGCGCCTTGCGCCTGTTCCGGCCAAACGGCATGACGCCAGCACTATGGAAGAAGTCGACCGCTATCTGTGGGAGGTCTATCAGCGCCAACCCGTCAAGTCGGATTCGTCAGGCGACTTCAGCTGGAAGGATCCGGCCGCGGCCAAGCACCGGGGCATATCGATGCAGGACTACGTGATCCGCGGCATGGATGCCGATTTTCGCGAGCAGCTCTACCACGCCGGCCATGCCATGGACGGCAACGGGATCAGCTGGTCGATGTTGAGCGCGTTCCGCGACGACTATCGCCAGGGCTTGGCGTCCGGCTACAAGGCGCATGGCGGCAATTCCAAGCATGGTGGCAGCAAGGCGACCGGTGGTTACGGCCACGGCCAGGCGATCGATATCACCAGCGCCGACGGAGACGACGGCGCCGTGTGGCACTGGCTCGATGCCCATGGCGCCAAGTATGGACTGCACCGCCCGATTCCAGGTCGGGATCCCGCGCACGTCCAGCCGAGCAACAAGTGGCATGAGATCGCGGTCGCCTTGCGCAATGCCCGTGTCAGGCTCGCCAATCAGGAGACCTTGGAAGGCAAGACCCAGGTTGCCGGGGCATCGCGATAACGCCGTCTCGAGCCCCGGATCGCTTCCAATCGCGCTCGTGCGGTGGTGACCCCGTCCGGCAAGGTCGGCTATGTTCCCGACGATGCCATCGGCTCACTGGACCTGGATCAGCTCTGCTACCTCAAGGACGCCGCCGGCTGGAAATCGCCGGCTATGCCGGCGGAGCGAATTAAAAAGGGGCGTCGCTACCCCGGCGGCAGCAACCATTTCGACGCGACGAAGATCAGCAATCCGACGAGGCCGCCGACCAGCGTGCCGTTGATGCGGATGTATTGCAGGTCCTTGCCGACCTGCAGCTCGAGGCGGTTGACCAAGGTCGTGGAATCCCAGGCCTCCACGACGTTGGTGACGAAGGCGCCGATCTCGGCGCGGCGCGGCGAAATGGTGCGGCGCACCAGGTAGTGAATCCAGGCGTTGAGCTTCAGCTTGAGCGCCGGATCTTCCCGGATCCAGCGTCCGGCGCTGAGCAGCGAGTATTCCACCCCCGCCGCGATGGTCCCCGCATGGGCCGAGAGGTCGGACGGCAGGCGGGTGTCGATCTCTCCCCACATGGCCATGACGTGCTCGATGAACTGGGGATCGTCGAGAAATGCGTTCTTGGCCGCATCGACATCCGCGCGCAAAGCCGCGTCGTCGGAGAGCCGCTCGATCAGCCCTTCGATCCCCGCCTTCAACTCGACCCGCCAGAGATGCGCGGGATCGCGCATCTCCGTGAGGGTGGTCGCCACCGTCGTTACGATCTTGTCGGCGACGATCCCGTCGAGCCAGCGCGGCACCCAGCGCGACGAGTTCGCCTCGACCCTGGCGCGAATGAAATCCCTGTTGGCCAGCAGCGCGGTTTCCGCGTAGGCGATGGCGCGCTCCAGCACCTTCTGGGTCTGGCCCTGGGCCCACACGATCGCCAGCAGGTTGCCTGCCACCGGGCCGGCCGGCACGACTTTGAGGCCGGCGACCAGGGAGCGGCCGATCGAGTCGGCCAAGAGGTCGCGCGGCAGGGCCCGCACCACTTCCGGCACCACCACCACCGCCCGGCGAGCGACGCCCCGGGCGTTGTCGGGATTACCGAGCCAATCGCAGATCCACTGGGCGGCATCGACCTGGACCAGCTTTTCCGACAGCACCTTGGGGGTGAGGAAGTTGTTGGTGATGAACCGCCCGAGCGCACCGGCGATGCGGGCCTTGTTGCGCGGCACGATCCCGGTATGGGGGATCGGCAGCCCCAGCGGCCGGCGAAACAGCGCCACCACCGCGAACCAGTCGGCGCAGGCGCCGACCATGCCGGCCTCGGCAAACGCACGCACATAGGCGAGCCATTGCCATCGCGTCTGGGCAAACGAGGTGGCCACAAACACCAGGGTCATGACCACCAGCAGCAAGGTCGCGATCGTGCGCATGCGCCGCAGGTCGGCGACGCGGGGGTCTTCGGCGGGGCCATTGACGACGGGGCCATTGACGGCGAGATGATCGGCGGCGGACGGCGACTGCGACATCGATGCCAGCCCTGCCGGAGACGGCCGCCCGGTCATTTGCGCGCCTGCGGGCTCCGTGCCGCGAGTTCGGCATAGTGCAGGCGAACGGTTTCGGGGCCGTATTCGCGCTCCAGCCGGCGGACGGTGAAATGTCCCTGCGCGACCTGCTGAAAATGATTCATGAAAATGACGTTGACGGTGGCCCCGCCGACCGCGCCCATGACCGGCAACGCGCTGGCGGCAAGTCGGTCCGACACCACGATGCCGAAGCGTGACACGATCTCCGCCACCAGGCTGTTGACCATCACGCCCGACAATTCGGCGGCCCCGCGCTCGACGACATAGGCAGTGGCATTGCCGGTGAGCCGCGTCATCAGCGCCCTGGCGGCGAAATAGCCGAGATCGGTGCGGATCGCGGTGCGGCGCGCGCCCAGCGCGAACACCTGCAGGCAGGCGAGCCGCGCCTCCAATGTGCCGAGATCCTCGCCATTGTGGCGGGCGATATCGGCGATGGCGCGTAGCATGATCGTGGTCGTCAGCGGCAATTCCACCGGAAGGGCGGCCATGCCGAAGAAGCCGCTCACCCCGCCGGTGACCCCGCAGATCGCGGTCGAGATCCAGGTGGCGGGCGGCCTTTGCGCATGTGGCTTGAGCGAGCCGATCGCGGTCTTCAGGCACCTCGTGATCGCGGCCTCGACGGCTTTGGAGAGCCCCGCGCTCGCGGTGCGAGGCAGCATCTGTACGACACGGTTGACGGGGGCGCCGGCGTAATCGGCGAGACGGGCGGCGAAATTCGGGTTTTCGAGGACGTGCACCGCACGGGCGAGCGCCTGTTGGTGGGCCCGGGACAGTGGCGTTGCGATTTCCTGTTCCGCGATCATTGATACCGCAGTATCGGCCGCATTCCGTTGAGAGCCGCGAGGATCGCCGATCCGTTGCTGATCACCGCCGTCATCACCGGGCTCACCAATCCTCCGGGGAGCGCCAGAGCCAGGGCGAGCGTATTCAGGCCGGCGACGATGACATAGTTCTGCTTGATCAGCGAGACCGCACCGCGCGAGATGTCGACCGCCTTGACGAGCTTCCACAAGGAATCTTCCATCAGCACCACATGCGCGGACTCATGGGTGACGTCGGCGCCGTACTTCATGGCGATGCCGATGTCGGCGAAGCTGAGCGCCGGCGAGTCGTTGATGCCGTCGCCGACCATGGCGACGACATTGCCGCGGCGTTGCAGCTCCCGGATGATCCCCGCCTTGTCCGCCGGCAGCATGTCGGAGAACTGGCCGGTCAGGCCGAGGCGGGCGCTGACGGCCTTGGCAACCACAGCATTGTCGCCGGTCAGCATGATGGTGTTGCGGATGCCCATGGCGTGCAGGCGGCTGATCACCAGGCGGCTCTCCGGCCGCACCTTGTCGGCATAGGCGACCAGCCCGGCGAGCCTGCCGTCGACCGCGATATATAGACACGAATAGCCGTCGCGATCGAGCGCGGTGCGGTCGGCGGCCGCGGCGGCGACGCGGATGTCGCTGTTGCGCATGAAGCGCTCGCTGCCGACATGCAGGTAGTAGCCGTTGACCTGCCCTTCCACCCCGAGGCCGACCCGGTACTGGGTCTCGTCGCAGGGCGGGATGTTCACCGCCAGTTCCCTGGCACGGGCGCGCAGCGCCTCGGCGACCGGATGATGAAGCCGCGTTTCGGCGGCCGCGGCGAGGCCGAGCAGGTGGCCCGGCGTGATGTGATCGACATAGCCGATCACGTCGACGATGGCCGGGACGCCATGGGTCAGGGTGCCGGTCTTGTCGAACACCACGGTGTCGGCCTGGGCCAGCTTTTCCATGTGGCCGCCGCTCTTGATGACGATGCCGGCACGGGCGGCGTGGGTCATCGAGGACAGCACCGAGGTCGGCGCGGCGACGCGGATTCCGGTGCCGTAATCGACGATGCACAGGGAAAGGAAGCGGCCGAAGTCCCGCGTCAGCGTCGCGGTACCAACGGCGAGACCGAGCGTCGGCACCACCAGCCGGTCGGCCAGAAGCTCGGCGTGGTTCTGCATGCGGGTATCGCCCATCGGGGCGGACTCCACGAGATGGGCGATCTGGCCCGCCGTGGTGTCGGTACCGGTGCGGATCGCGCGGATGGTCAGCTGGCCTTCACGGATCACCGTCGCCGCGAACGCCGCCCCGCCCTTGCCGCGGGTCACCGGCAGGCCTTCGCCGGTGATCGTCTTCTGGTCGATGGTGGCGAGACCTTCGATGATCTCGCCGTCCGCCGGGATCATCTCGCCGGGATAGACGACGATGAGATCGCCGACCGCTAGCTCTGCCGCCGGGATCGCAGTGACCTGGCCGTCACGCAGGATCCAGGCGCTCTTCTCGCGGAATTCCAGCAGCCCGCTGATCGCGCGCCGCGACCCCGCAGCGGTGAGATCGCGGATCCAGTCGCCGAGCTTGATCAGCCAGGTGACCAGCGAGCCGGCCAGCGGATTGGCCTGCATGACCGAGGCGGAGATCGCCAAGGTGTCGAGGAAGTCGACATTGAGGCGGCGCTCGTTGCTCCAGACCCGCCAAGCCCGCCGTGCGATCGGAATGGCGTTCCACAGCATCAGGGGCATGTTTACGGCGATCACGACCGGATTGGCGCTGAGCGCCATCAGGAGCGACAGCGTCGGCAGACCGAGCGGCGAGCGGGAGGAAAACAGGCCCGGGACGTCACCTTTGGTCAGCGCGGCCACGGGTTTCGGCTGCGGAGAATGCTGAATCGCCGCCGGATTAGCGCCCGCCGGGGCCGTTGCGCCGGCGACGAGCGTCGCAAGTTCCTTCGGAGACGCCGCTTTCAGCCCGGCGATGATGCGTTGAAGCATCGGCTCGTGGGCGCAGTCATACTCGACCACAAGGCTCGCACAGGCGAGGTTGAGGCGCGCGCTCGTTATGCCGGGCTGCGCTCGCAGCCAGACCAGCGCTGCCTCGGCGAGCGCAACCTTGCGGCACAGTTCCGGTAAGTGCAGGCGTACCCGCCCGGGCAGATAGTGGCGTACCGCAACATCCATCTCGGCGCACTCGGTTGATGATCAGGCCGGGACGGCATCGCCCTCGCCAGCGCGCGCTTGCTCGGCCAGTTCGCTCTGCATCTCGACGAAATGGTTCAGGCCGAACAGGGTGAGCGTCACCCACACGGGAGTGGCCGCGGCGGCGCCGACCTCGAAAATCATGAAGCCCACCAGGCCGACGCACAGCACCATTTTGAGGTCCAGCATATTGCCGGTGGCGACCTTGATCTCGCGGTCACAATGCCTGCAGAAATCGACCACCGCCTTGGCGGCGTCGGAATGCTCGGCCAGGAACTCCGCCTCATCCGCGATCTTGCTGGCCAGCGCGTCGATCTCGTTGCTGGGGGCGCGATGGCGCGGTTGCTGCACCGGCCCCGCCTGATGCTCGTTCAAGCGATGGGCGAAGCCGGCATGAAATTCGTGATGCCGGTCCGCGTCATAGCGCAGGACCACGCTGCCGGTTTGCGGATTCACCACCACCTGCTCGATACCAGGGATGGCGCTGAAGGTCTTCTGGATCTCTTCCAAAAGGGCCGGATCGCCCTTGGCCGACGGAATCTTCATCCGGATCCGGCCGGGGACCTGATGCGCAATCTGAAGTTTGACTTTCATCGCCGGCCGGCGTCACGCCTTCTGAGGTTCGACGACCGGCTTGGCCGCGGCCTTGGCGACATCGCCTTCGGCATGCACTTCGGCGACGATGTCGTGGACCTGCTCCTTGGCCTCGGCCACCATTTCGCGCGTCTTCTGGCCGAACTTGTAAGCGCCGCGGACCGTCGACTTGAACATCGGCGAGAGTGCCGCGCCCATTTTCGGCACATATTTCGGCGCCAGCATCGCGGCGACACCGATCGCCATGCCCGGCAGCAGCGCCACCTCGAACAGCGCAACGCCCACCGCCACCACCCCGACCGTCGCCGCCACCGTCACGGCTTCGTTGAGCAGGTGATCCATTTGATGGCCATCCTCGCCGGGGGCGGCATCAGCCACGCCGCTGGCTTCGCTGGCGTGTCCATTATGTTCGCGACTGAGCATGTGATCCTCCGCGTGCGGACGCAAAAACCTCGGTCAATAGAGACACTTCGCGACATCCTCGACCGGCTGTCAATTCGAGTAGCAGCCGTTGATGACAGCGCGGCGACGTTCCGCCTCACTGCGAGCAATGTCTATCGCCATGCTCAATTTTCCCAGAACGCTGCCTGCATTTCTAGCAAGGATTAGGCCTTAAAGGAGGTTGACATCATATTATCTTACGATATATCTTTCGCTGTGACTAACGATATCCTACACTACAACGCCTACGAGGAATCTCAATGCACCGTTTGCGAGAAATCTTCCGCGACCTGCGCGACCATGGCCCCGAGCACATGCGCCACATGGGCAAGCACCGCCGCGGCCGCGGTTTCGGCCATTTTTTCGGCAGCGACATCGGCGATGCCGGATTTGACCGCTCCGGCTTTCGCACCGGCCGCAAGCTCGCCGCCGACGACCTGCAACTCCTGCTGCTGACGCTGATCGCCGAAAAGCCCAGCCATGGCTATGACTTGATCAAGGTGCTGGAGGAGCGTTCGGGTGGCTATTACGTGCCCAGTCCCGGCATGATCTATCCGGCCCTCACCTATCTCGAGGAAGCCGGCCACGCGACTGTCGAGCCCGAGGGGACGAAGAAGCTCTACCGCATCAGCGAAGACGGCCGCCGCCACCTCGACCAAAACCGCGTTGCGGCCGACGCCCTCATCTCCCAGCTCGAGCGCATCGGCCGCCGGATGGGCGACGTCCGCCGCGCCTTCGCCGCCGACGGCGAAGAGGCCGGCGACGACGGCGACAGCAACGAGCTGCGGCAGGCACGGCGCGAGCTGCGACGGGTGCTGCGGGAAAGAAAGCGCGGCTCGGCGGAGGAAAGCCGACGCATCGCCGATATCCTGCGCCGCGCGACCGCCGACATTCTCGGCAAGCAATAGCTGCCGGACGCCGGCGACCGGGCAAGCCCCGGCGCGCCGGCACCTCGCTGTCACCGTCCCCCTGTTGTCAGAGGCGTCTGAGGCCGGTGTCGCATGGGCGTCACGGATGCACCCCAACATCCCCTTGATGGCTCGGCACGAACCCGGCCCGAGCCGTCGCCGTCCACACTGACGAAACGAACGGGGTGCAAATGAGCGCCGACACGACCCAGGCGAGCCTGCGCGAGCGGATGCACGATGAACTCATCGACAGCGTCGACGAGGAACTCGAGCTCGAAATCGACGACCATCGGCTCGCGGCTTTGCTGGAAGAAGGCGGCACGAGCCCAGACGCGGTCAATCGGAGACTCTATTTCGAGGAGCTGTTGCGGCTCCAGCGCGAGCTCGTGAAGCTGCAGGATTGGGTGGTCCACCAGAAGCTCAAGGTGGTGGTTCTGTTCGAGGGACGCGACGCGGCCGGCAAGGGCGGCGTGATCAAGCGGGTGACGCAGCGCCTCAATCCGCGCACCTGCAAAGTGGTGGCGTTGTCGGCGCCGACCGAGCGCGAGCGTACCCAGTGGTACTTCCAACGCTATGCGCAGCACCTGCCGGCGGGCGGAGAAATGGTGCTGTTCGACCGCAGCTGGTACAACCGCGCCGGCGTCGAACGCGTCATGGGCTTCTGCACCGAAGAAGATTGCGAGGAATTCTTCCGCAGCGTGCCCGACTTCGAGCGGATGCTGGTGCGCTCCGGCATCATCCTCATAAAATATTGGTTCTCGATCACCGACGACGAGCAGAATCTCCGCTTCCTGATGCGCATCAAGGATCCGCTCAAGCAGTGGAAGCTGAGCCCGATGGATCTGGAATCGCGACGCCGCTGGGAGCTCTACACCAAGGCCAAGGAAGAGATGCTGGAGCGCACCCATCTGCCGGAAGCGCGCTGGTGGATCGTCGAAGGCGTCGACAAGAAGCGGGCGCGGCTCAACTGCATTCACCACCTGCTCCAGCAAATTCCCTATGAGGACGTGCATCATGACTCCATCGCGCTGCCGCAGCGCGAGCGGCAGCCGAATTATCTGCGCGAGCCGATCCCCGACGACATGTACGTTCCCACGGTCTATTGAGACCGGGGGTCCGCCACCGCTTCGAAGGTCGACGATGTCATGGATGTCCGGCACCGTGACGGCGCGCGCCGAATGGCCGTTTCTACGAATACGCGGGTGCTTGAGGTAACTTGAGAACCGCTCTCAGACCACCTTTGTCGACATTCTCCAAACGGACCTCGCCACCATAAAGTTGCGCGAGGTCCCGAACGATCGGCAGTCCCAAGCCCGATCCTGGGACTTGCTCGTCCAGGCGCTCGCCGACCCGGAATACGACGTCCATCGAGTCCGGCGGCAATCCGGGGCCTTCATCTTCCACCGCGATCACGACTTGGTTCGCAGTCTCGTCGATGCGACCATGGATGAAGATCGCCTGTATCGTCCATTTGCATGCATTGTCGATGATATTGGCGAGCATCTCGTTGAGATCCATCGGATCGCAAAGCGCCACGCAACGTGCATCGACATCCGCACTTATCAGCAGGTTCTTCGCGCCATACAGGCGCTTCATGGCGGCGACGATGTTGCCGACGGTCGGCGCCACGGGTGCGACGATGCCGGGCACGGACCGCGAAGCTGCGGCCCGTGCGCGCGCGATCTGATAGTCGATTTGCCGCTGCATGCGTTGAGATTGCTGCAGGATGACATCTGCCGATTCGGCCTGACCTCTATCCGCCAAGCGAGAGGCTTCATCGGTGAGGACGGCGAGCGGCGTCTTCAAGGCATGAGCGAGATTGCCGGCCTGCGTCCTGGCACGCAACACCATCTGGGCATTGACCTCGAGCAGATTGTTGAGATCGTCCACGAGCGGCTGGACTTCGGAGGGAAAGTCGCTCGGCAGCTTCGCCGCCTTTCCCGATCCGATAGCGCCGAGAGCGCGCCTGAGCCGAGACATCGGCCTCAAGCCGAAGGAGACCTGCAACGCCGCCGCGACCATGAGCGCAAGCGCCAGCAAGGCGAGCGAAAAGGTCAGGGGTATATCGAAGATTGGCAGCATCCGATCGACGATTGCGGATTCGGCGCCAATTTGAATGCGCAAAGGCGGCGGCGCACTTCCTTCCGGCAGAAACAGACGCTCGAAGACGATCATCGGGCCACGCTGTCCCGTGAGCGTCAGCTTGCGGACCTCCTGCGCACCGAGCGCATCGGTCGGCACCGGCAATTCGTCCGCACTTGCGGAGATGGATTTGATCAGGCTCTTGCCCGATCGGCTCACTTGCCATGAAAAGCCTGAACCGATCTGGCTGAAGAGAGGGTCGCTGAGCGGACGATACAGATGTGGAAACCCCTCGGCATCGAGGTCGATGAGCGCCACCAGCTCTTCGAGATGCTTGCGGAGTTCCGCGTCGACCGTATCGGCCGCGAATTCCCGGAACAACGCGGCAATGAATATGCCCGCGGCCGATACGCCAATGGCGATCCAGATGGCGGCGCCGATGATCAATCGCGCCCTGAGGCTTCGAAGGAATGAACTGTTCATCCGAACCGATACCCGAGGCCGCGCAGCGTCTTGATCGCATCGCGTCCCAATTTTCGCCGAAGCCGCGCCACATAGACCTCGACCGTGTTGGGGTCGCGCTCGGTTTCCAACGAGTAGAGGTGGTCGAGCAATTCCGACTGTGAGATGATACGGCCGGTGCGATGCATGAAGTAATTCAGGATGCGGAATTCTTGTGCCGTCAGCTCGACCGGTTTGCCTGCCACCGTCACCGCTCCGGACGCCGGCGACAGCTCGATATCCTTATGGACGAGAGTCGGCGTCGGCTTTCCGGCCGAACGGCGGATCAGGGCGCGCAG
>DASYNT010000319.1:0-4068 GCA_036008405.1 Xanthobacteraceae bacterium
GGTGGAACAAGGGCTGATCTTCCATATTCGCGACCGCGTCAGCGAAAATCAGTTCCGCGGCATCTTCATCGACGATTCGCGCAACCGCGCCGAGCGCGCGACCATCGTGGCGGAGTACGGCCAGATCGTGCAGCGGCCGGAGGGCACCTTCCTGGTGATGCGCGACGGCAATGTCGAGCGCCGCCGTCCCAAGGAGCGCGATCCCACCATCGTGGTGTTCAAACAGTACACGTTCGATCTGAGCCGGCTCGCGCCGGCGCCGCAGGTGCTGATCGGCTTGCGCGAAAAATACGTCTGGGAGCTGTTGTTTCCCGAACCGGACGACACCGCCCTGAAGAACTCGCCGGGCCAGTTCCGGGTCGAGCTGCACGACCGGATCATCGCCCCGCTCTATCCCCTCGCGTTCGGGGTCATCGCATTCACGGTGCTGGGATTCCCCCACACCACGAGGCAGGGCCGCGCGGTTTCGCTGGTGGTCGTGATCGCCGCGGTCGCGGCGCTGCGGCTGGGCGGCTTCATGGCCATGGTGGTGGCGGTCTCCTACCCGGCGGCACTGGTCGCTCTGTATGCGGCGATCGCCGCGACCCTGGGCTTCGGTGGATACCTGATCTGGCGCGGACAGGCGCTGGAACTCGATTTCGGCGCCGTCGTCCGGGTTGCCCTGGCGCGCCTGGAGCATTTCGTGGCCGGTTACCGCATCCTTCTTCCGCTCCATGGCATGTTGCGCCGGCTCGGCAGTTCCACCGCATCCGGCGACCGGTGAGACGGGGAGCGACCGCATGCGTTGCCGGCCCGCGCGTGGACAACATGTGCGCCGTCCGCTAGAGCCGTAGCAGGTGGGCGCGGGGGCGCCCGATCACGCGCCGGTCGCCGATGCTCGATGGTTTGAATCGCCGTCTGTTTGCCGACCCGAAGGGCCCGGCGGCGTTGATTCGCCGTTTGTTGACCGAGCACGGCCGCGCCCATTGGCGGCGCTACTGCCTGTCGCTCGCCTTCATGTCGGTCGGCGCCGCCTGCACCGCCCTGCCGGCCCTGCTGTTCGGCCGCGGCATCGACCAGGCCTATGTCTATCGCAGCTTCGACGGCGTCGCCTTCGTCGCCGTCGCCATGATCGTCATCTTCGTCGTCAAGGGCCTCGCGACCTATGGCCAGGCCGTCACCATGGCGCGCATCGCCAATCACATCGTCGCCGAAAACCAGAAGCGGATGTTCGACAAGCTGCTGGCGCAGAATATTGCCTTCTATGCCGACCGCCATTCCTCGGAATTCGCCGCGCGGATCACCTTCGGCGCCGGGGCGGCGGCGCAGGTCCTCAACCTGCTGATAAATGCGTTGGGCCGTGACCTGCTGTCGCTGATCGGGCTCGTCGCGGTCATGATCTACCAGGCGCCGTTCATGTCGATGATCGGCATCATCGTCATGCCGCCGGCGATCTTCGGCGTGCGCAAGCTGATCAAGCGGGTGCGCTCCATCGTGCTCACGCAATATGGCGGCGGCGCCGAGATCCTGGAGGCGATGCAGGAGACGATCCAGGGCTTCCGCGTCATCAAGGCGTTCAATCTCGAATCGGTCATGCGCGCGCGCGTGTACCAGAGCGTCGAGCGGGTCGAGGCCGCCTCGAACAAGCTCGCCCGGGTGTCGAACCGGGCGACGCCCCTGATGGAAGCGCTGGGCGGGATCGCCATCGGGGTGGTGTTTCTCTATGCCGGCTATCGCGTGCTGGTGCTCAATGCCGCTCCCGGCGAGTTCGTCTCGTTCATCGCCGCGTTCCTGCTCGCCTATGAGCCGGCCAAGCGCATCGCGCGGCTCAACATCGATCTGCACAACAGTCTCGCGGGGGTGCAGGTGCTATTCGACATTCTCGACCTTCCCGACAGCGCTCCGGGCCCGCAGAAGCCCGACCTGCAGATCTCGCGCGGCGTCATCGAATTCGCGGACGTGGCGTTCTCCTATCGCCCCGGCCAGCCGGTCCTGCGCGACGTGTCATTCATCGCCCGGCCCGACGAAGTGATCGCTTTCGTCGGTCCGTCCGGCGGCGGCAAGTCCACCATCTTCAATCTGGTGCTCGCGCTCTACGCGCCGGAGCGCGGCGCCATCCGCATCGACGCGCAGAATTACGATGCCGTTTCGGCCGAATCGATCCGGCGCAGCATCGCCTATGTCGGGCAGGACGTGTTCCTGTTCCGCGGCACCGTCCGCCAGAACATCGCGCTCGGCCGGACCGACGCGACTGAAGCCGACATCATCGCTGCCGCGCGCGCGGCCCACGCCGACGAGTTCGTGTCGCAGTTTCCACTTGGGTACGACACGCCGGTGGGCGAGCACGGCGCGCAGCTGTCGGGCGGTCAGCGCCAGCGCATCGCCATCGCCCGCGCGCTGGTCCGCAATGCGCCGGTCATCCTCCTCGACGAGCCGACCGCGGCGCTCGACTCCGAATCCGAACGCTATGTCCAGGAAGCGATGGACAAGCTGGTCAAGGGCCGCACCACCCTGGTGATCGCCCACCGGCTGCACACCATTACCCAGGCCGACGTCATCCATGTGATCGAAAAGGGCATGATCGTGGAATCCGGGAGCCACACCGATCTGATGGCGCGGGCCGGCCGCTATGCGCAGTTCTATGCCATGCGATTTTCGCGCGAGCCCTCGGGGGCCGCCGGCGCCAGGGCGGAGATGGCGAGCATCTCGGGCTGACCCCGCGCCGGCAAATCCACGCGGTGCGGCGCCAGCCGCCCGATCGAACGATAAACCTGCGACATCGAAGGCGTCGGACCAATGCGGATCAAGGCGAACGGCATCACCTTCAACTGCGAGATCGAGGGCCCGGAGGGCGCGCCCTGGATCATGTTCAGCAACTCGCTCGCCACCAACCTATCCATGTGGAATCCCCAGGCGGCCGACTTCAAACCGTCGTTTCGCGTGCTGCGCTATGACCAGCGCGGCCATGGCTCGACCGAGGCGCCGTCGGGCGGCTATACCTATCCGCAGCTCGTCGCCGATGCGGTGGCCTTGCTCGACGCGCTTGAGGTCGCCCGCACCCATTTCGTCGGCCTGTCGATGGGCGGCGCCACTGCATTGGCGCTCGCCGAGCTTCATCCCGACCGCGTCGACAGCGTGGTCGTCTGCGACTCGCCCTGCATGTCGACCCCGGCGAGCGCCCGGCAATGGGAAGAGCGCATCGCCATCGCCCGGAACGGCGGCATGGCGGCGCTGGTCGATTCCACCTTGTCGCGCTGGTTCCCGCCGGAAACGCTCGCCACCAAGCCGGCCCACGTGGAAAGAGTGCGGGCGATGATCCTGTCGACGCCGGTCGACGGCTTCATCGGCGGCTCGGCCGCGCTCGCCGACCATGACTACAACGCCGCCGTCTCGACCGTCACCCGGCCGGTGCTCTTCGTCGCCGGCAGCAAGGACGGCGTCACGCCGGCGGCAATGCAGGACATGCACAGGCGCCTGCCCGGCTCGCGCTACGTGGAGCTCGACGGCGCCGGGCACATTTCCAATCTCGACCGCCCGGTGGAGTTCACCCGCGCGGTGCGGGAATTCATCGGGACGAGGTGAGGGACGCTCTTCAGGGGAGCATTACGCTCGCGAAACTTTCCATATCTGGGAAATCATAAATGCCGCCGAGTGCTTTGCTAGCTGGCGTAATAATGCTCGCTGTTTTTGTCGGTATAATCCAACTGGCAGGACGATACATATTATCGTACAGATTAACTGAGCGTTCAATTAAGGTTGAATTTATTAAATATAAAATAATATATATAAAATATTCAGATATTTCTGAAATTAGATTACTAACTTTTATAGAAAGCTTTTCACCCTGGGCAGGTTGGCATTTTTTCAATCGGGTTTTTTATGATAATGCTATCTTTATAAAGAGGCGCAAGTTCGGCCCCTTCCGCAGGATCGTTATTACGCCAGACAATCCCGACCTGGTTTTTTATGAAATATATAAGCGACTGGAGACGACGCCATAGCTTGTGCCGTCTAAATTTATGAGGCGCGGCGCCCGCGCCTTCTTTGAATTCAACGGCGCGCCGCGAGAAACGCTCCTCTGTTCGGGGC
>DASYNT010000320.1:0-12242 GCA_036008405.1 Xanthobacteraceae bacterium
GGTGGAGGCGACCAAGCGGGCGTTCCGCGTCCGCGACCGCATCGTCACCGATCCCGACCGGCTGGCGCAGCCGGTCGCACCGTTTCTCGAAGCCAAGTTCCTCGACATCGAGGTGCAAAAGATCGACCGCCGCAAGGCGGCACCATGGCCGGTGCCGCCGGGCAAGGGCGACACCGTCTGGATGGGCACTGCCGACGCCAACGGCCTCGTGGTGTCCTACATCCAGTCGCTCTACTGGGAATTCGGTTCCGGCTGCGTGCTGCCGCGCACCGGCGTGCTGATGCAGAACCGCGGCGCGAGCTTTTCCCTCGACCCCCGCGCGCTCAACGCGCTGGCGCCGGGCCGGCTCCCGTTCCACACCCTCAATCCTGCCCTCGCCGTGCTCCGCGACGGCCGGATCATGGCCTTTGGCACCATGGGCGGCGACGGCCAGCCGCAGACCCAAAGTGCGGTGTTCACCCGCCATGTGCTCTACCGCCAGTCCCTGGCCGCGGCGCTCGACCGTCCGCGCTGGCTGCTCGGCCGCACCTGGGGCTCGACCGTCACCAATCTGCGGATGGAGGCGGGCTTCGACGGCCACCTGGTCGACCGCCTGCTGTCGGCCGGCCACGACGTCGACGTGATGGACGCCCGTTATTCCGATACGATGGGCCATGCCGGCGCCGTGATCCTGCATTTCGACGGCATGCTGGAGGGCGCCCACGACCCCCGCGCCGATGGCGGCGCAGCCGGAGTGTAACCAAGTGGTGTAAGCAAGTTCGGCGGGGGCGGCCAACGGATGACCTGCGGATGGCGTCGCCGAACGCGGGTCACGCGACGTATCAAGAACGGCGCCGCCGAGCCCTTTCTTCCTCCTCAGCGAAACCTATGTGTGCCCATGGAGCGATGAACGACGAGGACACGCATGGCGGTCACCTACTCTCAAAATCTCCAGAATTCGCTGCAGCGTGCAGTCGGCCTCGCGGCTGAGCAAAATCGGAAATACGCGACGCCCGAGGACTTGCTGCTGGCATTGATTCATGATCCCGACGCCGCCGGCATCATGAGCGGCTTATCGGTCGACTTCGAACGGCTGCGCCGCGACCTCGTCGCCTACATGGACGGGGCGACCGATGAGGCCGACGAAACCGTCGATGATCGACCCGAGAGTCTCAAATTGACGCCGGACTTATGGCACATCATTCAAAGTGCGTCCCTGCAGGCGCAGTCGTCGGGGCGTGACGTCATGACCGGGGCCGACCTTCTCGTCGAGTTGTTCACAGCGCCTGCCGGACAGTTCCTCGAACAGCAAGGCGTGACGTCTCACGACGCCACGCGCCATATGAGCCGGGGGACCGTGCAAGGCCGTGTCGAAGTGCCGGGATCAACGTCCTCGTCGGGTCCATTGGCCAAGGTGCTGCTTCTCAATGACGACTACACGCCCATGGAGTTTGTGGTTCACGTATTGGAGCGCGTGTTCGAAATGGATCACGAGACGGCCATACGGCTCATGCTCGAGATTCACAACAAGGGGGTCGCCACATGCGGAGTTTATCGCTGCGATGTCGCGCAAGCGAAGGTGACGGAAGTGCTTGATTTCGCCCGAAGGCATCGGCATCCGCTGCAATGCGTCCTCGAGAGAAGTACGTCGGCCTGATTTTGGCCATCTCCGTCTCGGGAGGGCGGGCGGACAGGAACCGACCGGGCAACCAGGTGTTAGTATCGCTCCGCTGGATCATTGCTCATCGGGGGTGACGGACATGGCCGCGCAGAAGATCTCGACGCAATGCTGCATCGCCGGCGGGGGACCCGCCGGGATGATGCTCGGCTTCCTGTTGGCGCGCACCGGCATCGATGTCGTCGTGCTGGAGAAGCACGGCGATTTCCTGCGGGATTTCCGCGGCGATACGATCCACCCGTCAACCCTCGAGCTGACGCGCGAGCTGGGCCTGCTCGACGAATTCCTCCAGCTGCCCCACCACAAGGTCGAACGCGTCGGCGTCCAGATCGGCGACGCCAGAATCACGCTCGGCGATTTCGCCGGGCTGCCGACCACCTGCAAGTTCCTCGCCTTCATGCCGCAATGGGACTTCCTCAATTTCCTCGCCGCCCATGGCCGGCGCTATCGCGGCTTCCATCTGATGATGAATACGCAGGCCACCGATCTCGTGTTCGAGGGCGAGCAGGTGACCGGCGTGCGGGCGGAGCGTGACGGCGCCGAGGTCGAGATCCGCGCCGATCTCGTGGTGGCCGCCGACGGCCGCCATTCGACGCTACGCGAGCGGGCCGGGTTCGCGGTGGAAGACATCGGTGCGCCGATGGACGTGCTGTGGATGCGCCTATCGCGAAAGCCCGCCGACCCTTCCGAAGCGTTCGGCCATATCGAGGCCGGCCGCTTTTTCATCATGCTCGACCGCGGCGACTACTGGCAGTGCGCCTTCGTCATCCCCAAGGGCTCCGCCGGCACGCTGGTGAAACAGCCGATCGCGGATTTTCGCCGCATCATCCTGGAACTGTCGCCCTGGCTCGGCGACCGCGTGAACGAGCTGCAGGGCTGGGATGACGTCAAGCTGCTGACCGTCGCGGTCGACCGCCTGAAGCGATGGTATCGACCGGGGCTGTTGTGCATCGGCGACGCCGCCCACGCGATGTCGCCGGTCGGCGGCGTCGGCATCAATCTCGCGGTCCAGGACGCGGTGGCGGCGGCCAATATCCTGTACCAGCCGCTCCGCAACCATGCGGTGACGCCCGACGACCTGCGCAAGGTGGAGGCCCGTCGCGAATGGCCGGCCCGGGTGACGCAACGTATCCAGGTCTTCATCCAAAACCGCGTGGTCAGCCCGGTGCTGGCCGGCACGGAGCGGCCCAAGCCGCCCTTCGTGGTGAAGCTCGTCCAGTGGTTCCCGGCGCTGCAGCGCATCCCGGCGCGGCTGGTCGGCATCGGCGTGCGGCCGGAGCATATCCATACCCCCGAAGCGCCGTGACCAGGGTCCTCGGTTTGGCGGAACACTAGGCGCGCCCGGGCGGCGGGGCTATCACGGAGGCATGGGCCGACCGATTCGCATTCTTGGCATCGATCCCGGGCTCCGCCGCACCGGCTGGGGGGTGATCGAAGTCGAGGCTAACCGGCTGGTCTACGTCGCCTGCGGCTCGGCCCAGTCCGACGAGACCGCAGCGCTCGCCATGCGGCTAGTGACGCTGCACGACGCCTTGGTGCGGGTGGTCGACGCGTTCCGGCCCGACGAGGCCGCGATCGAGCAGACTTTCGTCAACAAGAACGCCGCCGCCACCCTCAAGCTCGGCCAGGCGCGCGGCATAGCCCTCATGGTGCCGGCCCGGGCCGGGGTGCTGATCGCCGAATATGCGCCCAACCTGATCAAGAAGACCATTGTCGGCGCTGGCCATGGCGACAAGGCCCAGATCCGCATGATGCTCGGGGTGCTGATGCCCAAGGCCGATCCGCAGACCCATGATGCGGCCGATGCGCTGGCGATCGCCATCACCCATGCCCATCATCGGCACAGCGCCGTGCGGCGGGCGGCGATCCCCTCCTCCGCAAGCGCCGCAAGCGGGGGGGCAGGGAGGGGGCAATTCGAACATACGGCCTCGCTGCAAGAGCCCCCAACCCAAACCAACCCCCCCAGCGGGGGAGGGAGCAAAAGGAGCCGTTCGCGAATCGAAGCGATCATTCGCGGACCGGTACCCCGATGATCGGCAAGCTCAAGGGCGTGATCGACAGCCACGGCGAGGACTTCGTCATCCTCGACGTCCATGGCGTCGGCTATCTCGTTCATTGCTCGGCGCGCACTTTGCAGGCGCTGCCGGCGGCGGGCGAGGCGGTCGACCTCGCCATCGAGACCCATGTCCGCGAGGACCAGATCCGCCTGTTCGGGTTCCTCTCCAATGTGGAGCGGGAATGGTTCCGGCTGCTGCAGACGGTGCAGGGCGTCGGCACCAAGGTCGCGCTCGCCATTCTGTCGACCCTGAAGCCGGCCGATCTCGCCGCGGCGATCGCGACGCGCGACAAGGCGACCATCACCCGCACCCCCGGGGTCGGCCCCAAGGTTGCCGAGCGCATCGTCACCGAACTCAAGGACAAGGCGCCGGCCCTTGCCGCCGTCGATCCGGGGCTGGCGCGGCTCGCCGGCGCGCTGGACGAGCGGCGCGCGCCGCAGCCGGTGCTCGACGCGGTCTCGGCGCTTGTCAATCTCGGCTATGGTCAGCCCCAGGCGGCGGCGGCGATCGCTGCCGCGCTGCGCGAAGCCGGTGAGGGCGCCGACACGGCGCGGCTGATCCGGCAGGGCCTCAAGGAGCTGGCCAGGTGAAGGCCCCCAAGATTCCGCCGCCGCCTCCGCCCCGCCTGGTCGCCGCGGAGCACCGCGAGGAAGACGCGGCCGAGGCTTCGCTGCGGCCGCAGCGGCTCGCCGAATTCATCGGCCAGGAGCAGGCGCGTGCCAACCTCGGGGTCTTCATTGCGGCGGCGAGGAGCCGCGGCGAGGCGCTCGATCACATGCTGCTGGTCGGTCCGCCCGGCCTCGGCAAGACGACGCTGGCGCAGATCGTCGCCCGCGAACTCGGGGTCAGTTTCCGCTCGACCTCCGGCCCGGTGATCGCCAAGGCCGGCGATCTCGCCGCGCTGCTCACCAATCTCGAGGAGCGCGACGTCCTCTTCATCGACGAGATCCACCGGCTCAATCCGGCGGTGGAGGAGATCCTCTATCCCGCCATGGAGGATTTCCAGCTCGATCTCATCATCGGCGAGGGGCCGGCGGCGCGCTCGGTCAAGATCGACCTCGCCCCGTTCACCCTGGTCGGCGCGACGACGCGGTCGGGCCTCCTCACCAATCCGCTGCGCGACCGCTTCGGTATCCCGGTCCGGCTCAATTTCTACACCACCGCGGAGCTCGAGCTGATCGTCACCCGGGGCGCCCGCGTGCTCGGCGTCGGGGTGACGCCCGACGGCGCCAACGAGATCGCGACCCGGGCCCGCGGCACCCCGCGCATCGCCGGCCGGCTGCTGCGGCGGCTGCGCGATTTCGCCCTGGTCGGCAATGCGGCGTCGATCGACCGCAAGGTCGCCGACCACGCGCTCGTCGCCCTCGAGGTCGATTCCTGCGGCCTCGACGCCATGGACCGGCGCTATCTCACGACGGTCGCGGTGAATTACGGCGGCGGCCCGGTCGGCGTCGAGACCATCGCCGCGGCGCTGTCGGAGCCGCGCGACGCCATCGAGGAGATCATCGAGCCGTTCCTGATCCAGCAGGGCTTCCTCCAGCGCACTCCGCGCGGACGCCTCCTGACCGGCCATGCGTTCCGCCATCTCGGCCTCGCCGAGCCGAGCCGCGACCCCGCACAGTTCGGCCTGTTCGGCCAGGGCGAGGATGACTGATGCCCACCGACCTCTTGGAACGCATGCGCGCCAATCCTCAAGCCGGTCTACATTCGCAAGCTGGTGCATTATATTGATGGCTGTGGAGGCCGTTGATGAAACTCGAATATTCCATCCGCATCGAGCGCCTGGAAGACGGCGACGGCGGCGGTTATCTCGCCACCGTACCCGACCTGCCCGGTTGCATCTCCGACGGTGAAACGCCGGAAGAGGCCCTGAAGAATGTGCAGGAGGCCATCGCCTCATGGCTCGAGGCGGCCAGGGAATGGAAAATGGATATTCCGCAGCCGTCGCCGCCTTTGGCGCGAACGGGGTGAGAGCGCTATCACCGTGAGGCGATGATTCAGGTTCCCCTCGACGGCGAGATTCGCGACGGCCGCCATGTCATGGCGGTGCGCGTCTATTACGAGGACACCGATTTCACCGGCATCGTCTATCACGCCAATTACCTGCGCTTCATGGAGCGGGCGCGGACCAACTATCTGCGCCTGATCGGCGCCGACCACCGCGCGCTGTACGAGGAGGCGCTCGCGGAGGCGCCGGGGTTTGCCTTCGTGGTGCGTTCGATGACGATCGATTTCCTCAAACCCGCGCGCATGGACGACGTGCTCCTCGTCACCTCGTTTCCCGAAGTGGTCAAGGGCGCCTCGCTGACCATGCTGCAGAAGGTCACGCGCGGCGACGACCTGCTGCTCGAGGCCCATGTGCGCGTCGCCTTCGTCTGCGGCGGCCGCGCCCGGCCGATCCCCAAGCCGCTGCGCCTGGCGATGCGGGCGGACCAGGAGAGGATTGGGGAAGGGCCGCCGTGAGCCTTGCCGAGTGTTTCGCTCGACGGCTATTTCGCAGGCGTTTGGCGCCTATTTCACGATCACTCTGCAAAAAACTAGATCATGGAAGCGGATTGCATTTTTTGGGTCGCGTGGTGTCATTTCATCGAAAGAGTTTTGGAGGCGTCGGGCTTCGTGAGCCGAGATCGACAAGGTGTTCTTCCGATTGGGGCACATGCCGACCGATCGGAGCCCGGGATGAAGACCTTCATTCGGATCGCAGAAATCTGGGTTCCGACCAAGGATCGCACGCAGCTCGAATTCGGCGACGGGCTTTACGGGCCGCTCGGCGAATTTCGGTCGGCCAGCCGAGGGATGCGCTTCGGCTTCGATGAGGGTTTGCCCGGCTGGGCGTGGGCCGCCGGCCATCCGGTCATCATGACCAAATTCGACGATTCTCATTTCAAACGCGGTGCGGCGGCAAAGGCCGCAGGCCTGACCTGCGGCGTCGCCATGCCGATTTTCGCCGGCGATTTCCTGATGGCGGTGATGGTGCTGTTTTGCGGCGGCGGCGACGCCCATGTCGGCGCCATCGAGCTGTGGCACGGCGATCTCGACGAATCCTACGATCTGCGGCTGGCCGACGGATATTTCGGTGCGGCGGACACGTTCGAATTCAACGCGAAGCACACCAAATTCCCCCGTGGCTACGGGCTGCCGGGGCGGGCCTGGAAGGCCAATATGCCGACGATCGAGAAGGATCTGCTCAATTCCAAATCCTTTCTGCGATCGCAACAGGCGGCGGAGATCGGCATCAACAGAGGGCTCGGCATACCCTATCTTCACGCTTCGGGTCACACCTGGGTCGTGACTTTTCTGTCGGCGCTCGACACGCCGATCGCGCGTCGCCTGGAAATCTGGATTCCCAACGCAGCCCACGATGCCCTGGTTTTTCATTCGGGCGATTGCGACCAGAACACCCGGCTCGCGATCGACCACCAGAACACCAGGATCGGCAAGCGGGACGGCATTATCGGTCGGGTGTGGCTCACCGGCATTCCGGCCTTGCTCGACAATTGCGCCGACGATCCTTCTGCGCCCGGACGTTCCGCCGCCGCCGCGGGAATGAAGGCGGTGCTCGCGATGCCATTCATTCACGCGGGCCAATTGAAGGCCGTCATCGCCTGGTATTTTTAGCCGCGATCGGCCGGACAGCCGCGTCACCGCGACCGTCGGGAGGGGGCGTCGCCACGACGCGCTCGTGCGGCCGTATTCGACGCCGGGGCCGAGTTCATGTAAAAGCCCTTCACATGATTTGGAAATCCGACCAGCCGCCCCGTGGCTATCACCACGGCAATCTCAAGGAGGCCCTGATTCGGGCGGCGCTCGAGCTGATCGCGGCGAAGGGGCCCTCCGGGTTCACCTTCGCCGAGGCGGCGCGGTCGGCCGGGGTCAGCCCGGCGGCGCCCTACCGGCATTTCCGCGACCGCGAGGAGTTGATCGCCAACGTCGCCCGGCGTGGCTTCGAGCTGTTCGAGGCGGCGGTGGTGGCGGCCTGGAAGGACGGCATGCCCGACACTTTCACCGCCTTCGAGCGCCTCGGCCGGGCCTATCTCGAGTTCGCCCGCAGCGAGCCCGCCTATTATTCCGCGATGTTCGAGGCCGGCATTCCGATCGAGGTGAGCCAGGAGTTGCGCGACCCCGGCGAGCGCGCATTCGCGGTGCTCCGCGCCGCCGCGGAGCGATTGGTCGCGCAAGTCCCTGCAGCACGGCGGCCGCCGGCCTTCATGGTGGCGCTGCATGTGTGGTCACTCGCCCACGGCATCGCGTCGTTGTTCGGCCGCGGCGATGCCGGCCGGCGGCGCCTGCCGATGCCGCCGGAGGAACTCCTGGAGGCCGGCATGCTGGTCTATCTGCGCGGGCTGGGATTGCCGGAAGGCGCGACCGCTACGCCGTGAGCCGATGCGATGTCGGGCGCGACAGCGCAGCCTATCGGGCCGTGTCGCCCAGGGCCAACCGGTGGAATACGCTGCGCTATTCCGCCTACGCGTTATCGGGATTCGCCGAGCGGGTGGTGTTTTATGCCCGGCTCTTGACAGTCGGACCCGGTTCTCCTACCTATGTGAATGTGATTAACATTCACAATCTGGAACGTGCAATCTGGACAATGGTGAGGGCATCATGCCGATCGTTGCAAAGCTCGACGAGTTAGGAAGGCCAGCCTGGATCCTGCTCATGATCCTCGGTTTCATGGTGTGGTGGCCGGTCGGACTCATGGTCCTCGCATTCATCATCGGGAGCGGACGAATGGGTTGCGGGTATCATGGTGATCGCTGGCAACGCAAAATGGAACGCCTGCAGGACAAGATGGATCGCATGCGCGGGCACATGCAGGGACATATGGAAGGGCGGGGCGATTGGTGGGGCTATCAACGCTCCAGCGGCAACCGTGCCTTCGACGAATACCGCACCGAGACGCTGCGGCGCCTCGAGGACGAGCAGCGCGAGTTCCGCGACTTCCTGGAGCGGCTGCGCCAGGCCAAGGACAAGGCCGAGTTCGACCAGTTCATGGCGGAACGGCGCAACCGGCCGCCGGAACAGGCCTCTCCGCAAGCCTGAGCCCGCGTCGAACCAAATCGAAGGTCGAGGCCGTCCGCGATCCCCGCGGGCGGCCTCGGCGTTTTATGGTGTTCCGGAGCTCGCCTGAAAAGCTTTGGCGCTCCGATTGAAGGCCACGCGGCCGAATCGAAGACTTTGCGTCCCGTCGGCTTCGACTTTCGGGCGTCAGTGCCGGCGGTACGCCGACAAGCACGCTGCTTCTCGCCCGTCTCACGGCCTTCTTGCTGGTGCGCTAACCCGACATTAACCACAGGTGTCGCGTTATGGCTCGGGTCGAAGTCGCCCAAGTTTGGACATGTTTGGCGATGAACTCGTCTGGGCCGGCAGCGGCAGGACGAATTCGCGCAAAGCCCGATGGCTCGGCGGACCGGTGGGGTCCGGCGCGATCGGTTCGGAACTCCTGCGGCGCGTATTCCCGCGTGCCTGGTCGAAAGGATGCTCCATGCCCGAGGTGGCGCAGTCGGCACTGCCGCTGACTTCTTCCGATCTTTCATTGCTGACGCTGTTCTTGCAGGCCCACTGGATCGTCAAGGGGGTGATGATCGGGCTGCTGGTGTGCTCGGTATGGGTGTGGGCGATCGCCGTCGACAAGATCATCCTGTTTACGCGCACCTCCCGGGCGATGGACCGTTTCGAGCAGGCATTCTGGTCGGGCCAGTCGCTGGAGGAACTCTACCGCAGCATATCGTCGCGGCCGAACCACTCCATGGCGGCGCTGTTCGTCGCCGCCATGCGCGAATGGAAGCGCAGCCTGGAGGGGCAGGCGCGGTCGTTCGCCGGGTTGCAGATGCGCATCGAGAAGGTGATGGACGTCACCATCACCCGGGAGATCGAACGGCTGGAGAACCGGCTCCTGGTGCTGGCGACGGTCGGCTCGGCCGGCCCCTTCATCGGCCTGTTCGGTACGGTCTGGGGCATCATGACGAGCTTCCAGTCGATCGCGGCGTCGAAGAACACCTCCCTGGCGGTGGTCGCGCCGGGCATCGCCGAGGCGCTGTTTGCGACCGCAATCGGGCTCGTCGCTGCCATACCGGCGACTATTTTCTACAATAAATTCAGCTCCGAGGTGAACAAGCAGGCGCAACGCCTGGAGGGGTTCGCCGACGAGTTCGCGGCCATTCTGTCGCGTCAGATCGACGAACGCGGGTAGGGGGATTGCAGCATGGCAATGGGCCTCGCGGGGGCAGGCGGCTCGGTCGGCAGGCGACGGCATCGCCGCCGCCACGTCATGAGCGAGATCAACGTGACGCCGATGGTCGACGTCATGCTGGTTCTGCTCATCATCTTCATGGTCTCGGCGCCGCTGCTCACGGTGGGCGTGCCGATCGACCTGCCGCAGACCCAGGCCAAGAACCTCGATCAGGACCGCAAGCCCCTGACCATTTCGGTCAATCTCGACGGCAAGGTGTTCCTGCAGGACAGCGAAATCCCGGTCGGCGACCTCGTCGCGAAGCTCACCGCGGTGACCGGCGCGCGGGGCGGCTTCGACGAGCGCATATACGTCCGCGGCGATCGCAAGGTGGATTACGGCACGGTGATGCGGGTGATGGGGCGGCTGTCTTCGGCCGGGTTCCGCAGGGTCGCCCTGGTCACCGAAGTCGAGCAGGGGCAGTGAACGGGGGCAGTGAACGGGGGGATGAAGACCGACTGGACGATATCGGCGATCGCGCACGCCCTGATTCTCGGGGTGGGCTTCGTTTCGTTCGCGGCGAGGCCGCTCGAAAAGTCAGCGGCCGAATCGGTGGCCGTCGATATCATTTCGGCGAGCGAATTGTCCCAGTTGACGGCCGGCTCGAAGGCGGCGCCGAAAGCCTCCATCCCCATGGCGGACAAGCTCGGCGACACCAAGCCGCCGCCGGACGACCCGACCGCCAAGGCGGTCGACAAGCCGCCCGTCAAGATGGCGTCGATGACGCCGCCGCCGTCCCCGCCCGAACCCAAGCCGGAGCCGGCTCCGCCGGAGCAGAAATCGCCTCCACCCCCGCCTCAGGCCCAGAGCGATCCGTCGCTGCAAAAGCCCGAGCCTGATCCGATCGCCGACGCCCTCGCGCTGGAACAGGCGAGGCAGAAGGAGGAGGCAAAGAAACGCGAAGAGGCCAAGAAGCGCGAGGAAGCCAGGAAGCGCGAAGAGGCTCGTAAACGCGAGGAAGCCCGCAAGCGCGAAGAGGCCAAGAAGCGCGAAGAGAACAAGTTCGACGTCAACCGGATCGAAACCGCGCTGCTGGACAAGCGGGCGCCGCAGCGCCAGGTTGTGACCGGATCGATGCTCAATCCGACGCCGTCGCTGGGCGCTTCGACCGCTAATGCGCCGCAATTGTCGCCGAATGAACTGAATGCGCTGATAGCGCAGCTGAAGCGGTGCTGGAATCCGCCCGTAGGAGTGGTGGATGCCAAGGACCTTTCGGTCGTCTTGCAATTCTCGCTCAACCGGGACGGCTCCGTATCCGGTCAGCCGGTTCTTGTGAATCGCGTATCGAGCCCACTGTTCCAGGTCGCCGTTGAAAGCGCCATGCGAGCTGTCGTGGGCTGTCAACCGTTCCGGCTTCCGGCCGCGAAATACGAGGCGTGGCAGGAGGTCGAAGTCAAATTCAACAGCGAAATGTTCGGGGGCTGATTGCAAGCCCGAACGACATCGGACGTTCCACCATGCACGATGCACCCATCCGCAATTTGCACGTTTCGAACCTGCCATTGACCCGCCGCCATGCGTTGAGGCTGGGCGCCGCCGGAATCGGCGTCGCCGCCCTGTGCGGTCGTCCGGCGCAGGCGGCGCCCCTGCGCCTCGAGCTCAACGAAGGCAATGTGCAGCCGGTGCCGATCGCGCTACCGGATTTCCTCGCCGGCAGCCCGGCGGACGGCGAGGCGGCCCGCGGCATCTCCCAGATCATCAACGGGAATCTCAAGCGCAGCGGGCTGTTCGTGCCGATCGATCCGGCCGCCTTCATCGAGAAAATCACCAATACCGACGTGGCGCCACGGTTTGCCGACTGGCGCGCCATCAACGCCCAAGCGCTGGTGACGGGGCGCATTGCCCGGCAGGCCGACGGTCGCCTCAAGGCCGAGTTCCGGCTGTGGGACGTGCTCGCCGGCTCCCAGCTCAACGGCCAACAATATTTCACCACGCCGGACAATTTCCGCCGCATCGCCCACATCATCTCCGACTCGATCTCTGAGCGGCTGACCGGCGAAAAGGGCTATTTCGACAGCCGCGTGGTGTTCGTGGACGAGACCGGGCCCAAGGAGCGCCGGGTCAAGCGCCTCGCGCTGATGGACCAGGACGGCGCCAATCTGCGCTACCTCACCCGCGGCGACGACCTCGTGCTCACCCCACGGTTCTCGCCGTCGACCCAGGAAATCACCTACATGTCGTTCGGCCAGAGCGAGCCGCGGGTCTATCTGCTCAATATCGAGACGGCCCAGCGCGAGATCGTCGGCAACTTCCCCGGCATGAGCTTCTCGCCGCGCTTCTCGCCCGATGGCCAGCGCGT
>DASYNT010000321.1:0-1967 GCA_036008405.1 Xanthobacteraceae bacterium
ACGGCGGCGCACCAGGCCCATGGGAACTTTCCAGGACCGCACATCCATGGACCGCATCCTGTTCGCCGTCTTCACCCACGAAAACAAGTCACAGGGCCTCAGCACCCCCTTCCTGCTGACACAGAACAATTGACGTTACCCAGACGACCCCGCTGGTGGCGAACAATGCGGGGTCAGTATATAATGCATTTGGAATGCGCACGCAGATCGCATTCTAGGGTCCACCTGTCCCCGTACCCGCAACGGGATCGCCCATGTCGCTCGACCTCGTGCTGCGCCAGGCCCGGATCGCCGGGAGGGACGGCCAGCTCGACATCGGCATCAGCGACGGGCGCATCGCCGCGATCGCCGCGTATATCGAGTGCGATGCCCGCGCCATGCCGCTCGACGGCCGGCTGGCGTTTCCGGGCTTCGTCGACACCCACATTCATCTCGACAAGTCCTGCATCTGGGATCGCTGCCGCTGCGAGCGCGGTACCCTGCAGGAAGCGATCGCCGCGGTGGCGGCGGCGAAGGCCGCCTTCACCGAGGACGACATCTACGCCCGGGCCCAGCGCACCCTGGAACGGGCGATCGTCCAGGGCACCACCCACATGCGCACCCATGTCGAGATCGACCCCCGCATCGGGCTCAAGGGATTCGACGCGATCCGCAGGCTCAAGGCGGATTATGCCTGGGCGATTGATCTCGAGATCTGCGTCTTTCCCCAGGAGGGCCTGCTCAACGATCCCGGCGCCGAGGACCTGCTGGTCGCAGCCTGCACCGCCGGGGCGGATCTGATCGGGGGCTGTCCTTACACGGACAGCGATCCCTATGGCCAGATCGCGCGCATCTTCGCCCTGGCCGAGCGGTTCGACCTCGACGTCGATTTTCATCTCGACTTCGACCTCGATCCCAGCTGGATGCATCTCGACGAAGTCTGCCGCGTCACCGAGAAATTCCACCGCGGTGGGCGGGTGGCGGTCGGGCATGTCACCAAGCTGTCGGCACTGGCGCCCGACGCGCTCGACGTCGTCGCCCGCCGTCTCGCCGACGCCGGCGTCGCCGTGACCGTGTTGCCGGCTACGGATCTGTTCCTGATGGGGGGCGCGCACAGCTACAACGTCCCGCGCGGGGTGGCTCCGGCGCACGTTCTGGCGAGTCGCGGCGTGACCTGCTCGCTGGCCACGAACAATGTGCTCAATCCATTCACGCCGTTCGGCGACTGCTCGCTGATCCGCATGGCCAACCTCTATGCGAACACGGCGCGTGCCGGGACCGCACGTGAGCTCACGGCCTGCTTCGACCTCGTCACCACGTCACCGGCGCGGCTGATGAATCTGGATTTCTACGGTATCGCGATCGGCCATCCCGCCGATGTCGTGGTGCTCGACTGCGCGGACCCTGCCGCGGCGGTCGCCGAACTAGCGCAGCCCGTGCTCGGCCTCAGGCGGGGACGCCCGACCTTCACGCGGCCGCTTCCGGTGTTGCACCGGCCATACGTATGATCCCGAAAAGGTTGCCGGCCTCCCTCGACACCTGTGCGGCCGACCATGCAGCCGTGCCCCTCGGCAGGCTTGGGGACGGCAACGGGTCACGTGATGGCTCTCCCGAATAGGCGCTGCAACACGCAGGTGACTTCGCGGTGAAATCAATGCGCCTTTACGAAACCCAGCACCTTTTCGTTGAACACATCGGGATGCTCCCAGGCGATGGCGTGGCCGGAATCGGGCACCGTGGCCCACTCGTAACTCTTCAGATGGGCCGCCCAGGTGCGCATCAGCGTCGGGGGCGCCAGGAGATCGGCGTCGGCCGCCATGACGAGGATCGGCATCGTGACAGTGGAAAGCTTGGCGAAGGTGTTCGGCGTTCGAAGCGGCTGGGACGGCGCGCCGGGCTGTTGCGCGTGCTCTTCGATCTCGATCCAACGTTTGGTGCCCTCCGGATTGACGCCTCGGTATGAAGGACCGACTTCGCGGTATACCGCA
>DASYNT010000322.1:0-10716 GCA_036008405.1 Xanthobacteraceae bacterium
TCGCCTGGTCAAGCCGTGGTCAAGCCGGGCGATGACAGCGAGTGTGTGACCGCATAAATGCCCCCCTCACTCCGCGATCGCCATCGCCGCGGGATGCCAGTCCATCCGGATGTGGCCGGGCTGCTCGGCGACGCGCTTGAGCCAGGCGCGGATCGCGGGAAATCCGGTGATGTCGAAGTCGCATTCGTTGGCGATGTGGGTGTAGCCGTACAGCGCTATGTCGGCGATGGTGTAGCGGTTGGCCGCGAAGAAGCGGTGGGTGGCGAGATGCTTCTCCATCACCCCCAGCGCACCATAGCCGTGCTCCATCCACTCCTCGACCGCATGCATCTGCAGCTCGCGCCCGCCCTTGACGAGGCCGAGCCAGAAATGCGCGGCGCCGAGATAGGGCTCCAGGCTGTGCTGCTCGAAGAACATCCATTGCAGCGTCTCGGCGCGGTCGATGCGGCTCTCCGGCGCCAGCGGCGAGCCGCCGGCGAGGTACCACAGGATCGCCCCGGACTCCGGGAGAAAGCGCCCGGCCGAGGCTTCGAGCAGGGGCACGTGGCCGCTCGGATTCCTGGCGAGGAAATCGGGCGTGCGGGTTTCGCCGCGCAGGATATCGATCTCGACGAGCTGGTAGGGAATCCTGAGCTGCGCGAGCGCGAGCCGCACCTTGTAGCAATTGCCCGACCGCTGCATCGAATAGAGCGTCAACATGTCCGCTCCCGCCATGCCGTTTCGTGAGAGCCCCGTCCCCGACAGATGGGGCGGCATCCTCGACTCACAAGAGTCGTTTCGCGATTCCAAACAGACGTTGTTTTCGCGTCACAAGCAATCGCCGGATCGATCCGGCCCGTCGCCACTATGAGGCTGATTGCGACCTCAATGCGGCCCTGCACTGCGGCGTTGCCGCGCATTGCGCTGCGGTAGCGGCAGGGGAGTGCCGCCGCGCGGCGGCACCTGCGAATAATATTGTCCAAAACGCCTGCGGTGCGCGGAAAACATGCTTCAGCCCGCGGGATGCCGGGACGGATGCCATCGCGCGAATGGCTGCGCCTGTTGTGCGGCGCGATGCAGGACCACGCCGAGCATGGCAGCCATGGCGAGCACGCCGACCGGCACCAGCATCGCCTGGGCGATGCTGCGGGCGACCAGCGGCGCGATCCATAATGCCGCCAGCGCCGACTTCTCGTATGGTGTAAAGCCGCGACGCAATCCGTCGACGGCGAGGAAGGCGATGGCCGGGGCGAGCGCCGTCATGTCGTAGTCGAGGCTGTAGGGGGTCGCGAGCAGGGCGGCGATGATCAGGGCCGCGGCCTTGAGCGGGAAATCGACCTGGGCACGCCACAGCCACACCAAACTCGCCGCCAGCATCGCCGTGACCGCGGCCTGCACGGCATAGGCGAGCACGACAGGGCCGCCCCACATCCGCACCGCCGAGAACACGCTCTGGATCTTCTCCCAGCCGGTCTCGCCGGCTTCGAGCACGATGGTGCGGGTGAAATGCGTCGAGGCCAGGAACGCGTCCCACACCGGGATGCCGAAGGCGAGCGTCGTGACCGACGCCAGCCCGGCGACGGTCGCCGCGGCCGCGGCGAAGCTGCGCCACCGCCCGGTGGCGGCGAGCACCAGCGGGAACATGATACCGAACTGCGGCTTGTAGACGAGGAGGCCGAGCAGCACGCCGGCGAGCAGCGGCCGGCGGTCGAGGTTCACCAGTGCGGCGCCGATCAAGGCGGCGGTAAGGAAGCCGTTGTGGCCGTGGCCGAGATTGACGAACACGGCAGGAAAGGCGAGTGCGAGGACGAGCCACAGCGGATCGGGCACTGTCCATGCATCGCTTCTGCGACGCCGGCTGCTCTCTCCCCCTGCTTCAGCGGCAGGGGTGGGGAGGGGGGCCGCCGACTCACCGTACGCGCCGTGCCTGCCGCCCGCGACCCCCTCCCCACCCCCCCACCCCTCCCCCTTTCTGGGGGAGGGAGACCGCCGACCACGATCGCCCGCAGCATGGCGAGATAGAGCGCCAGCGTTGCGCCCTGCCACGCCAGCAAAGCGAGCTTGTAGGGCATGAGCGCCAGCGCCGCCGCGACGAGGAGGAAGAACGGCGGATAGTGCCAGCCATAGAACGGGGTCGCGGCGCCGAAGATCGCCTGCTCGCGGGCATATTGCATTGCCGGATCGAACGGCGCCTGCGGCAGGCCGTCCAGCACCAGGGTGCCGGCCGCGTAGACATTGGCAAAGTCGGTGCCGAGCGGGCGGCCGCTGGCGTCGTTGAGGCCGTTTGCGGTGGCAGCGAGATAGGCGAGGCCGGCGGCATAGGCGATCAATAGGCCGATGGCGACGAGGCGCATGCGCTCGCGGGTGACCCAGTCGCCGCTCCGTATTTGCTCGAGCATCGCGCCCATGCCCTGGCCCTCGGCAAATTCCGGCGAACACGCCGCGAAAGGGCGTAGCAGGCCAAAATTAAGGGAGGGTTAGAAGCGAGCCGCCGTTCTCCACACTGTAGAATGGGATCGAACCGCCAAAATCGGTTCACTCGGCGTCCTTCCCCGCCAGCGCCCGCAGGCCTTCGCGATAGGTCGGATAGCGCAGCGTGACGCCGAGCACGGATTTGATGCGCGCGTTGCGCACCCGCTTGCTCTCGCCATAGAAGCTGATGGCGAACGGCGACATCGTTTTCTTCGCGTCCTCGAAAGCGATCTCCGGCGGCGGCTCGACCTCCAGCAGGCCGGCGGCGTAGACGATGGGGTCGCCCGGCGCGGTCGGCTCGTCATCGGCGGCATTGAAGATGCCGCCGGCGCAGCGGGACACGGCGAGCGCGACGGCACCGTCGATGATCCCGGCGAGATCGCCGACATGGATGCGGTTGAACACCTGCCCCGGCTTGACGATGCGCCGGGCGCGGCCCGCCTTCACGGTTTCCAATGCGTTCTGGCCGGGTCCGTAGATGCCGGCGATGCGGATGACTGCCACGGGCAGGTTGCGCGCCGCGCCCAGCGCCTGCCAGGCCCGCTCGGCAGCGATGCGATCCTCGGCACGCGTCAGCGCCGGCGTCAGCGGGGTGTCCTCGTCGATCCAGGCGCCGGCATGGTCGCCATAGACGGCGATGGTGGAGAGATAGACGATCGAAACGAGCCGCGGCGCCGCGGCGATGGCCGCCTTCAGCACGGCCAGCGTCGGGTCGCCCCCGTCCGCGGGCGAAATCGACACCAGGAGGACGCTCGCCTGTCTTACCGCGTCGACGAGGGCGGGCGCGGCGGTCTGGCCGTCGAACACGACCATCTCCACCGCATGTCCGCCGAAGCGCCGTGCCTCCGCCGCAGGGGCGGTGCTGCGGGTGGTGCCGATGATGCGGTCGAACCGGCCGCCGTGCAGCGCCGCATAATGCTGGGCGGAATAACCGAAGCCGAGGCAGAGCAGGGTGTTCACGCGGGCTCCTTCGAGTTTCTACGAGCGAGTCGCTGTCACGACTGCAACACATTGTCCGGTCGTCCGAGTTCTGGAACCGACCGCGACGGCCGCACCTTGATCCTCAGCCGTTACACCGAAACTCACCGCCGAACAGAAAATTCTGGTCCGGCAACTCGAACTCGATCTTCCGCCACAGCCGCCGCCACGAATCACCGCGCCCGGAAAGATCGCTCGCGTCCCACCAACGCCGTGTAGTGGAGACTTTCGCCATGCTGGCGTTGATATTGCTAACTTTTTTTGCCGAATTGGCAAAAGTTGTGCCCGCGCTCGGCCGAAGCGCGCGGCTACGCCAGGGCGCAGGCCCACTCCTCGCGGACCGCGGCGTCGGGTTCCGCGTGGTGGTGTCTCGCCGCAAGCGCCGCGAGAGCGACGGGCGGCATCAGCCGCGACAATGCCCATACCGCTGATCCGCGCACCAAGGGTGCCGGATCGGCCAGCAGCCGCTCGGCGTGGGTCGCGAGACCGGGGTCGGCGCTGTTGCCGATGGCGATCAGCACGTTGCGCAGAAAGCGGTCGCGCCCGGTGCGCTTGATGGCAGTCCCGGCGAACAGGCGTCGAAAGCCGGGATCGTCGAGCCCGGCGAGATCGGCGAGCGCCGGCGCCTGCAGCGCGGCGCGCGCGGCGAGCTTGGCCTCGCGGCCCTGCCGGGCGTATTTGTTCCACGGGCACACCGCGAGACAGTCGTCGCAGCCATAGATGCGGTTGCCGATCTGCGGCCGCAGCGCGCGCGGGATCGGGCCTTTGTGCTCGATGGTGAGATAGGAAATGCAGCGCCGCGCATCGAGGCGGTAGGGCGCCGGAAACGCTGCGGTCGGGCACACGTCGAGGCAGGCCCGGCAGGTTCCGCAATGGTCGACTTCGGCCGGATCCGGCGGCAGCTCGAGCGTCGTAAAGATGGCGCCGAGAAACAGCCATGAGCCGAACCGGCGCGACACCAGGTTGGTGTGCTTGCCCTGCCAGCCGATGCCGGCGGCCGCCGCCAGCGGCTTTTCCATCACCGCGGCGGTGTCGACGAACACCTTCACGTCGCCGCCGGCCTGCGCCGCCAGCCAGCGCGCCAGACGCTTGAGGCGCTTCTTGATGACGTCGTGGTAGTCGTCGCCCTGGGCATAGACCGAGATCGCGCCGCGATCGGGGGTGCGCAGCACGGCCATGGGATCGCGGTCCGGGCCGTAATTCACCCCGAGCATGATGACGGAGCGCACCTCCGGCCACATCAGCCGGGGATCGATGCGCCGTTCCGGGCGCGCCGCCATCCACTCCATGTCGCCGTAATGGCCTTCGTCGAGGAACCGGGAAAGCCCGTCGCGCGAGCGGGCGGAGACCTCGGGCGGCGTCACCGCGACGGCATCGAAGCCGAGCGCCGCGGCGGCCTCGACCAGGGCCGATTTGAGGTCTTGGATACCTTGCGGGCTCAGAAGTCGAGATCGGCGTAGGTCTTGGACGGGGGGATCCCGGGATAGCTCTCCAGCAGCAGCGGCCGCATCGACGGGCGCGACTTCACCCTCGCATACCAGCTCTTCGCCGCCTCGTCCTGGTTCCACGGCACATCGCCCAGATAATCGATCACCGATAGATGCGCGGCTGCCGCGAGGTCCGCGTAGCTCATGCGCTCGCCGGCGAGCCAGTCGCGGGTGCCCACCAGCCAGCCGATGTAGGACAGATGGTAGCGGATATTTGAGAGCGCCGCACGGATCGCGTCCGGCTCGGGCGGCCCGCCGCCCGGTCCGGATCCGATCAGGCGCTTGAGGACGCGCTCGGTCGACAATGGGCCGCTCACCTCGGCGAAGAACTTGTCGTTGAACCAGCTCATCAGCCGGCGCACCTCGACCCGGCCGTCGATGTCGGCGGGCAGCAGCCGGTGGCCGCTCAGCGCCGCGCCGCGGGTCTCGTCGAGATACTCGGCGATGATTCCGGCGCCCGGCACCGGGACCCGGCCTTCTTCGGTCAGGACCGGCGTGGCGCCTGCCGGATTGAGCCCGAGAAACTCTTCCCGGCGTTCCCAGGGCCGCTCTTCGACCAGCCTGGGAGACAGCCCGTATTCCGCGGTCGCGATGCGCACGAAACGGGACTGCGGGCAGAAGGGATGGTGGTAGAGAATCATCATGGGATCAACATGAGGGCCGGTTGCCGACGATGGTCCGATCACCATCGCGAGGCAACGGTATACAAATCCTTAATGATATCAAATCGGGCCTGCCCTGGATGTAGCCCGGCCGGTCATCGGGGCCCGCTTTGGCCTGTCGCGGCGTGCATTCGCCGGCCGGCGCCCTCGACGCGCCCCCCTTGCCCGGCCGGCGCGGTTGGGCGAAAAGCGCATGGCGCGAGCAACCCGAATCGGGTCGCAGCTGGACCTGAGATCCTCGTTTGCCCGGAGGGCCCATGATTCTCGATCTCGTGAAGGCGGCCTTTCTCGGTATCGTCGAGGGGCTCACCGAATATATTCCGGTGTCCTCGACCGGACATCTCCTTCTGTTGCAACACTTTTTCGGATTCGGCGACGAGGATTTCGGCAACACTTTCGCGGTCCTGATCCAGCTCGGCGCGATCCTCGCGCTGCTGTCGATCTACTTCACCAAGTTGCTGTCGATCGCGACCGGAATGTTTTCCGACCCCAAGGCGCGCCGCTTCGTCATCGGCGTGCTGGTCGCGTTTCTGCCGGCGGCGATCATCGGGGCGGCCGCACATAATTTCATCAAGACCGTGCTGTTCAACCCCTGGATCGTCTGCATCAGCCTGATCGTCGGCGCCGGCGTGCTGCTCTATGTGGACCGCCTCCAATTGAAGCCGCGCTACCACGACTCCATGGGGTTCTCGTTGCCGATGTATCTGGGCATCGGCGTTTGCCAATGCCTGGCCATGATTCCCGGCGTGTCACGCTCCGGCGCCACCATCGTGTCGGCCATGCTGTTCGGCGCCGACCGGCGCTCGGCGGCCGAATTCTCGTTCTACCTCGCCATGCCCACCATGGTCGGCGCCTTCGCCTATGATTTCTACAAGAATGGCGGGCACATGAGCTCCGACAACCTCATCGTGGTCGCCGTCGGCTTCATCATGTCGTTCATTGCCGGCTGGTTCGTGGTCAAGCGTTTCCTCGACTACGTGTCCGGGCACGGCTTTTCGCTGTTCGCCTGGTGGCGCCTGATCGTCGGCACTCTCGGCCTCATCGGCCTCGTGCTGTTGGGGTAATTCTTCTCCGCGAAGTTCCGGGAGCTATCCCCGCCCGAGCGCGAGATCGTCGCGGTGGATCATCTCGGCGCGGCCTTCGATGCCGAGCAGCAGCACGATGTCGCTCGATGGCCGGCCCTTGACCTTCTCTGCATCGCCGGCGTCGTAGGCGACGAGGCCGCGGCCAATCTCGGCGCCGTCGGGGCCGCGCACGATCACGGCGTCGCCGCGGGCGAACTGGCCGTCGATGCGGATGACGCCCACCGGCAGCAGGCTGTTGCCGCGGCGCAGCGCCGCCACCGCGCCGGCGTCGATGGTCAGTATGCCTTTCGGCTCCAGCGAGCCGGCGATCCATTTTTTGCGCGACGTAACCGGATTGACCGGCGTGAGGAACCAGGTGGCCGGAACGCCCGCCGCGATCGCCTGCAGGGGATGCTCGATCCGGCCGGACGCGATCACCATGTGGGTTCCCCCGGTGGTGGCGATCTTGCCGGCCTCGATCTTGGTCTGCATGCCGCCGCGCGATAGTTCCGAATTGGCGGTGCCCGCCATCGCCTCGATTTCCGGCGTGATCCGCTCCACCACCGGAACCAGCCGGGCGTCGGCCGTGGTGCCGGGCGGCGCGTCGTACAGCCCCTCGACGTCGGACAGGAGCACCAGGAGGTCGGCGCTCACCATGGTCGCGACCCGGGCGGCGAGGCGGTCGTTGTCGCCATAGCGGATTTCGTTGGTCGCCACCGTGTCGTTCTCGTTGATGACCGGGACCGCGCGCCATTCCAGCAGCTTTGCGATGGTCGAGCGGGCGTTGAGATAGCGGCGGCGCTCCTCGGTGTCGCCGAGCGTGACCAGGATCTGACCGGCGCTGAGCCCATGCACGCCGAGCGCGGCGGACCAGGTGCGGGCGAGCTCGATCTGGCCGACCGCGGCGGCGGCCTGGCTGTCCTCGAGCCTGAGCGGCCCCTTCGGCAGCTTGAGCATGGAGCGGCCGAGCGCGATCGCCCCGGAGGAGACCACGAGCAGGTCGCGCCGTTCGCCATGGAGCCAGGCGACATCCTCCACCAGGGAGGCGAGCCATGCCTGCTTCACCCGGCCCGCCGCGGCGTCGATCAAGAGGGACGAGCCCACCTTCACGACGATGCGGCGGAATTCGGCGAGGGCGGGAATCCTGGGGGTCATCGGCTCGATCGGGGCGGGACCGGACAGCAGCGTGACCGGTAAATCAGCCGCCCGCGACAAGCAATCGAATTGCGACACCTTGCGAATTGCCGAGCCTTGCCGAATTGCGAAGCCTGATTGCATCGCCGCCGCGTGGGTGCGGCACCGGCGTTGCTGCTCCACCGGAACGCTGCAACAAGCGCGATGCGGGTGGATTTGCTTCTGGTTCACTATCTGATCAACTGGAGGCTCCCAGTTGCCCGCGGCTGCCTCCAATATGGCGGGGCGCGCCGCAAGACGATCAGGGAGACCGATCCATGCCCACAGCCATTTCCCGCCGCCGGTTGCTGACCTCCGGGATCGCCGTTGCAGCGGCGGGGACACCCCTGTTCCGCTCGGCCAATGCTGCGACCGATGTCCAGCGCCTCACCGCCACGACCCGCAGCATCGACGTCAACGGCAAGCCGGCGCGCGTCTTCGGATTGATCGGGCCCTCCGGCAAATCCGGGCTGACGCTTGCGCCCGGCGAACGCTTCCGGGTCGATCTCGCCAATGCGATCGATCAGCCGACCATCATCCATTGGCACGGGCAATTGCCGCCCTGGACACAGGACGGCTTCCCCTGGCCGCAGACGCCGCCGCTTCCCGCGGGGACGGCGCGCCACTACGATTTCGAGCCGATCCCGGGAACATACTGGATGCATTCCCATCACGGTCTGCAGGAGCAGAGCCTGATGACCGGGCCTCTCATCGTTCAAGGTGCCGCCGAAGTCCGGGAAGATCGCCAGGATGTCGTGATGATGCTCCACGATTTCAGCTTCCGCGCGCCCGCCGAACTGTTGGCCGGGCTCACCGGCACGACGCCAGAGGCGGCGGAGCGCATGGCGACCCGGACCGAGAACGTGCCGTCGCCGCTAACCCCAGCGGTTGCCGCCAATGGCGGCGGTGCGGCGCGAGACGGCGAGACGCCTGCGGCGGCGGCCCAGGCCGACATGAGCATCCCCGGCGGCATGACGGCGGACTTGAACGACATCGATTACGACGCTTTTCTCGCCAACGATCGCACCCTGGCCGATCCGGAGGTCGTCCGCGTGTCGGCGGGAGCCCGGATGCGGTTGCGGGTCGTCAACGCCGCCTCGTCGAGTCAGTTTTGGATCGATCTCGGCAGCCTGACCGGGCAGGTCGTCGCCGTCGACGGACATGCGGTGCATCCGGTGGCCGGCAGCCTGTTCCCGCTGGCGATTGCCCAGCGCCTGGACATCGCGCTCGATGTGCCGGGACCGGGGGCGTTCCCGATCCTGGCCGCAGTCGAAGGCAGGCGCGCCCGGACCGGCATCATTCTTGCGACCGCCGACGCACGGGTCGCCCGCATCGATGACGCCACCGCTCCCGCGCCGGTGCTGGACAATTCGCTGGAAGCGCGACTCTCCGCGGTCGATCCGTTGCCGGCACGCCGGCCGGATCTGGTTCACCGGATCGCGTTTTCGGGCAGCATGCGGCCCTATTCATGGGCGCTCAACGGGCAATACTGGCCCGAGATCGAGCCATTGATGCTGCGCAAAGGGCAGCGCGTCGAGATCGAACTGACGAACCGGACGATGATGCCCCACCCGATGCATCTGCATGGCCACGCATTCCAGGTGATCGCTTTGGACGGCAGCCCGATCGCGGGCGCGGTGCGCGACACCGTCCTGGTGCCGCCCCGAGGAAGCCTGCGCTTCGCCTTCGACGCGGACAATCCAGGCCGCTGGGGGTTTCATTGTCACAACCTCTACCATATGGCGACAGGAATGATCACCGAGTTCCGTTATGACGGGATCATGTGATCGGATTGCTTCGGGATCGTTCGCGGGCAGCTCCTGCGGTTTCGCAGGCTCCACGGCGCAGCGGCATGCAGCGCTGAGCGGCCACGCGCACCGTGCCGGGGACACGCGATCCGGATTTCGGGTGGCGCCGACCGTCCGGTTCCGGCAGCACGGGCGGAGCGCGGTCGGCCGATCGCCCGGGTGCGAAGGAGCAAAAACATGTTGTCCGCGGATATCGATGCAAGCGCGCGTCGCGGCGAGCCCGCGGCGTTTTCCAACGATGATGCCCGGTGGGAGCCGGTGCAGCGGCGTGACCGCTCCGCCGACGGCGCGTTCTTCTGTGCGGTGAGCAGCACCGGCGTCTATTGCCGGCCATCCTGCGCGGCGCGGCCGCGGCGCGAAAACGTGGTTTTCCATGCCACCGCCGCCGAAGCCGAGCGGGCCGGCTTCCGTCCCTGCAGGCGGTGCCGGCCGAACGCGCCGGCGCCGGACCCGTCCCGATCGCAGCGTATCGTCGCTCGCGACTGACGCCAATCGCAGCCGATTTCGAGGCGCGCGGCTGCGCGTTGTCACGGCCCGTCGGTATCTGGCACTACGCGCTGGGCACCCCAACAACCGAAAGGGGAAAGATTTACACGATGTGTCAATTAATCAGAGATTTCGCATCCCCTGTCGTCACACTTGTCACGGCATTCATCGCCGCCGGTATTACAATCGTATTCGCCCGTACACAGGCTAGCATCGCACGTTCGTAACGTGACATCGCTCTCGACAAACTTAAATTCGACCTCTTCGAAAAGCGCTACGCTATCTATGCAGCCACGAAGGACCTCCTTGAGCGCATCGTGCTTATCCACGACCTTGCTGGATCAGAGCCGACCAAAATTCGAGACCTCTACGTTACACTTGACGAGGCGAGATTCTACTTTCCTCCGGACATTTGTCGGCTGCTTTCGGATATCCAAATCGCTTGTGAGCGCTTCTTCATGCACCTCGGACAGCGAGAGCAAACGCCAATCGATAACATCGACGAATGGTAATTACTCACCCCGTGTGGGCTGGTCGCGGGCCGGCTGCCTGGCTGGCGGGTAGTGCCAGGGCGTCGCGGATGGCGGTGAGAGCGTTGCGGCTGTTG